>JAGNLV010000003.1:0-300000 GCA_017999435.1 Candidatus Zixiibacteriota bacterium
AGAGCATCTGCCTTCTAAGCAGAGGGTAGCAGGTTCGAGTCCTGCCGGGGGTATGTAATCCCAGACCAGCACGAGGAGCAGCATTCAGTCTGCCCGAGAGCGAGACAGATGGCCTGGCCGGGCATGCGATAGCAGCGTCATCGAAGGTGAATCCTGAACCGGCAGCGGCGGCGCCCCTGGATGATCGAGCCCAGCAGGTTTACGGCTACCGTATGTCTTCTGGCGCAGCCTGATCCAGCAAGTCCATCACTAATTGAATATAGTCGGAAATCGGACCGTCGCCGGCGCAGTATGCCGGACAGAAACGGCGGGAGGTTCGGGGATGGGGCCGCCGAACCGCAACGTGGCCAACGTCCGGGGCCAGGCGGAAATTGCGTTGACTCCGCGGAAAGGGTGTATTAGTGTGTGGAATTGGGCGGCGGAGGCGTTCAGCCCGACCCTGCGCGCCGCCGATAAAGAGTGATACGAGAAGATTGATGAAGGGTGCCTATGGCCAGCGACGAACGAGCGACATCGAACTTCATTCGCGACATTATCGATGATGACCTTGCGAAGGGAACCTACGACGGACGGGTGCACACCCGCTTTCCTCCGGAGCCGAACGGGTACCTCCATATCGGGCACGCCAAGTCGATTCTCCTGAACTACGGCCTGGCCCAGACCTACGGCGGGAAGTTCAACCTCCGCTTCGACGACACGAATCCGACTAAAGAGGAGGAGGAGTACGTCAACTCCATCATCGAGGATGTCCGGTGGCTCGGAGCCGACTGGGAGGACCGTCTCTTTTTCGCCTCGGACTATTTCCCGCAGCTCTACGAGTGGGCGGTGCAGTTGATCAAGGCGGGGAAAGCCTATGTCGATGATCTGACGCCCGAGGAGATCCGCGCGACGCGGGGGACGCTGACCGAGCCGGGCCAGGAGTCGCCCTTCCGCAACCGGCCGATCGAGGAGAATCTGGATCTGTTCGAGCGGATGAAGAACGGGGAGTTTCCCAACGGGGCGAAGACGCTGCGGGCGAAGATCGACATGGGAGCGGGGAATGTCAACCTGCGCGACCCGGTCATGTACCGGGTGCTGCACGCCCGGCACCACCGCACCGGCGACGCCTGGTGCATCTACCCCATGTACGACTGGGCGCACGGTCAGTCGGACTCGGTCGAGGGGATCACGCACTCGATCTGCACGCTCGAGTTCGAGGACCACCGCCCGCTGTACAACTGGTTTCTCGACCAGCTGGGGATCTACCACCCGCGGCAGATCGAGTTCGCCCGCCTCGATCTCACCTACACGGTGATGAGCAAGCGGAAGCTGCTGCGGCTGGTGCAGGAGAAGTATGTCGACGGGTGGGACGATCCGCGGATGCCCACGATTTCCGGCCTGCGGCGGCGGGGGTACACGCCGGAGTCGCTGCGCGATTTCGCCGAGCGGGTGGGCGTGGCCAAGAAGAAAGGCTCGGTGGCCGACCTCGCGCTTCTGGAGCACTGCCTGCGCGACGACCTCAACAAGCGGGCGCGGCGGGTGATGGCGGTGCTTGATCCGCTCAAGGTCGTGATCACGAACTACCCGGAGGACCGGGTCGAGGAGATCGAGGCGGTCAACAATCCGGAAAATGCGGCCGAGGGAACCCGCATGGTGCCGTTCGCCCGGGAAATCTATATCGAGCGCGATGACTTCATGGAGCACCCGCCCGCGAAGTTTTTCCGCCTCTCCCCCGGCGCCGAAGTGCGCCTGAAGCACGCCTACTTCATCCGGTGCCAGGAGGCGGTCAAGGATGCGGCCGGGAAGATTGTGGAGCTCCGCTGCACGTACGACCCGGCCTCGCGGGGGGGCGAGGCGCCGGACGGCCGCAAGGTGAAGGGGACGCTCCACTGGGTGTCGGCCGCGCACGCGTTCGAAGGCGAGGTGCGGTGGTACGAGAACCTGTTCTCGAACGAGTTTCCGGAGGAGATTGCGCCGGAGGAGGCGGCCGCCGGGAAGGATTTCACCGCCCACATCAACCCGCATTCGCTGCGCATCCTGACCGGCTGCAGACTCGAACCGATGCTGAAAGAGGCCCGTCCGGGCGACCGCTTCCAGTTTCTGCGCCACGGCTATTTCTGCGTGGACAACAAGTTCTCCGCGCCCGGGAGGCCGATTTTCAACAGGACCGTGGGCCTCCGGGACACGTGGGCGAAACTCGCCGCGAAAGACTAGCCGCGCGCACGCGACATCGGACATTCGGGCCGCCGTCGGGTATCCGCCGGCGGTCTCCTTTTTTGCGGGAAAGGGGTGACAGCCGGCGGCAGGAGAAGCGCGGTCGACCGGCCTCCGCCGCCCCCCGGCGGGCGCCCTGTGCGCGGCCGCGCCAAAAGCGGAGCGGGGGCAAACTTTCGCTTGCATTTTAGAGGAAAGCACTTACACTACCGGGGCGAAGTATGTGAAATTTGTAACAAGGATTGGACATGGCTGATCCACGCATCGAGGCCCTGCGCCGGAAACGCGGCCAAATGACCGCGGGGGGCGGTCCCCAGGCAGTCGACAAACAGCACGAGCGCGGCAAGCTGACCGCCCGCGAGCGCATCGACCTGTTGTTTGAGCCAGGGACATTCCGCGAGTCGCTTCTGTTCATCCAGCACCGGCAGACGGCGTTCGGGATGGCGGGGAAGGAATTTCCGGGCGAAGGGGTGGTGTGCGGGCACGGGATCATCGACGGCCGCCCGGTGTACGTCGCGAGCCAGGATTTCACGGTCGGGGGCGGGTCGGTGGGTGAAATGACCGGACGGAAGATCAGCGAAGCCATGGACGCGGCGCTCAAAACCGGGGATCCCCTGGTCATGATCAACGACTCCGGCGGCGCGCGGATTCAGGAGGGGGTGGACTCGCTCCAGGGATACGGGCACATTTTCTACCGCAACGTGCTCTTGTCCGGGGTGGTGCCGCAGATCAGCATAATCGCCGGTCCGTGCGCGGGCGGCGCGGCCTACTCCCCCGCGCTGACCGATTTTATCATCCAGGTGCGCCACCAGGGACAGCTCTATATCACCGGCCCGCTCGTGATCAAGCAGGTGACGGGCGAGGAGATCACGGCCGAACAGCTCGGCGGCGCGGAGAGCCACGCCTACTACTCGGGGGTGGTGCATTTCATTGCGGAAAACGACGAACACGCGCTCGCCCTCGCGCGGCGGCTGCTGTCCTACCTGCCGAGCAACAACACCGAGGACCCGCCGTTCGACGCGGCGCTGCACGAGGAGGCGATCGGCCCCGATCCGGCGATGAACGAAATCGTGCCGGAGGATCCCCGGGAACCGTACGACATGCGGGAGGTGATCGCCGGAATCCTCGACCAGGGGGACTTCCTCGAAGTGATGGAGCACTTTGCCCCGAACATTCTGATCGGGTTCGGGCGGCTGGCGGGGTATTCGATCGGGGTGGTGGCGAACCAGCCCGTGCAGAAAGCGGGGGTGCTCGATATCGATTCCTCGGACAAGGCGGCGCGGTTCATCCGGTTCTGCAACGCCTTCAATATCCCCATTCTCACGCTCGTGGACGTGCCGGGGTTCATGCCGGGGGTGCAGCAGGAATTCAGCGGGATTATCCGCCACGGCGCGAAGATGCTCTTCGCCTACGCCGCCGCGACCGTGCCGAAGATGACAGTGGTGATCCGCAAGGCCTACGGCGGCGCCTACCTCGCCATGTGCGCCAAGAGCATGGGCGCCGACCTGCTCTGCGCCTGGCCCTCGGCCGAAATCGCCGTCATGGGCGCCGAGGGAGCGGTCAATGTTCTCTACCGCAAAGAAATCGGCGAGGCCGCCGACCCCGAGGAGGAGCGGGCGCGGCGGATCACGGAGTACAAGGACATGTTCGCGAACCCGTACGCCGCCGCGGCGCACGGACTCGTCGATGAGATACTGGAACCGGCCGACACCCGCCCCTACCTAGCCCAGGCGCTCGAAGTGCTGAAAGCCAAGCGGGAGCTGCGGCCGGCCAAGAAACACGGGCTGATCCCGCTCTAGCCCGGGAGACGGTGATGGCGGACGGAGCAGAGTTCAATGTCGCGCTTTTTGTCGTGGTCGGCCTGCTGGTCGTGTTTGCCGCGCTGGCGATCATCGTCACGGCCGTCTCCCTGTTCGGCCGGCTCGACAAGCGGTGGCGGGCGCGCGAGGCGCAGGCCGACGAGGCGGCTTTCGGGAAGGAGCCGACGATCGACACCACCACGCTGGTGCTGATCGCGGCGGCCGCGGCCACCGTCACCCAGGGGCGGTTCCACATCACCCGCATCCGGCGGCTGTTGCCGGTCGATGGCGGGACGCGCACGTGGTCGGCCTCGGGCCGGGCGGTGCTGATGGGATCGCACGTCGTGCCGCGGCGAAGGTAGCGCCCCAGAGAAAGAAACGAGAGACCAGGAGTGAGACGATGAAGCTGAGAATAACGGTGCACGGGGTGGCGTATGAAGTTGATGTCGAGGTGCTTGACGCCGGGGAGGGTTTCCCGGCCGCGGCGCCGCGCCCGCGGCCGCGCCAGTCGCTGACGGCGGGCGGGCCGCCTGCCCCCGCCCCGACCCCGGCGGCGCCGGCCGCCGCCGGCCAGGGAGCGGTCGCCTCGCCGATCGCCGGGACGGTGGTCGAGATCAAGGCGAAAGTCGGAATGGCGGTCAAACAGGGGGACATCCTCCTGTCGATCGAGGCGATGAAAATGAAGACCGCGATCGCGGCGCCGACGGCGGGCAAGGTGAAGGCGATCCCGGTGGCGGTCGGCGACTCGGTGCGCGAAAACCAGACACTCGTGGAGTTCGAGTAGCGGGCGCGGCCCCGCCACGGGACACGCTATGGACATGCTGCTCAATTTCCTCCAGCAGGGCGCGTTCTTCAACTTCAGTTGGGGCAACCTCGTAATGCTCCTCGCCGGGTGCGGCTTCCTCTTCCTGGCCCTCACCAAAGGGTACGAGCCGCTCCTGCTCGTGCCAATCGGCTTCGGAATTCTGATGGGGAACATCCCCCTCGCGCCCGGCCAGGAGATCGGCATTTACGAGGAAGGGAGCGTGCTGTCGATCCTCTACAAGGGAGTGAGCGAGGGGTGGTACCCGCCGCTGATATTTCTGGGGATCGGGGCGATGACCGACTTCTCGGCCATGCTCGCCAGTCCGCGGCTGATTCTGCTCGGCGCGGCGGCCCAGTTGGGCATCTTCGTGACTTTCCTGGGGGCGCTCTGGCTCGGCTTTGACGCCGACAGTTCCGCCTCGATCGGCATCATCGGCGGGGCGGACGGACCGACGGCGATCTTTCTGACGTCGAAGCTGGCGCCGCACCTGCTCGGGGCGATCGCGGTTTCGGCCTACTCCTACATGGCGCTGGTGCCGGTGATTCAGCCGCCGATCATCAAGCTGCTGACGACGCGCAACGAGCGCCTGATCCGGATGAAACCGGCGCCGCCGGTGAGCAAGCGGCTGCGCATCCTCTTCCCCATTGTCGCCTTCATCATCACCTGTTTCATCGCCCCGGGCGCGCTGATTCTGCTGGGCATGCTGTTTTTCGGGAATCTGCTCAAGGAGTCCGGGGTCACGGAGCGGCTGGCGGCGACGGCGCGGACGGCGTTTATCGACATCGTGACGATCCTGCTCGGCCTCACCGTTGGCGCCTCGACCGATGCGAGCCGGTTTCTCACGCCGGACTCGATCAAGGTGTTCGTGCTCGGGGCGGCCTCGTTTGCGATCGCGACGGCCGGCGGCGTGCTGTTCGCGAAAGTGATGAACCTGATCGCGCGGAACAAAATCAACCCGATCATCGGCGCCGCGGGCGTCTCGGCGGTGCCGCATTCGGCGCGCGTCTGCCAGGTGATGGGCGCCCGCGAGGATCCCAACAACTACCTCATCATGCATGCCATGGCGCCGAATGTGGCGGGAGTTATCGGGTCGGCGGTGGCGGCAGGGGTGCTGTTGGCGACGTTCGGCTGAGAGCGCCGGGCGCGGCGGGCATAAAAAAGCTGGGCGACAGGGATTCGAACCCCGATTCTACGGTCCAGAGCCGCATGTCCTACCATTGGACGATCGCCCAGTGTCTACGGTCTTGTCGGCAGGACACAACGATCTCTGGATGCCCGGCCGATTTTTACAGGCCCTGAATATAGGCATCTGCACCCTGTTGTCAAGATAAACGGGGGGCAATTTTGCGGGGGAGAGTCGGGAGCGCCGGGCCGGCGCGCGCCGGGCGGCTGGGCGGCCGCGACAGCAGTTTTCCCGATGGGAGACACCGCCTTATGGGCGGGCCGCCAAGCCGCCGGAAAAACGGCGCACCACCAGCGCTTGCCCCCGGACAGCGACCGTCGCGCGGGCGCGGACGATGCGATTGCGCAGCCCCCGGGTATCGCCGAATTGCAGCCAAGCCTCAGTCACGTCGTACTCGGTCCCCTCGGTGGTGAGCCGGATTCGCGCCGAGAGCGGCAGAACCGAGACGAGGTCTCCCCCGCGCCGGCGATAGGTGATCCGGCTGTCGGCCACGAGGCGGATCTCGCATTGCGGGCTGACCACACGGATATCGGCGCGGCCGCTTCGGGCGGCGGGGCGATCGCGCAGGCCGAGGAGAAAGACGACGCCGAGGGCATGGTCAATCTCGCCGAGGCCGGGCATCACCAGGTCGATCGCCCCGAGGCCGCGCTCCCGACAGCACTCAATCGCCAGGTGGGCGTCGGTCTTGTCCTTGCGGGACGGGAATCGCAGGACGCGGGTGCGGGGCGGGAGGTTGGCGGGGAGGCGTTTCAGCGAGTCAAAATCGCCCAGCAGAATGTCGGGAAACAGCCCAGCCATCCGGAAAAAGCGGTAACCGCCGTCGACCGCAATCGTCAGCCGCCCGCGGCAGAGCGCGCGGTAGAACGGAAGATCGCGGCGGCGGTAGACGCCGTGGAGGAACGCAACGGCGCGCGTCATTGCGGGTGCTCGAATTCCAGAGCCATGCGGGCGACTCCCCGCAGCGGCGCGGCGCTGTCCAGAATCACCCGGATGGGAATGGGACGCAGCTTCTCCTCGGCGGCCCCGCGCTTGAGGTAGTTGTCCAGAAAGCGGCCCTGGTCGAGCGAGGGGAGCAGCTCGGTGGTGACGCGGCCGGCGAGGTAGAGCCCGCCCGTAGTCGCGCCGCGCAGGGCGAGGTTGGCCGCTTCGCCCGCGAAGCAGTCGACGAACAGGTCGACGGCGTCGACAGCCACCTGCTGTTTTCCCGCGAGGGCCGTCTCGACGATGCGGGAGGGCGGGTCCGGGGCGTTCTGCAGCCACTCCGGCACTTCGTGGCCGTGCGACTCGAGATAGAAGTCCACGAGCCGGACAAGCCCCGCCGAACTGACCACGTCGCCGACCTCGACCACATCCCGCTGGGCGTAGAGATACTGCCACAACTCGGCCTCGAGCTGGGTGGCGGGGGCGAGACCGGTGTGGCCGCCGTTGGTGAGGAAGCTGAGGTAGCCGTTGTCCCGGCGCACCATGAGCACCTCGGCGAGAAGTTCATCGACCGCCATGAGACCGATGTTGCCGGGAACCGCCGGTTGGTCGTTGATCGTGAAGAGCGCATCGGGCGGCAGGTCGAACAGACCGCGCGCGGTGGCGAGGTGTTCGTTCACGAGCCGGACGACGTCAAATGAGAAGTGCGCGCGAATGCTGTCGCCGTCGATCGCCCATGGCAGCAGGGCCGAGGAGACGGTCGAGCCGACCGGGAGGCCGGCCACGGCGACGAAGAAGAGCGCGCCCTCGGTGCGCCGCCGGCTGAAATAGCGCTGGAGAATAGTTTCGAAACTGTCGAAGTCCGCCGCGTCAAAGCGGGCCTGGTCTTTCAGGGTGACGCGCCCCTGGGCCTCGGTAACGGCGGCAAGGCGGACAGTACGCCGGCTGACGGACGCGACAAACATGGCGCTCACAGGCTCCGCAATTGTGGACAGCAGGTTCGGGGAACGGTGGCGTTCACGGCGGTAGCATAACCGCGCGCGGGGAGGGCGGGCAAGGGAAAACTTGCCGGCGGAAACGCCCGGCGGCGGGAGGCACAGCCCCGCCCGGGCCGGCGGACGCCTGCGGCCCGACGGCGCGGATACTGCCGAGGACCGTCAGCCGAGAATGGCCTTCACCCGAGCGACCACGGACGCCGGGTCGAGCCCCAAAAGCCGGAAGAGGTCGGCGGGCGGGCCCGAGGAGGCGTACGCCGTCACGCCCATTTTGGTGAGCGTGGAGCGGGCGCCGGCCTGGAAGAGCTCGGCGGCAAGAGCGGTCCCCAATCCGGTCTTGACGTTGTGGTCCTCGAGCACGACAAGGTGCTCGTGGGCCGCCAGCATCTGGAGATCATCGGCGTGAAAGTCCGACCAGTCGGCCACGCTGATGAGCGAGATTCCCACGCCCTCTCGGGACAGCCGCTGCCAGGCGTCGAGAGCGATTGCGCACATGTTGCCGGCGGCGACGAGGGCGAGGCGCTCGCCGCGCCGGAGGACGTCCATGCGCCCGTAGCGGTACTCGTAGTCGCCGCCGAAGAAGGGACGGCCGTCGGCGTCGGGGATGATCGGCGTCGCGGAACGCCCCATGAACACGGCGAAGTTGCCCGGCCGGCTCAAAACCCACCGGGTGATGCGGTCGGTCTGGTTGGGATCGGCCGGGGTGATGACTCTCCAGCCGAAAGTCGAGTTGAGGAGGGCGAAGTAGTCGATGCACTGGTGGGTCTTGCCGTCCTCGCCGACCTGAACGCCGGTGTGGGTGCAGAAGAGTTTCAGATTGGCGTGGTTGATATCGTTCAGGCGGGCCTGGTTGAAAGTCTCGTCGACGCCGAAGACCGCGAAGTCGGCCCAGATCGAGACGGCGCGCTCGGCGGAGAGGGAGCCGGCGATGGCGGCAGTGTTGTGTTCGGTAATGCCGCACTGGAAAAAATTGTCGGGGTACTTCTGGCCGAAGGCCGCAGTCTTGACCGAGCCGGCGAGGTCACAGTCGAAGACGGCCATGACGAAGTCCTCGCGGGGGAGGTTGAGATCGGCGACGGCCAGGAGAGCTTTGCCGAAAGCCGTGCGGTTGTCCATTTTGACGTCGGCGCCGTAGGTGGCCGGCTGCCCGGTTTCGACCGGCGGGTAGGGGGGCCGGGGGATCTTGAACGCGGGCGGCGGCCCCTGCTTGCGCAGCTCGCGCAGCGCGGGGAGGTCTTTCCCGTGGTCGCCCAGGAGGGCGAGGGCCGGGGTGAGCATGTCGGGGGCGACCGGAGCCCCGTGGAAAGCCTCGTCGTTTTCCATGAAGCCGACGTCTTTGCCCATGACGGTGTTGGCGATGATGACGATCGGGCGGCCTTCATTGGTGACGGCGCGGTGCAGTTCCCCGTAGATCTGGTCAAATGAGTGGCCGTCGATTTCGACCGCCTGCCAACCGTCGGCCTCCCACTCGGCGGCGAGATCCTGCGGCAGGATGTCGACGGTGCGGCCGGAAATCTGGAGGCGGTTGCGGTCGATGATCGCGGTCAGACGGGAGAGGGCGAATTTGGCGGCGACCCGGCGCGCCTCGCCCACCTGCCCCTTCTGCTGCTCGCCGTCGCCCATGATCACGAACGTGTGGAAATTCAGACCCGAGAGCCGCGCGTAGAGCGCTTTGCCGATGCCGACCGAGAGCCCCTGCCCGAGGTTGCCGGTGTCCCATTCGATGCCGGGGACGCTCCGCTCGACATGCCCTTCGAAGGGGGAGCCGGCCTGGCGGAAACCGTGCATGGCCGCGGCGGGATCGAAGAAACCGGCGGCCGCCAGCGCCGTATAAGCGCCCGGCGAGGTGTGGCCGTGCGACACGATGATGCGGTCGCGGTCATCGCGCATCGGGTTGCGGGGATCGACGCGGGCCATGTGGTAGAGAGTGAGGTACAGCTCGAGCGACGACATGGAACCGCCGGGATGGCCGGAGGCGGCGAGGCTGGTCATCTTGAGAATCTGCGCGCGGCAACGGCGGGCCGTCTCGCTGAGTTTCTTCCGCCACTCGGGCGAGAGAGCGCTGGAGGTGAAGCCGCGCCAGGGATCGAAATCTTTCACTCGGGTATCCTGTTCATTGGCAAACCGCATGGAGGACATCGGCGAACTCCTTTACCGCAGTGGTGACGTTTCCCTTGACGGCGAAGACGAGCACGGGGAGGTCGCGACTCGCCAGGGCGCGCACATCGCCGATCGCCTGGGCCGTGATGAGCTGCCCGAAATCGTAGAACCGCCCGGGAATCTCGAGCCGGTCATAATCGGCCCGGAGGAAGACGATGAACCGGCCGACATCGGGCCCGCCCTTGTAGAGCTGGCCGATGGAATGGAGGTAGCGCGGTCCGTAGCCGCACAGGGTCGCGACCCCCCGGCGGCGCCGGATGGCCGCCCGCATGCCCGCGAACTGGCGATCCAGAGCGCGCTCTTCCTTGCTGTAGCAGAGCAGCGCGACATATTCGGGCGGCCGGAGGCCGGCCAGGAATCGGGTGAGCAGCCGTTTCAAATCGGCCAGGTCCGACGGGCGGAGGTGACTCTCGCCCCCGTGGCTCACGAGCGTGAGACGGCCGTAGGTCCGGCCCGCGGCCAGGTCGGCGAACTGGCCCGACTCGCGATATTGGTCCAGGATGCGTTCGGTGTTGCGTTTGCTCTCGGTGACGTTGGGTTCATCGAACGGGTTGATCCCCATGAGATAGCCGGCCGCGGCCACGGCGACCTCCCAGAGGAGAAACTGGCCGCCCAGGGCATCGTACGAGGGCAAACTGAGGTCGACGATCGGGAACCCTTTCTTCCGGAAAGCGGCGCGAAGGTTCTCGGGCAGCGGAGGTTTTTCGGAGGCCAGGCGGAGGGTGACGAACATCCGATCGTCCCGGTAGTCCGCCGCTGCGCCGAGCGGCTCGCCGTCGATCGGGACTACACCCCTGGTCTTCTTCCCGGTCGACTCGGCCACCAGTTGCTCGATCCACGGGACAAGCGGGGCGAGACCCCGCGAGGCGATGAATGTCATCTTGTCGCTGCCCGACTCGGCGCCCGCCGCCATGAGCGCGGCCAGCGCTGCGGCCGGGTTGGTCTCGTCGTCGCGCGCGCGGAGGATCTTCTCCATCGCATACGCATCGTCCAGCAGCGCCGCCAGGTTGACCCCGGCGAAGAAACCGGGGACGAGCCCGAAGTAGGAGAGGGCCGAGTAGCGCCCCCCGATGTCGGGCGGGTTCAGGTAGATGCGGCGGAATCCCTCGCTCCGGGCGGCGGAGTGCAGCGCGCTGTCCGAGTCGGTGATGGCGACGAACTGGCGCCCCTGCCGCGAAAAACCCTCCTGCCGCAGACGGTCGAGGAAGCAGATCATCTGCGAGCGCGTCTCGACCGTGGCGCCCGACTTGGAGGAGACGATGAAGAGCGTGCGGTCAAGCTGGACCTTGCGGAGAGCGGCGGTGACGGCGCGGGGATCGGTGGAATCGAGCACGGCAAAAGAGTCGAGCGATCGGTGGCGGCCGAAAATGCGGCCGAAGAGATCGGGGCAGAGCGAGGATCCGCCCATGCCGAGGAGCACGACGTCGCGGAAGCCCGCCTTGATGACGTCGTGACCGAACGATTCGATGGCGGCGACGCGTTTGCGGATGGTGCCGGCCACATCGACCCAACCGAGGCGGTTGGCGATCTTGTCGCGGACGGCCGGCTGCCGCGAAAACAGCCCGGCGTCGCGCACCATGATGCGCGGCAGAACCGCGTTGCGTTCCAGCCGGCGCAGGGCGCGCTGACAGGCCGCCTCCGTCCGACCGGCACTAATGGAAAAGGCTCCCGGCTTCACCGTTGTTGCCACCTCACTGCTATTGGAACTGGGATTTTCCTGCTCGTGCGGGCGCGGCGCGACGCGGGAGGGACGGAGAGCGCGACCGGGGCCGAAGGCCCGGGGGAGCAGCGGCGCACGGAGATCCGCCCCGGACCCCGGCCGGAGCCCGTTCGGATCGCTGTCGCTTGCGCGTCCTTGACCATACGGCAATAATAGGCACATCCCCCGGACGGGGCAACCGTTTATTGCGGAACCTCTCCCCCGCCGGCGGCGCCGCCGCCTTCCCGGGTGCGGCGGCTCTCGTTCTCCAGGACGATCCGGGCGTTGCGCTGCAGGCCCTCCAGGCGCGGCCGAACGAGCGGCGTGCCGGCCGCGAACGCGAGGAACTCCTCGCGGTCGCGCAGGGCGAGGACGCGCCGGGTGTCGACGAACTCCCCCGCGCCGGCGGCCGGCAGGAGTTCCCGGTGCGGGGTCGGCGTCGCCCGCCGATTGTACGGGCAGACCTGCTGGCAAATGTCGCAGCCGAAAATGAGCGCCCCCATGCGGCTCTGCAGCGCTTCGGGAATCGCGCGGGGTCGTTCGATGGTCAGGTACGAGATGCACTTCGCGGCCTCGATCATGGCCGGGCCGACGATGGCCCCGGTCGGGCAGGCATCAATGCAGGCGGTGCACTCCCCGCAGGCGCCGTGGCGCCCGCCGCAGGGTTCGTCCGGATCAAGCGCCAGCGATGTGAGGATCTCGGAGAGGAAGACCCACGATCCAAACGTCCGGTTGATGAGCATGCTGTTCTTGCCGATGAAGCCGAGCCCGGCCCTGGCCGCATAGGCGCGTTCGAGAAAGGGGCCGTAGTCGACGTACCAGATGAAGTCGTGGCGCTGCGGGGCAACCTGCTCCTGCAGGCGTTGGATCAGGTGGAGGGTCAGGCGCCGGATGACCTTGTGGTAGTCGCGGCCCCGGGCGTAGCGGGAGACGCGGCCGTGGCCCGGCGGGCGATCGGGGCTGTTGGGATTGTAGTAGTTAACGCCGAGCATGATGACCGACTTGACGCTCGGCAGCAGTTCTCTTGGGTCAACGCGACGGTGTGTGGAGCGGGCGATCCAGTGCATCTCGGCGTGGCGGCCCTCGGCGAGCCACCGGAGAAACCGGTCGCGGGCCTCGGGGATGACCTCGGGGGAGGTGACGCCGCAGAGGTCGAAGCCGGCGGCGGCGGCGAGGCGTTTGACGAGTTCGCTGGTGAGCATGGCGGCCTTGACGGGCGGCGGAGGGTGAAACAGCGAAGGCGGACCGCGCGGCCCGCCTCTGCTGTATTGCTACCATCACCCGGAGGGAGAAATCCGCCGCGGGCTTATGTCCTGACTTTCTCCATCATGTACTTGTGCATGGCGCGGGCGGCTTTCTTCCCCGCCCCGGCGGCGAGGATGACCGTGGCCCCGCCGGTGACGATGTCGCCGCCGGCGTAGACCCCCTCGCGGGAGGTCTGCATGGTCTCCTCGTCGACGACGATATTCTGCCACCGGTTGGTCTTGAGGCCGGGAGTGGTCTGCGGGATCAGCGGGTTGGAACCGTTGCCGATCGCCACGACCACGAGATCGACCTCCATGGTGAAATTCGAACCTTCTATGGGGACGGGCCGGCGCCGGCCGGAGGCGTCCGGTTCGCCGAGCTCCATCTGGAGGCACTCCATCGCCCGCACCCGGTTCCGTTCATCGCCCAGGAACCGGATGGGGGTCGTGAGCATGTGGAACTGCACGCCCTCTTCGAGCGCGTGGTGGATTTCCTCCTTGCGGGCGGGCATTTCGGCCTCGCTGCGGCGGTAGACGATGTAGGCATTTTCGGCGCCGAGCCGGAGGGCGGTGCGGACGGCATCCATGGCCGTGTTGCCGCCGCCGAGGACGGCGACGTTGCGGCCGCGGATGATCGGCGTGTCGTAGCTGTCCTCCTCGAACGCCCGCATGAGGTTCGACCGGGTGAGGTACTCGTTGGCGGAGTAGATGCCGATGAGGTTTTCGCCGGGGACGCCCATGAAATTCGGCAGGCCGGCGCCAGTGCCGATGAAAACCGCGTCGTAGCCCATCTCGAAGAGCTCGTCGATGGTGTCCATTTTGCCGATGACGGTGGAATTGCGGAATTCGACGCCGAGGTCGCGGAGGTAGTCGCACTCGGACTGGACGATCGCCTTGGGGAGGCGGAATTCGGGAATGCCGTAGACGAGCACGCCGCCGGGCTTGTGGAGAGCCTCGAAAATAGTGACCTCGTGGCCGAGAAGGATGAGGTCGCCGGCGACCGTGAGTCCGGCCGGGCCGGCGCCGACGACCGCGGCTTTGCGCCCCGTCGGCGGCTGCTTCCGGGGAAGCTGGACGAGATGGTTCTCGCGCTCGTAGTCGGCGACGAAGCGTTCGAGGGCGCCGATCGCGACCGGCTGGAACTTCTTGTGCAGCACGCAGGCGATTTCGCACTGCTCCTCCTGCGGGCAGACGCGGCCGCAGACGGCGGGCAGGGAGTTCGTCTCCTTGATCTTGCGGGCGGCGGCGGCGAAGTCCTTTTCCAGGATGAGGCGGATGAAGCCGGGGATGTCGACCTCCACCGGGCAGCCCTTGATGCAGGGGGCTTTGGGACACTCGAGACAGCGCTGGGCCTCGGTGAGCGCCAGGTCAATCGTGAACCCGAAGGGAACCTCTTTGAAATTGCCGACCCGCACCTCCGCCTGCTGTTCCGGCATCTTCTGGCGCGGGATGCGCATGCGGTCTTTCTTGGCGATCGGATTCGAGGAGCCGGCCTCGGCCCGGGATTCATCCTGCCCCAGGGCGGTGTCTTTTTCGCTCATGGTCGTTTCCTCACTTCTCATCCGGGTAGGCGAAGGCCTGGACGGACTTGGTCAGGCGGCAGTTCGGGTCGTCGAGCAGCCGTTTCATCGCCCGCCGCTCCTGCTCGCGGTAGGCCGTCAGGCGGGAGGTGAGCAGGTCGAAATCGACCAGGTGGCCGTCGAAATCCGGACCATCGACGCAGGCAAACTTGGTTTCCTCGCCGATTTTCACGCGGCACCCGCCGCACATGCCCGTGCCGTCGATCATCAGCGGGTTCAGCGACACCCAGGTCGAGACGCCGTAGGGCGCCGTCAGCTTTGACACGACGCGCATCATCGGCACCGGGCCGATCGCCATGATGTGCTTGATCGGGGCGCCGCGGTCGAGAAGCTGCTTGAGAACGTCGGAGACAAAACCATGGTGGCCATAGGATCCGTCGTCCGTGCACGGGTAGAACTCATCGGCCACGGCCTTGTGCTCCTCTTCGTAAAAAAGCAGGTCCCTGGTGCGGGCGCCGATGATCGTGACCACTTTGTTGCCGGCTTTTTTGAAGGCCTGGGCGATCGGGTAGACCGGCGCGATGCCGATGCCGCCCCCGACGACGCAGGCGGTGCCCCAGGTATCGACGTGGGTGGGGATGCCGAGCGGCCCGACGCAATCGGACAGCTCGTGGCCCGGCGCAACGGTCGTCATCAACGCCGAGGTCTTCCCCACGACCTGGTAGACGATGGTGAGGAGTCCGTTGGCTTGGTCGAGGCCGGCGATCGACATCGGCACGCGCTCCCCCTCGTTGTTGACGCGCAGGATGACGAATTGGCCGGCTTTGGCTTTCGCGACGAGGCGCGGGACAGCCACGCGCATTTTCCAGATCATCGGGCCGAGTTCAACATTGTCGACAATCTTAGGCATCAGACCTCCAAAGTGGTGGTAGAATCAGCCGAAGAATATACCAATTGGGGCCGAAAAATCAAGCTTATCCGGTCAATTTTACTCCTGTTAGGTCGAGCAAAACCGGTACGATCGGGTATTTTTTTTCGCGCACATTCGCTTGGGGCACATGTCCTTCCCGACCGACCCGGAACGGGTGGTCCGACGCGCGACGGAGGGACCAAATAGCCCCGATCTGGTCTATTTTCGACGATTCCCCGAATGAAATCACGCTGCGGAGCGGGCCGGAAACAGGCGCGAAAGTGACTGAACTACAACGCAGAATGCGCGTTTTTCGAGCGGCATCACTTGAGTTTTTGGGGCGGACGACATATATTTGGGCGACGTGTAACGCCATTTTTTATGGCTTTTTTACGAGGTGTACCATGGCTGATGTAAGAACGACTCACCGCGGACCGGTTGGGTACTCGACGTACTCTGACCAGATGATCTACGATTTCGAGAGCAGTTACGGTGCACACCATTACAGTCGTCAGCATCTGGTGGTCCGGAAGGCCGAGGGGATCTGGTTGCACGATGAGAAGGGCGACCGGTACCTCGATTGCCTGGCGGCCTACTCGGCCGTGAACCAGGGCCACCACCATCCGCGTATTGTTCAGGCGGTCGTTGAGGCGCTCCAGAGCGGTTACGGCTCGGTCATTTCCAACGTCGTCTATACCGATCCCCTGGGCGTGTTCCTCAAGAAGCTGGCGACGCTGGTGCCGCAGATGGGCCCGCGTTTCGGCGACAACGGCAACAAGGTGCTGCCGAAAAACGGCGGGGTCGAATCGGTGGAGACGGCCGTCAAGCTGGCCCGGTACTACGGCTACAAGGAGAAGGGGATTCCGGACGGGCAGCAGGAGATCGTGGTCTTCAACAACAATTTCCACGGCCGCATGATCACCACGGTGTCCTTCTCCAGCAACGCCTACTACAAACAGGGATTCGGCCCGCTCACGCCGGGGTTCCGGACGGTTGATTTCGGCAGCCTCGACAAGGTGGAGAAAGCCATTACCAAGAACACCTGCGGGATCCTCGTCGAGCCGATGCAGGGGGAGGGCGGGATGTACCAGGCGCCGGCCGGGTTCCTCAAAGGGCTGCGCGAGCTCTCCGACCGCCACAACCTCATCCTCCTGTTCGACGAGATCCAGGTGGGACTCGGGCGGACCGGCAAGATGTTTGCGTTCGAGCACGAAGGGGTGGTTCCGGACGGCATCATCCTGGGCAAGGCGCTCTCGGGCGGGCTGGTGCCCCTGTCGTGTTTCGTCACCAACGCGAAACTCATGGACATCGTTTTCCAGCCGGGCCGGGACGGGTCGACCTACGGCGGCTACCCGCTCGCGTGCGTGGCCGGGAATGCGGCGCTCGACGTGATTGTCGAGGAGCGGCTGCCGGAGAACGCCGATCAGGTCGGCGCTTACCTCGCCGAGCAGATCCGGGCGATCGGGGCGCGCTCGCCGCACGTGAAAGAGGTGCGGGCCCGCGGGCTGTTTATCGGCATCGAGGTCAAGAACGGCGACGCCATGAAGTACTGCCGGGAGATGCTCGGAGCGCGCCTGATGGCCAACGACAGCCACGGGCACACGATCCGGATCTCGCCGCCGCTCATCATCACGAAGAAGGACGCCGACTTTATCGCGGCCGGTTTGGAGCGCGTGCTCGTGTAGCGGGCGGGAGCCCACGAGCGACGTTTATAACAGCGCGGCGGATCAGGTGATCCGCCGTGCTTTTTTTGTGCGGCGCATCAGCTTTGGATCAAGGCTCAGTCCGGGCGGGGCGGGATTCAGTGAGATCCCGGAGGAGGTCGGCGGTCCGCGTTACGTGCGCGAACCCGAACGCCAGGCCCATGAGGGCGGCCAGATGCAGTTCCTCGCTGACCGACCCGGCGGCATCGGCCGGAAAGAACACGCGGTAGTCGCGGAAGTAGGCGTCGCGGGCGGTGGATTCGCAGCAGAGGTTGGTCATCACGCCGGTGATGACAAGGTCGGTGATGCGCAGGCCGCGCAGGACGATCTCGAGGTCGGTGCCGTAGAAAGCCGAGTAGCGGTGTTTCGCAATGACCTTCTCCCCCGCCGCCGGGGCGAGGTCGGGGTGAATTTCGCTCTCCGGGGTTCCCTCGAGGCACATTCCTTTCCACCACCAGGCCATGATGCCGGCGTCGTGACCGGACGGGTGGTGAACGTGCTTTGTGTAGATGACGGGACGGTTCTGCGCCCGGAAGGCAGCGATCAGCAGAATTACATTGGGAATGATCGGCGGACCGCCGCAGGTGAAGGCGGCGGAGTTCGGGTCGAGGAAGAAGTTCTGCATGTCGACCACGAGGAGGGCGGAGGATCCCCGATTCAGGGTCATGGGGTGGCGATTCACCTGTTCGATGTGTTTCAGCCAGGCCGCGGTCTTTTCCGACAGGGAGCCGGTACGGGGGTTGCTTTCCATTGGCAATGCCTCACGAGTCGTTCACGTGCCCGCCGGGGTGGTGCGGGATTGCTGCCCGGCGGGGCGGCGGACGGTTCCGAGGTAGATTCCGAGCAGGGTTATGGCTGCTCCGAGCGTCTGCAGCGGGGTCAGGCGTTCAGCGAAAAAGAGCGCCCCCCAGACGGCGGCCAGCACCGGCTGCAGCAGCAGGGCGAGGCCGCTCCGGTGGGCATCGAGACGCGGGAGCGCCTGCGAGATCGCCCACCAGCCGAGCGCCTGCGCGACGAGGGCGAGCAGGACGAGGATGCCCACGCTCGTCCAGTCGGGCGGGAAGAATTCGTGCCGCTCATACAGCAACGAGGCGATCAGCAGGAAGAACGCCGCGGCGGACGACACCCAGGCCATGAGCGTGATGAAACTCGGCGGCGGTCCCTCCCGCTGCCCGGCAATCTTGATCGTGACGATGTAGTGGGCATAGAACACGGCCGTGAGCAGGCCGAGCAGCACTCCGCGGAGGTAGGGGGCGGTGAAGGCGATGTCGCTCCCGACCCCGATCAGCAGGATCAGGCCGAGAATCGCACCGGCCGCGGCGGCGAAGAATCCGAGCGTGAGCCGCTCCCTGAAGATGAAGTAGCTCAGGACGGCGGTGCCGAACACCTGCGTGTTGGCGAAAATGGTCGACATGCCGACGCCGACCAGGAGAACGGAGCGGTGCCAGACGAAGAGGTCGCCGGCGAAGAGGACGCCGGCGAGGATAGTCCAGCGTTTCAGCGCCCAGGGCAGGCCGAGGCGGTGGCCGGCGAGAGCCGCCCAGACAAAGAGGATGCCGGCGCCGAAGAAGGTTCGCCAGAAAGCGATGGCGCCCGGCCCCAGCCGGCCAGCCCCGAGCAATGTGACAAAAACCGCGGCGAAACTGATACACAGCGCCCCGAACGCCAGAATCGCCAGCGCCCGCCCGGTTCTCTCTTGCGAATGTCTGCGCATGGCCCATGATAGCCGCGGCCGCAACACCGGCCAAGGAAATTCGTAGATTCTGCAGCCCCGCGTCTCTTGGCATCATCGTGCGGAAACGGCAGCGGCCGTGGAAGGAGGCTTGCGTGCGATCGTATTGCCCGATGGTTCTGTCGCTGTTAATGCTGGCGGCGCCGGCCGCCCCGGCCCAGCAGGTGCCGGACTCGGCTTTCCGGCCGCCGATCGAAAACCCGGCCTTCCCCGCCCCGAACGGCCCGGTGGTGCTGATCGACGAGGGGCATCACAACTTCCACACCGCCGGCGGCCGCTACTACACGTTCGCAGAGCTGCTGCGCCGCGACGGGTACCGCGTGCTCCCCTCGGGTTGCCGGTTCACGGGGGATTCGCTCGCGCGGGGGGAGATCCTGGTGGTCTCCAACGCGCTCCATGAGCGCAACGCGCAGGAGTGGTCGCTGCCGACGCCCTCGGCGTTCACGCCCGACGAAATCGCCGCGGTCGCGGCCTGGGTGCAGGGGGGCGGCGCGCTCTTGTTGATCGCCGATCACATGCCGTTTCCCGGGGCGGCGGCCGAACTCGCCGCGGCCTTCGGCTTCCATTTGCACAACGGTTTCGCCGTCGACACGGCCTCGCCGACCGGCGGCACGTATGTCTTCCGCCGGGCGGACGGCACGCTGCGCGACCACGCGATCACGCGCGGGC
Organism: Candidatus Zixiibacteriota bacterium; assembly: GCA_017999435.1. Lineage (NCBI taxonomy): Bacteria > Pseudomonadati > Candidatus Zixiibacteriota > Candidatus Zixiibacteriota bacterium. The sequence goes on from JAGNLV010000003.1 coordinate 19,534, forward strand.
GCAACGATAGGGAACGGATCGACTCGGTCGCGTCGTTTACGGGCGAGGCTTTTCGTGCGGATAGCGCGGCCGGGCTGATGGTGTTCGGCGATGGAGTGGTGTCGCTTGCGCCCGATACTGCCTGGCAATTCGACGCCAACACAGCCGCGGTCGCGGTGAGCGGGTGGTGTCAGGGAGCGGTGAAAGTGATCGGCGCGGGGCGGGTGGCCGTGTTCGGGGAGGCGGCGATGTTCTCGGCGCAACTGGCGGGTCCGAACCGGACGCCGGCCGGGATGAACAGCCCGGCGGCGCCGCAGAATGCCCGGTTTCTACTGAACGTCCTGCACTGGCTGAGCGGGGAGCTGTGAGCGCGGCCCCGGCGGATCAGTATTCCTGCCAGTGGTAGTCGGCTTTGAGGAGGAACGCGACCAGCACCCACGAGAGGACGAGCGACGTGCCGCCATAGGAGAGAAACGGGAGCGGCACGCCGGTGACGGGCATCAGACCGAGCGTCATGCCGATGTTGACGAGGAACTGGAAGAAGATGATCGCCACGCCCCCGAAAGAGACATAGGAGAGAAAACGCGAGCGGGAACGGGCGGCGATGCGAATCCCCCTGTAGAAGAAGACGAAGAAGAGGGCGAGGACAATGAGCGCCCCCCAGAGGCCGAACTCCTCGCCGAGCACGCTGAAAATGAAATCGGTGTGCCGCTCGGGGAGGAAATCAAGCTTGGTCTGCGACCCGCCGAGAAACCCTTTGCCCCAGAGACCGCCCGACCCGATGGCGATTTTCGACTGAATGATCTGATAGCCGGCGCCGCGCGGATCCTGCGAGGGATCGACGAACGAGATGATGCGCAGTTGCTGGTACTCCTCGAGACGGTTCCACACGAGCGGCATGACGGCGCCGAAGGCGAGGTTGGCGACGACGATGAGGACGCTGAAGATGAGCTGGCGGCCCGGCTTGAACAGGATGAGCACGGCCAGAAGCACGGCCATGTAGATCGACCACGAGATCGCGTTGCTGGCCGCTACCAGCGACAACAGGGGCGAGGCGATGAGCAGCAGGTAGAGAGGGGGAATGCCCGACCAGAACCAGAGTGCGTACATGACCACGGGGAAAGTGAGGGCGGTGCCGAGGTCGGGCTGCTTCAGGATCAGCATCATGGGGACGACGGTGAGTCCGAGCGAGACCGCCACCCGCTGACCCGACAGGAGGGGGCTTTTCGAGTAGGCGAAGAAGCGGGCGAGGGCGAAAATGAGTGCGAGTTTTGCGACATCCGCCGGCGCGAAATTTATGGGGCCGAAAGAAAACCAGCGCGTCGCCCCCATCCGCGTGGCGCCGAACATCAGCACCGCCACCAGCAGGAGCACGGCGACGGCGTAGAAAATGTAGGCGGCGAAGTCGAACAGCCGGTAGGGCAGGTGGAGCACGGCCGCGGCCGCGGCCAGGGCGATGACCAGCCAGAGCAACTGGCGCAGGTAGAAGGTGCGGGCGTACTCGCTCTCGGCATGGTGCTGGGCGGTCATGATGAGAACCACCCCGATGGCCGAGAGCGCGAAGACGGCGCCGATGAGTTTCCAGTCCAGCTGGCGATAGTCGAGCATCAGTTCCCCCTCGCGGCGCGCGCCGGCGCGGCCGCCGTGTCGGAAAGGCCCGCGAGGGCTCTCGCCGCGGCCAGGCTGTCCGCGCGGGCCTGCTGTTCGGCGAAGAAGGCCTCGGGATCGCGCTTCTTCTTCATGTAGGCGTCGATGATCTTGCCGACCACCGGGGCGGCCGCCGTGGAACCGTGGCCGGCGTTCTCGACGATAGCGACGACGACGATCTCGGGGGCCTCGAGCGGGGCGACGCCGCAGAACCAGGCGTGGTCGTTGCCGTGCGGGTTCTGGGCCGTGCCGGTTTTGCCGCCAATGCGGTATTCCTTGCGCCGCAGCGAGCGGGCCGTGCCGCGGTCTCCCTGCACGACCAGCTCGATGCCCTCGCGGAGAATCGCCAGCGTAGATTCGGAGAAGGGGAGGGCGAACTTGATCTTCGGACTCACCTCCAGTTCATCCCCCGCCGGGGTGGTGAATCTGCGCACGATGTGGAGCTGCTGCACGATGCCGTTGCCGGCCAGGCCGCAGTAGAGCTGGAGGAGGTGGAGCGGCGTGGCGAGGACCTCGCCCTGGCCGATGGAGTTGTTGAGCACAACCGCGCGCGTCCAGCCGCTCTTGCCGTAGGTCCGGTTGTACCACTCGGTGGTCGGGATGAAACCTTTCAGCTCGCCGGGGAGATTGATGCCGGTCGGGCGGCCGAAGCCGCACTTAATGTAGTACTCGCTCAGCCGGTCGACGCCGAGCTTGAGTCCCGCCTGGTACATGTAGACATCGCAGGACTGCTCGATGGCGTGGGCGGCCACAAGGCTGCCGTGGCCCCCTTTCTCCCAACAGCGGAAGAACCGGTTGCCGAACTGGTAGCCCCCGATGCACGACCTGAACGTCGACGAGGGCGTGATGAGGCCCTCCTCGAGGCCGGCGCCGACCGTGACCACCTTGGCGGTCGAACCGGGCGGATAGAGCCCGGCGAGGGGGCGGTTGAGCAGCGGGTGGAGGGTGTCGGAGGAGATGGCGGTCCAGAGGGACTCGGGGATGACGCCGGAGAAGACGTTGGCGTCAAAAGCCGGGTACGAGGCCATGGCGAGGATCTCTCCGGTGCGCGGGTCGGCGGCGACGATGGCGCCGCAGCGGAGCGTGTCGAGGGCCTCGCCGCAGGCGCGCTGGAGATCGAGGTCGATGGTGAGGGTGAGATCGGTGCCGGGAGTGGCCTCCTGGCGCTGTCTCCCCCGGTACTCGCCGAGCAACTGGCCGGTGGCCGAGACCTCCATGTAGCGCGTGCCTTCCCGCCCCCGCAAAAGCTGGTCGTACTGCTTCTCGATCCCCTTTTTCCCGATCATGCTGCCGAGCGGGTAGTTGTCATTGCCGTAGCGCTCGAGTTCCTCGCGCGACACCTCGCCCACGTAGCCGGTGAAAACCTCGGCCCCGAGACCGACCGGGTACTGCCGCACCTGTTCCACCTGGTAACCGACACCCGGGAACTGCTCGACCTGTTCTTCGATCACGGCGATCGTCTCGAAGGAGACGTCGCGCTGGACCGGGGCGGGCTGGAAAACGCTGATGGTGTTGCGGCGGATGCGCTTGCGGATCTCGAGTGTGTCGACACCGAGGAGGCGGGCGAGATTCGGCACCGTCACCCCGCGGACTTCCTCGGCGGGGACGACGGAGAGGGTGTAGGAGGGCCGGTTGTCGATGATCCGGCGGCCGTCGCGATCGTACACGACACCGCGGCGGGGAACGATCGGCACGATGCGGAGGCGGTTGGCCTCCGACTGCGCGGCCATCTGGGCATACTTGAAAATCTGAAGGCGGACCAGCCCGGCGACGAGAAACAGGGCGCCCGCGATCACAAGGGCGAGGGCGGCCTTCGCGCGAAGCTCCAGTGGCAAATGCGGGTGCGTCATAACCTGCGGGAAACCGCGTCAAAACATCGCTTTCAGTTTCTGCGCCGTCACCCGTCTCTCCTTGAAGAGAAAGAACACCCAGGCGACGAGGGCGGTGTACACGGCGCCCGGAATCTGCAGCCGGTAGACGTGGAACCAGTACCCCTCCAGCCCCCCCACGGCCGCGGCCACCAAGTTATACGCCAGGACGCCGAGGAACACCAGTAAGAGTTTCGACAGGAGAGCCTCGAGATTGAGCCGCTCGCGCACGTGCCAGGCGGCGGCGGCCAGCCCCGCCGTCAGGAGGGCGTACCAGCCGGACAGTTCGGGCCGGGCGGCCGAGGCCGCGAGCCCGGCGGCGAAGCCGAACCACAGGGCCGCCGCCTCCGGCTTGTACAGCGCCACCCCGAGGACCAAAAGAACCGGCAGGTTGATCGTGACGCCGTAGATGGCCGTGAGGTCGCGCAGGATCACCTCGTGAAAAGCCACCAGGAGCAGATAGAGGAGGTAGGGGATGACGGTCATGGCCGCCCCTCCGTGCGCAGGAGGAAGAGCTCCTCGATGGACTGGAAATTCACGGCCGGGTCAATGGCGACGTCGGCAAAAGCGGCGTGTTCCCCTCGGTGGACGTCGGTCACCACCCCGACCACGAGACCCTCGGGGTAGATTCCGCCGAGACCGGAGGAGACGACCGTGTCGCCGACGGCGATGTCGCCGAAGATGGGGAAGTTGTCGAGGATCATCCCTCGGCCCGGCAGGTAGCGGACGATGCCCATCTCGCGGCTGCGTTCGATCCGCCCGGCGACGCGGTTGGCGGGGTCGGTGAGGAGCTGGACGGTGGCGAAGCGCGGGGTGGTCGAGCGCACCCGGCCGATGAGGCCGTACTGGTTGATGACCGGCTGGTCGACGCGGACGAAGTCGGCCGAGCCGCGGTCGATCACCGCGCTCACCGGCATCTCGGCGCCCGCCACGGCGACCACCTCGGCGGGGAGAATGGTGCGGCCGGGGGGTGGGGTGTAGCCGAGCTGCTCGCGCAGGCGGGCGTTCTCGCGGACCGCCTCGCGGCTGGCGGCCAGTTCGAGCGACGCGGCCATGAGCGCCTCGCGCAGTTGCTGGTTGGCCGCCGCCTGCGAGCGAAGCAGTTCCACGGCGCTGCGAAGTTTGAAAAACGGGTAGTACAGACCGTTGAGCACCACCGGCCGGACCGTCTGGTCCAAGAGGGCGGGCCAAAGAATGAGCGCGGCCGACAAAACGGCCACGAGAGTATACTGGATGTTGCGCCAGTGCTTGGCAAACTGCGTCGAAATCCAGGTCATACCGGGATGATCGGCAGGGCGGCTATTCGACGTTATCCATTAAGGCCAGTACATCCCCCGGCGAATTCGCCTCGAGCAGTTTCTGCCGGTTCTTCTCGGACTTCATCAAAAAGGACAGCCGCGCCATCACGTTCAGGTGAGCGCCGATGGCGTCCTCGGGGGCGGCGATCAGGAAGAACAAATGGACCGGCTTGTGGTCCATGGCGTCGAAGTCCACCCCCTGCTTGCTTCGCCCGAACGCGATCACGATGCCTTTGACCGACTTGGTCTTGGCGTGGGGGAAGGCGACCCCGTAGCCGACCCCGGTGGTGACGAGGTTCTCGCGTTCACGGACGTCGGTCAGCAGCTGGTCGCGGTCCTTGACCATGTTGGAGGTGGCGACGAGGTCGACCAGTTCCTCGATGAGGTCGTCCTTGGTGGCCGACTTGAGGTTGAACTTGACCAGGGTTTCGTCGCAGAACTTAGACAGTTTCATTGCCCCTACCTTTGCCTACAGTTTTTCCGCCTCATCGACGAGCAGGACCGGGATATCCTCGCGGACCGGGTACGAGAGCCGGCAGGCGGAACAGAGCAGCCGGTTCTGGTCGGCGTCAAAAGAGAGCGGGCCCCGGCATTTGGGGCAGGCCAGTTTGGAAAGCAGTTTGTCGGACAACGGCATATGCACAACTCCACGTCTACTTACTCGTCAAATTCTCCAATCACCCGGTACTTGGCGAGCCGGCGCTCGAGCAGCCGGTCGACCGGGAGAGCTTTGAGATCGGCGAGCGCGCCCTGGATTTCAGCCCGGACAGCGGCGGCGGCGCCCTCGGGATCGCTGTGCGCCCCACCGCTCGGCTCGGGAATCACCTTGTCAACGATCTTCAACGCCATGAGGTCGGAGGCGGTGGGCCGGAGGGCCTCGGCCGCCTCGGGCGCTTTGGCCGCGTCGCGCCAGAGGATGGCCGCGCATCCCTCCGGCGAAATCACCGAGTACCACGAGAACTGAAGCATCATCACCACGTCGCCCACGCCGATTCCGAGCGCCCCCCCGGAGGCGCCTTCGCCGATGATGACGATGACGATCGGCACCCGGAGCCCGAACATCTCGCGGATGTTGTAGGCGATCGCCTCCGCCTGACCGCGCTCTTCCGCGCCGATGCCGGGGAAGGCGCCGGGGGTGTCGATGAGAATGACGATCGGGACGTCGAACTTCTCGGCCAGGCGGAAGAGGCGCAGGGCCTTGCGGTACCCCTCGGGGTGGGCCATGCCGAAATTCCGCCGCACTTTTTCCTTGGTGTCGCGCCCCTTCTGCTGCCCGACGATCATGACGGGCTGGTCATCGAGCCAGGCCAACCCGCCGACCATGGCCGGATCATCGGCAAACCGCCGGTCGCCGTGCAGCTCGATGAACCCGGTGGTCATGAGGCGGATGTAGTCGAGGGTGTAGGGGCGCTTGGGGTGGCGCGAGAGCTGCACCATCTGCCAGCGGTTCAGGTTGGAGTAAACCTCCTCCCGCAGGCGCTCGAGCTTGCGCTCGAGGAGGGCAATCTCCCCCGACAGCTCGATGCTCTCGCCGATGCTGAAATCCTTCATGCCGGAGATCTTCTTCTCCAGCTCACGGATCGGTCTCTCGAAATCCAGTATCGGGCCTTCCGGCATACGCAGTCCCCGTCGCTACTTGTGCCGTCCGCGGCGCGCACAGGCTTCCCCGGCCGCCCCGCGGGACGCGGTCAAGTTTTTAAGATAACGATCGGCAATGAAATAACAACCTCAAAAAATGGAGCGATGGGAAGGGCGGGGTGTCAGGGGCGGCGGTTGGCCGGCTGCGACACCGGCAGCACCGTCACCAAGAGAAGGTTGAGCGCCAGAGCGAAGGGCAACAGGGCATAGGACAGGATATTCGGGTAGTGCTTGGCGAAGTAGCGCCAGACGTTGATATGGTGGTGGAGGTTGCGGCGGAACTTGCCGACCCGGCTGCCTCTCCCCCACAGGTGCACGGCCCCCGCGGCGGGCACAAAGTAGTTCCGGTAGCCCAGGAGCCCCAGCCGCAGACAGAGATCCACGTCTTCCATGAACATGAAGAAGCGCTTGTCGAACCCGCCGACGTCCCGAAACAGCCGCTTCTCGATCATCATCATCGTCCCGGCCGCCGCCGGCACCGGGGTCACCTCGGGAAAATCCGGGAGCGTGTACTGGCCGTTGGTGCGCATGAGCCGCGCGAAGATCGACCCGCGCGAGAAGAGCATGTTGTTGAATTGCGGCAGGCGGCGGCAGGTCGCCTGGAACGAACCGTCGGGAAACCGCATCCGCCCCACGGCCGTGCCCACCCGCTCGGCGCGCCGACACACCTCCAGGAGGTTCTCAATCGAATTCCGGTCGACCTGGAGATCGGGGTTGAGGAACAGAAGGTAGTCGCCGGTGGCGTGCTCGGCAGCCAGGTTGCAGGCGCGGCCGAACCCGACATTGGAGGGGTTGCGGATAATCTTGGCCTGCGGGAAGTAGCGTTTCACCACCTCGGGCGAATCGTCGGCGGAGCGGTTATCGACGTTGATAATCTCCAGGCGGGTGCCGTTAGCGCCGGCGCGCAGGCTGCGCAGACAGTCCTCCAGCGGGGGCATGGAGTTATGCGTCACGATGACGACCGATACGGTTTCTTTATCCGCCGACATGTCCCCGTCTCTCATTTCAGCAGGCCGAACATCGCTTTGATGCGCAGCCACCACACCATCCAGATAGCCTCCCGGACAATCCGCTTGGACATTTTGGATTCCCCGGAGGTCCGATCATAAAAGATAATGGGGATTTCTTTGATTCTAAAGCCTTTTTTCCAGACGCGCATGGAAACTTCGATCTGGAACGAGTAGCCGTTGGAGCGGATAGCATCAAAATCAAGCGATTCAAGCACTTTCCGCCGGAAGCACTTGAACCCGCCGGTGGCGTCGCGCAAAGGCAGGCCGGTGATCCAGCGTGTGTAGACGTTGGCGAAATAGGACAGAAGCAGGCGCGACATGGGCCAGTTGATGACGTTGACACCGTTGATGTAGCGCGAGCCGATCACCAGATCGTGACGCTGAATCTCGCGGAGGAAATCCTTGATGTACTCCGGCCCGTGCGAGAAGTCGGCATCCATTTCGAAGATAAAGTCGTAACCGTTTTCGAGCGCCCATTGGAAACCGGCGAGATAGGCGCGGCCCAGCCCTTCCTTTTTTTCGCGGTGAAGGACGTGGACTTTGGGTTCCTGCCGGGTCAGGCGGTCGACAATCTCCCCCGTGCCGTCGGGAGAGTTGTCATCGACCACGAGCACATTGATGCGTGGGTCCAGCGGCAGGACCGCGTGGACGATCTTTTCGATGTTTTCCCGCTCGTTGTAAGTCGGGAAGATGATCAGCGCACGCTGGGAGTGGGGCGCGGGCATATCAGGCAGCCATCTCCTCGCCGCGGCGGCGGCGCGTTCGCACAACCTGGAAAACGACCACACCGGCGAGGAAGAGGGCGGTCAGGACGGTGACCAGTTTCCCCAGCCGGTACCTATCGGATTTATACACAAACATGGCGGCTCTTGTCCCGGCCGGCACGGCCACGGCGCGGAAACTGCCGTCGGCGCGCAGGATCTCGGCGGGGCGGCCGTCGAGCATCACCTGCCAGGCATCGTACCAGTTGTCGGTCAGGACAAGGAGCTTGTTCGCTGCCGCCTGCAGCCCCAGGACCACGGTGTCGGGCTGGTAGTCGACAAACCAGACGGAGTCGGCGCCGAGCGAGTCGCGGGGAATGTCCAGGCCGGGGGCTTTCTCGAGGTAGACGATCTCGCGGAGGTTCTCATCGCCGTGGAGGACGAGCGAGTCGATGGCGGCGTTGTCCTCGACCACGCGGAACCGGTCGGCCAGGAACGCGCGGGGGAAAGCGTTGTCGTTTTGGAGGACCGAGGCTTGGGCGCTGGAGGCGAGCTCGGTCACCGGGCGGTCGCCCAGAAAACCGTCGGGCAGCCGCGTGCCGCCGGGTACGAGCAGGTACCTGGCCCCCACGAGATTGAGGAAGCGGGGATTGGCCGCCGCCGGCATCCGGTCGCCGCCCGCGTGGGGCGCCCCCGGGCCGCCGAGGAGGTCGTCGTACCAGCGGAGCTGGTTGCCGTGGTAGCCGGTCACCACCGGGATCCCGTAGTAGGGGAGCAGATCCATGCGCAGGACGCTGAAGTTCATGACCCGGAACGGGCCGGGCTGCTCGAGGAGGAACTGGGCGACCGGATGGTTCTCCGGCCACTCCTGCCGGGGATCCATGACCTCGATGAAGCGGCTGTTGAGACGAATTCCGTCGACCATCAGCACCAGCACGAGAACGGCCAGCACGGCCGCGCCGGCGCGCCGCGAGCGGTAGGCCCAGATCAGCGCGGCCGCCAGCGCCGCAAAAACAAACGCGAGCCAGGCCCCGGATTGGATGGCCGGGAGATTGCGGTAGGCGACGTCGAGCTTGCTCACGCCCCGGGCCACCTGGGTCTGAGCCGCCTCGCTGTAGAACAGCGAGGTCCAGAGATTCAGCATCCCCTCCCCCGCCGCGCTGAACAGCAGCGCGAGGACGAACAGCCCGCCGGGTACGCCCCAGAGGAGCCACTCGAAACGCGCGCCGGGCGGGTCGGCATTCCCGGCCTGACGGGCATCGCGCAGACGCTGGACCGCCATCCCGGCCAGCATCGCCGCCGAGAACGAAAACAGGAACATGATCATGGACGGGGCGCGGAGCGATTTCACCATCGGGATGAGCCAGTAGAATAATCGGAAAACCGGGGTGGTGTCGGCCAGAGCATAGAGGAGGGCGAAGAGAGCCAGGCCGGCGAAGAAGTAGGCCTCGCGGCGGCGGGCGAAAAAGGCGCCCAGCAGCGCCAGGAAGAATGTCACCGCCCCGACCGCCTCGGAATTGTCCTTGAAAGCGTTCTTGCCCCAGTAGAACGTCTGCGCCCCCCGGGTCATCACCCCGGCGAATTCCGGGATCACCAGCGAGACGGCCTCCTCCTCATGGAGGGACCACGACGTCGCCCACTCCCAGCCGCGCTTGGTGTCGGCGCGCGGCGAAAACTCCCGGGTGTAAGTGTAACCGGGATAGAACTGGATGGCCGACAGGAGGAGGCCGATCACCACGGCGTAGGCGGTGAGCGCCGCCGGACGCACCAGCAGGCGGATCCTGCGCTTCTCCCGAAAGAGAAATACAAGTCGAAAAACCATGTACGCTGCCAGCGCCCAGAGTGTGAAATACGACATCTGCGGGTGCGGCGAGAGTACGATGAACCCGATCACGAGCCCGAGCATCGAGAAGTCGAAAAAGGACCCGCGGGCGATCCCCCGGTCGAGGAAATACACCGTCAGCGGAAACAGGGCGGTCACAAACATCTTGCCGTCGTGGCCGGGCGCGACGAACGACACGAGGTAAGGAGCGAACATGTACGCCACGCCGGCCAGCAGGGCGGCGATTTTCGAGAGCCGAAACTGCCGGGCGGCAAGGTACATGAAAATGCCCGCGAGATAAATGTGCCAGAACTGCACCCAGCCGAGCATGCGGAAGATGTTGCCGAAGTATTTCAGGAACGACAGGGGGTAGAAAATGTCGCCGTGAAAGGCATCGACAAAAGGCATCCCACCGAAGATGTAGGGGTTCCAGCGCGGCACTGCGCCGTGGGCGTGGTAGTAGTCAACCAGAAAGGAGCGGAAGAAAATCCCGGCCTGGATCATGTCCGATCCGGCGAGCATGAGTCGGGAGAAGATGAAGTCGCGGAAGAGGATGACGAGCCCGATGAAGATGATGGCGAAGGCGACCGGGGTGAACCAGGGCGACTGCTCGATATTCAGGCGACTCGTTTCGCGCTTTGCGGCGGGGGGAGCATCCCCCGCTTTTTTCTTTTTGGCCAAACGATTCTCCGCTCTCTGCGCCTCAGCTTCCGGGAAGTGTCGGACACGGCCACGGGCTTGTGAGACAAACTGTTAGGGCGTTTCGGCCGCGCCGATACCCGAGGCCAAGCATAACCACAAACCATCGGCAAAGCAACCTTTTTTGTCCCCCCGGATCATGGCGTGGCGCGGCCCCGAGAATCATGGCCCCCGGAAAGATGACGGCAGGAAAACGGCTCAGCCGTGGTCGCGGTCCCGGCTGAGCTGACGCAGCCGGCTCTCGACCTCGCGGCGCATGGAGGCAAGCTCCTCTTTAATGGCGGCCTGACCCTCGGTGATGAATCCCATGGCAAAGAGAGCGATCCCCAGACCGACCAGCAACAGCACGAGGTACAGAAGCGGGAGCTGCGTTTCCCCGCGCCAGTATTTCAGGTACACGGCCCACAGACCGACGAGGAACCCGAGCAGGAAGAACCCCAGGCCGGTGAAGCCGAAAAACATGAGCGGCTTGCGCAGAAAGGTCAACTGGAACTTCACCGCCAGCATGTCCAGCACGCCGACCGGGACGCGCCAGATCGACTGGTACTTCGATCTGCCCCAGGCCCGCGGGTACAAACGGACCTTGACTTCCTCGACCCGGAAACCCTCGTTGGCGGCGAGCACGACGAGATAGCGGTGCCAGTCTTTGCGCATGAAGATCTGTTCGACCACTCCGCGGCGGAACGCTTTGCAGGCGTTAAGATCGTGGACCTTGAGGTTGAAGATCTTGCGGGACAGCCAGTTATAGACTGTCGAGACAAACCTCTTCTGGTACTCGCCCTGTTTCCAGCCGGCCACCAGGTCGGCGCCGTCGGCAATCGGCGCCACCAGGGCCGGGATGTCTTCGGGGAGAAACTGCAAATCGGCCGGATAGAAAACAAACACATCTCCCCGCGCGGCGCTGAACCCGGAGCGGAGCGCGTCGGTCACGCCGCGCCGGTGCTGGTGCGAAACATAGCGGACAAAAGGGTAAGCCGCGGCGGCCGCCTTGATCTTGTCCAGCGTGTCATCGGTCGAACCGTCGTCGATGTAGACCAACTCACCGTCGAAAGGGGCCGACTGAAGCATGTCGGCAAACAGCCGGCAGAACTGCTCGATGTTGCCCGCCTCGTTACAGGCCGGAACAATCGTGGAGACGAAGAACGGAAAGCGAGCTGACGGTTTCGGCATACACTAACCCCCACCGCGGGCTACCGGCTGAAGGCGGTCCCGGGTGCGCGATCTCCCAACCTGAGTAAAGCATCCTGCATACTCAAAACATCGCCAATCGGCCGGTGAAACTCAACGCTAATTTTCGAGGTTCGCCGAGTCGGCGCCGGCCGGAGCCGGGGAGTCGACCTCCTCCTCGGGCTCGGTCCGGCCGGTTTTCAACTGATTGCAGGCGGACTTGAGCTTGGCGACCGACGGGGCCAGGCGGATGGCTTCCTCGTACAGCAGGAGGCCCTTGTGCCGCAACTCGGGGTCGCCGGTTTCATCGAACCGTTCCCGGTAGAGCTCGGCCAGGCGGGCGTTGAGGTTGTAGCTGGTAGGTGAAAACGCCAGAGCGCCCTTGAGGCTCTCCTCGGCCAGATCGAATTGTCCCTCAAGGTCGGCGATCTCCCCCACCGCGAGGTAGGCGGAGAGGTTCCGGGGATGGCGTTCGAGGAACTGGGCGGCCCACGCGTGCCCCTCCCCCGTCCGCCCGCCGTGGTAGGCGTCGATCGCCCGCTCCAGAAGCGAGGGCCGGTAGGCGTTCGCGGCGGGATTGGGGGTACGGCCAGCGATCCGATAGAGGCGCACCTGATCGGTCCCCACGTGGTAGGTGACGACATGGGCGGCGCTGTCCATGATCGCGGGATAATCGGCCCGCGCTTTTGCCTCGTTGGCCTCATCGACCAGGAGATGAGTGATCGGGAAACGGCCGAACAGGCCGGGGTCGGCCTTGGCCACACCGAACATATGGACGACCACGGGGAGGTTGTTCTCCGCGGCCAGGAGGGGGGCGTAGGGGCCGGACACCACCGCGCCGGGGCCGAGGGTCATCGCCAAATCACGGCTCACGTCGCGGGCGGTGAAGGTCGGCCGCACGCTCCAGTTGTGGTAGTTACTGATGCCGAGCACGGTGGTGCCGAGCAGCACCGCCCCCACCAGCGCCCGGGCGGCTGTCTGAGTCCCGGGCCGCCCGCCGAACGGGCGGAAGCGAAGGCCGAGAGCGATGGCGGCGACAATCACGGCGGACGCGGCGACCACCCACACCCGCGCGTCGGCCCATTCGAGGCCCCCGCCATAGTGCTCCGACAAACTGTCCCAGATCTGATACACCGGCACCATGACGATCGGAACGGCGAGCGGATAGAAGAGCAGCGGGACCGACCGCCGCGAGGGCACCCCCCACGGCCGCCAGAGGCCCGCCAGCACCACGGCCGCCGCCCCGTAAATCGGGTAGATGAGCACCACCTGGTAGCGGAGGGGGCGGTAGTTCCAGATCATGAGCGCGCCGTAGAAGGCCACGATCATCGCGGCGACGAAGACGTGCCCGGCGGCGAGCCGGCCGAATCCCTCGCGCCATGAGGTCCGGCGGGTGACGTGGAACAGCATGATCAACAGGAACGCCGCGGAGAGCAGCGCCGCGCTCCGCATGCGCGGGAAAAGCCGGGTGGTGGCGCCGAAAGTCACGAGCTTGAAGAAGAAATCGTCGACCGACTGCAGCCCCTCGGGCGCCCCGTAGAGATCCACGATCTGCTCGCTGTAGTAGCCGGCCACCTGCGCCTGGGCGGGGGCAAACACCCAGAGGTACCAACCGGCGAGCACGACGAGGAAACCGGCCGCAAAAGCGGCCAGCCGGAGCAGCCATCGCCCCCGTTCCCGCCGGCCGACGAGGATCTCGTAGGCGAACCAGCAGGCGAAGGGAAAGAGGAAGACGAGGCCGATCGCTTTGCCGAAGTAAATGCCGAGTGCGAGCGAGGCGCCGGCGGCGGCGGCGATGGCCGGTCGCCGGCCGTAGGCCAGAAGCGCGGCCGCGAGAAACGCCCAAAACACCAGCGCCTGTTCCAGAAAGGGCAGCCGCCCGAAGAAAATGAGGTTGTAGTTGAAGGCCGCGAGAAAGAGGAAGAGCAGGCCGGCGAGCGGGCCGGCGACTTTCCGCATGAAGAGCCAGAACAACACGAGAGCGGCCAGCCCCAGGAGCAGGCCGACCAGATGCGCCTGCCACAGCCCGGCGCCGAGGAGGGAGAAGACCGCGACGGCGAGGGCGGTGACGCTCGATTTCAGGAAAACCGCCCGGCGGGCATCATCGAAAGGATCGAAATCCCCGGTCTGGACATAGTTCCGCGCGAACAGCGTGTACTGGGGCGGGTCGGTCTGCTCGCCGGTGGATATCGACAGGCCGAGCGGCGGGTCGGCCCCCAACTGGTAGCTGCGCAGGAGGGCCACCAGCGCGAGCAGGGCCAGCGCCGCGATCACCTCGAGCCTCGGACTGAAACCGGCGTTACGCTCCATGGAAGAACGCTTGTATCTGCGCGGCGACGTAATCCACCTGCGCCTCCGTCATCTCCGGAAAGATCGGGAGCGACAGGATCTGCTCCGCCTGGCGCTCGGCGACCGGGAAATCTCCCTTGCGCCGGCCGAGGAAGTCATAGCCGCGCTGCAGGTGCACCGGCACCGGGTAGTGAATGAGAGTCGGGACGCCCCGCTCGGCGAGGAAGGCCTGAAGGGCGTCGCGGCGCTCGGTTTCGATCACGTAAAGGTGGTAGACCGGCTCGACCTCGGGATCGACCGGGGGGGTGGTCACCGGGAGATCCCGGAGCAGCTCGTCGTAGCGGGCCGCGACCCGGCGCCGGGCCTCATTCCACTGGTCGAGGCGGCGAAGTTTGACGCCGAGGACCGCGCCCTGGATCCCCTCCATGCGCGCATTGTAGCCGACCAGGTCGTGGTAGTACTTCCGCTCGCTTCCGTGGTCGCGGAGCATGCGCAGGCGGCGGTCGAGTTCGGGGTCATCGGTGGTCACCGCCCCCGCCTCCCCGTAGGCGCCGAGGTTTTTGCCGGGATAGAAAGAGAAGGCGGCGAGCCGCCCGAAAGATCCGATCCGCCGCCCCCGGTAGCGCGCCCCGTGGGCCTGGGCGGCGTCCTCGACCACGCTCACCTCGTATTTTTCGGCCAGGCGCATGATCGCCTCCATGTCGGCCGGGCGGCCGTAGAGGTGGACCGGGATGACGGCGCGGGTCCGTCGGGAGAGCGCCATCGGCAGCAGCCTCGGGTCGATCGTGCGGGTGCGGGGGTCGATGTCGACAAGCACGGGATGGGCCCCGGTGTGGGCGATGGCGGCGACGGTCGCGACAAAGGTGTTGGCGGCGGTGACCACCTCGTCCCCGGGACCGATCTCGAGGGCGCGGAGGGCGAGCACGAGGGCGCTCGTGCCACTGTTGACGCCCGCGCAGTGCGCCGTCCCGCAGTAGCGGGCGAACGCCTCCTCAAACTCGCGCACCGAGGGCCCGAGGACATAAGTGGAACTGTCCAGCACGCGCTGGACGGCGGCGGCGATATCGTCTTTGATCGATTGGTACTGGGCCTGCAGGTCGAGGTAGGGTACTTTCATGATGCTTCCTTTGGTAGGATGCCAAAGTACCCGACGCCGGGGCAAAAGTCAAGGCGGATGGGATCGCGGGGAGCTACCCGGTGCGCACGGGGACCAGGAGGAGGGGCAGACCGGCGGAGCGGCAAACGCGGGCGGTCAGGTTGGCCGTTCCGAGCGCCCCGCTCCCCGTGCCGCCGTGGGTCGCCAGCGCGACCAGATCGATGCCGGGCGCCGCCGCCGCCCGTCGGACCACCGCCGCCGGGTCGCCGCGGAACACGTGCGCGCTTACCCGCACGCCCTGTCCGACCAGCCGCCGGCGGGGGGATGCGAGGTAGTTCTTCGCCTCCTGCGCCGACATGTCGAGGAGCCGGGCGGTGGCGGCCGGCATCAGGCGGCTCGGCGCGGTCATGGCCCCCGAGAGCGTTTCGAAAGTGGGGACGACCAGGGCGAGGACGACGGTCGCGGCGCACCGCGCGGCGAGCGCCGCCACCGCGGGCAACACCCCCTCGTGGTCGGGATCGCCGTCGAGCGGCACGAGGATCGAGCGGCACGCGAACGCGGCGGGGTCCGGTCCACCCCCGGCCGGGACCAGGAGCACGGGGGTGGTTCCGAGGCGGATGACCTGCTGGGCGATGCTGCCGAACAGGCGGTGCCGCAGACCGCCGCGCCCGTGGGTGCACAGGGCGATGACGCCGCTCGCGAACTCCTCGGCGTGCTCGACAATGCTCTGCGCCACGCTGGCGACCTCCACCGTGTGCACGTGGGTGCGGACCGCCAGCCGCCCGGCGGCGATACGGCGGGCGATCGCGCCGAGATACTGCTCGGCCTCCTCCGCCGTGCGAAGGTGGCGCTCGCCGTGGATTTCGGCCGGCGCCCGCCGTTCAATCAGGTGCACGAGCGTCACCGCCGCGCCGAGGCGTTCGGCGAAGCACCCAACGGCGGGGAGCACCTGCTCGGCCACCGCCGAACCATCGAGAGGAACCAGCACGCGTTCAAACACAGCTCACTCCCTGAAAAGCAGTTGGTACAGGAGGAACACGTTCAGGCCGATGATGAGCGACGCCACGATCGCGGCCGCGACGGTAGTCGGTTTCCGGTTCACCAGCACGCCCATGATCGAGCGGCGAGCGGTGAACAGCACGAGCGGCACGACGGCGAACGGGAGGCCGAAACTCAGGACCACCTGGCTGATGACCAGCGTCCGCGTCGGGTCGAGCCCGAGGGCGATGACGATCAGCGCCGGCGCCATCGTCACCAGCCGGCGCACCCAGACCGGGATGTGGCGCCTCAGGAAGCCCTGCATGATCACCTGGCCGGCGCTCGTACCGACAGTTGAGGAGGACAACCCGGAGGCCAGCAGCGACACGGCGAAGACGCCGCTGGCGGCGCTGCCGAGAAGCGGTTCGAGAGTCCGGTGGGCCTCCTCGATGGAGGCGATCTCGGACAGGCCGTGGCGATGGAAAGTGGCCGCGGCCATGATGAGGATGGCCATGTTGACGAGGCTGGCGAGCCCCATGGCGACGGTGACGTCGATGATTTGGAAACGAAAGAGCCGCTGCAGCTGGGCGGCGCCGCGAACCTGGATGCGGCCCTGGGTCAGGGCCGAATGGAGAAAAATCGCATGCGGCATCACGGTCGCGCCGAGAATCCCGGCCGCCAGCAACACCGCCTCCGGGCCGGGAAGGCTCGGGACGACCGCATGGCAGGCCACCAGCCCCCAGTCCGGCCGGTCCATGATCGATTCCACAACATAGGCGAAGACGATGACGGCGACCATGGCCGTGATGACCGCCTCCAGGCGGCGGAACCCCCGGCGCTCCAGACCGAGAATGAGGAAGGTCGCGATCCCGGTAAGCACCGCGCCCCAGATGAGCGGGATGCCGAGCAGGAGGTAGAACCCGAGGGCGGCGCCGAGGAATTCGGCCAGGTCGGTGGACATGGCGACCGCTTCCATGAGCACCCACATCCCCCAGGCGACCCAGGTCGGAAACTCGCGGCGGCAGTGCTCGGCGAGGTTGTAGCCGGTGGCGATGCCCAGTTTCGCGGAGAGCGTCTGGAGCAGCATGGCCATGAGATTGGAGAAGACGATCACCCAGAGGAGGCGGTAGCCGAACTCGGCGCCGCCCTGGATATTGGTGGCGAAATTACCGGGATCGACGTAGGCGACGCTGGCGATGAAGGCCGGCCCGAGGAACGGCAGCAACCGCTGCCAGCGGGACACGCGCTCCCCCGACAGCACCTGCTCGGCGATCCGCCGCGTCAGGTCGTCCGAGAGCACGGGCGGCGGCTTCCTCGGGACAATCTCGTCGGGCGGTTCGGATGGCGCGTCGGTCATATTTCGCTCGCTGTCGAAATCGGGTCGGGCGCGTTACTTTCGGGGCTGCGCCGCCCGCCGACAACACGTACGCAGGAGTCTCCCGCAGGCGCAAGATTCTCTTCGCACCGCAGCCGCCGCACCCCCCATCGGCGGTTCCCACAAAGAAGTTGAATTTACCGGGAGTTTGCGCTACCTTGGCGGAACCAACTCGAGGTATCACCCATGGCGGCGCGACATTACGCGATTCTCTCGATCAGCGCGGCGGCCCTCCTGCCCGCGGCCTGCGGTTCCGACCAGGACCGCTTCCCCACAATCACGTATGAGATGAAAACGATCGAGCGGCGGTTCGGCACCGAGGGAGACACGGTCAACGGTTTCGCCTACCTCAACGTGACCTACCCGGAGGTCACGGCAGCCTCGGAGAGAGGGGTCGCCGACTCGGTCTCCGCGCGCGTCTGGCAGTTCCTCCTGCGGCCGATGGCGGGAGCGGGCACGTTCGAGACGGTCGACGACATGGCCAAGGAGTTCATCCGGAATTTCAAGGACCGGCCGGATCCCGCGCGGACAGCCAGCTACGGCTGGACGTGGTTGCGGAAAGCCCGGGTGGAGACCGACACGCTCGGCATCTTGGGAGTGAGCCTGGTGGAGACCCGGTACCAGGGTCCGGAGGACCAGCATGCGGAGCGGCGGTATGTCAATTTCGACGCCCGGACGGGCCGGCTGCTCGCCCTGAGCGACCTGCTGATTCCCGGCGGCGACACACTTCTCAACCGAACCGCCGAGCAGGCGTTCCGGCGCGCCCGCAGACTCGATCTCGTGGAGTCGCTGGCCGCGGCCGGGTTTGCGTTCGATTCCACGGCCGGTTTCCGTCACAACGGAAACTTCCTCATCACCCCGAAAGGCTTGGCCTTCTATGTCAACCGCGGCGAGGCGGGCAAGGAGGAATTGGGCCCGACCGGCTACACGGTCCCCTATACCGACCTGGCGGCGCTCGCCCGCCCCGATGGTCCCCTGACCCCCTTTGTCGCGCCCCCACCGGGGCTGTAGCCGTCATGCCGACCAAGCCGAGCCGCCCCGGACCGGCCGGCGCGCTTGCGGCGCAACGGCGCACCGGTTACCTTTTGGCGCTGATTTCGGCGGTTGGGGGCGGGGCGGCCACGGCGACCGGGAAATGGAACCTTGTGCACCTCTCCCCCCTGGCCATGAACGCGCTGATTTTCTCGCTGGCGACGGTGATGTTGTCGGCGTGGGTGCTGCCCGGCTACGGTCCGGCGCGGGTTTTCCGGCAGACCCGGCGCGCCTGGTTCTGGATTCTCCTGTTCAGCCTCTCGTCCTGGTTCGCCGTCCTCCTGGTGTGGGCCGGCGTCCAGAAGATGGATCCATCGCTGGCCTCCTTCCTCAACCGGTCGGAGGTGCTGGTGGCGATCGCGCTCGGCATTCTGTTCCTCGGGGAGCGGCTCAGCCGGATCGAGACGCTGGGGGTGCTGCTGTCGCTGGCCGGGATCGCGCTCATGCGGCTGACGCTGCGGGGGGAATACTCGGTCGGGTTCGGGCTCGTGCTCCTGGGGTCGATCGGTTTCGGCCTCACCGAGTTCATTTCCAAGCACGCGGTGCGGCATGTCGACCCGCTGATCCTGACATACATCCGCAACGGACTGCTCGCGCTGGGGTACTGGGCGGTGCTGTTCGCCGCGGGCGGCGATCTGGCGGGACTCGCCCAGGTGTGGCCCGGGGTGATCGCCCTGGCGCTGTTCGGGCCGCTCGTCTCCCGGCTGTTCTACCTGCAGGCGCTGGCCCGGTTGGAACTCACCAAGGTGGCGGTGATCAGCCAGAGCCAGCCGGTGGTGGTGATGCTCATCGCGCTGGCGCTCTTGCACCAGTTGCCGACGGCGCGGGAGGCGCTCGGCGGGTTGCTGCTCCTGATCGGCTGCGTCATCATGGCCGCCGCGCATCGGAGGCCGTGGGCGCGATTCGGGCAACAGGCGGACACCCGGGCCGGATAGGACGGGCTGCCGCCCACCGGGGCCCGGGTCAAAATTCCGCGAAATCCAGGTCGACGACCGGGCGATCGGCGAGGATGCGGTCGCGCCGCCCCTCGAGGTACGCGCCGGGCCAGCCGCCGACGTCGGCTCCGAGGTGAAGCACAATCTGGCTGTAGAGGTCGAGCTCGCGGAGTTTGAGGAACATCGGGAGACGCCGCAGGTCCTCCGGCCCCAGCGCGGCGTGACGGCGGTAACCGCGGAGGAACGGCGGAAGGAACGTCTCCGCGAACGCCTCGGCGGTCCTCGGCCGAGCGGGCAAGGGCAAGGCATAAAACAGGGCCATCGCTACATCATTGACCAGAAACTGGTAGTGGCAATCGTCGAAATCGAACGCCGTCAGACAGTCGCCGTCGATGAAGAAATTGCCGGGGTGAAGGTCGTTGTGGATCAGACCGTAGGCCGTACGATCGACCGGCAGCGCCCTGAGCTGCGCCACGATCCGGGCGAAGCGGGCGAGGACGTCGTCGTCGACGGCCGGGCGATAGGGCGCCGGGTCGAGCGTCGGGTCCTCATGCCAGTGGAAGCGCCGGACCGGCGGCGCGAGCGGCAGGTACTCCCGGGTGACGCGGTGGATCCGGCCGACCAGCTCCCCCCAGTTTTCGAAGAAGCGGTCGCTGTAGTCGCTCCGGAGCGGTCTCCGGCCGGGGGCTTTCGCACAGAGTGAGGCAACGAAGAAGGAGTCGGCGGCGGGGATCACGCGGGCGAGGGCGCCGCCGCGGCCGGGAACGGGCGCGGCCACGGGCAACCCGCGCCGGGCCAGGAAGTCCAGCCAGTGCAATTCAGCGCAGACGAGCGCGGCCGTACGGTGGAGCGAGTGGCACAGACGGAGCACGAACGGACGCCCGCCGCGCGCGACCTCAAAGATGTGGTTCTCGAAGCCATCCAGTTCGGCGGCCGTGCGCGGCTCAAAATCCCACTCGCGCGCCGCTTCCGAAAGCAGCGCGGTTCGGCCGGCTGCGAATGCCTCACGGGATCGTCGGTCCACAGACGTCTCCCTTCTCCGGAGCGGGCTCACTCATTGCGGAGGGCTTCGACCGGATTGACGCGGGCGGCCCGCGCGGCGGGGTAAAGGCCGGCGGCGACGCTCACCGCCGTGCCGAACAGGAGCGCGACCGCGATCAACCACAGGGGGAGATCGAACAATTCCACCGCCGTCATTCCCTGGTTCTCCATCACCCGCACGGCCACGAACGAAGCGATGCGGGTCACAACCCAACCGAGGAGAATGCCGAGGACGGCGCCGACCGAGCCGATGACGCCGGATTCGGCGAGGAACTGGAGCCAGACGTCGCGGTCGTCGGCGCCGAGCGATTTCAGCACGCCGATCTCGCGGCGGCGTTCGAGGATCGACATGACCATGGTGTTGACGATCCCCAGGGAGGCGGTTACCAGCGCGATCATCCCCACCACCCCGAGCATGAGGTCGAAATAGAGGAAGAAGCGCTGGATCTCGGCGAACTGCTCGAGGTAGCTGAAGGTCTCGTAGCCCATCGCCCTGATGCTGTCGCTCAGGGCGGCGTAGCCGGTCCCCGGTTCGAGGTCGAGCGTGACGCGGCTGTAGGCGTCGGGCGCCGCTGTGTCGCCGCCGAAGAGGTTGCCGACGCGCCCGCTCTGGAAGGCGGCCAGCAGTTCGGCCGGGTCCGGGCCGCTCTTGGCCGCGGCGAAGCGCCGGGCGCTTTGCTCCGGAATGATGAGGGGTTTGACCCGGAGCCGGCGGCCCTGCGGGCCGTCGATCACGCCGACAATGGTCAGCGTGTCGGTGGTAATCATCGGCCGCCCGAGATACCCCTCGAGAAAGCTCCGCGCCGCGGCGTTGAATTCGCCGGTCGCCGTCCGCCGAAGGTACCCGACGTTGTCGAGGGAATCGAAGTCAAAGGCGTCGATGAATTGTTCGACGCGCCGGCTCTCCTGGCGGACGACGTGGACCACGGCGCTGTCGAGCGTCGAGGACGAGACGGAGACGGCGATCGATCGACCGAGGATCGAGTCGGCGGGTCCGAGCGCGTGATCTTCCAGAAACTCGCGCGTCACCATCGCCTCGCGCGAGCCGTTGGCGTCCGGTCGCCGCCCCGCGACGAGACGGGAATACAGACGGGTCGCGACGGCCGCCGGCGGAAGCACCTGAGCCTCAGCCGAGAGCTCGAGCGTGTCGAGGCGGACGGAGACGCTGAAGGCGTCGTAGGGATAAGCGAGGCGCACGCCCGGCAGACGCGCCAGGCGGGCGACGACCGAGTCGGTCAGCGGCGGCGGCGGCACCGAGTCGCCGAGGCTGTCGGCCGCCGGCGGGTAGACCTGCATGGTCGTGAACAAACCGAGTTTCTCATACTCCTCGGAGACGTTCTTCTCCGCGCCGGCCCCGAACGAGACCATGGCGACGAAGGCGCCGATGGCGATAACGACACCCGCCAGGGTGAGGCAAGTCCGCAGTTTCATCCGCCAGAGATTGCCGGCGGAGATCTCGACGAGGTCGCGGACGGTCATCATCCGGCCTCGGTTCCTTCGACCAGCCGCCCGTAGTGCATCCGCACGACGCGGCCGGCGAGCCGCTCGGCCAACGGGAGATCGTGGGTGACGAGGATCACGGTCAGCCCGTCGCGATTGTGTGCGGTCAGGAGGTCCGCCAACTGCCGCGTGTTCTCGCGGTCGAGGTTGCCGGTCGGTTCATCGGCAAGCAGAATCTCCGGGCCTTTCACCAGCGCGCGGGCCAGCGCGACCCGCTGCTGCTCGCCGCCCGACAGATCAGCCGGGCGGTGGTCGGCCCGGTCGGCCAGGCCGAGGCGGTCGAGCATCGCAGCGGCCCGGCGGCGGCGTTCGGGGCGCGGCGTACCGTTGAAACAGAGCGCCAGCTCGACGTTGCGGAGGGCGGTTAAATGGGGAATCAGGTTGAAGGTCTGGAAGACGACCCCCACCCGGTTGGCGCGGTAGGCCGACAGCTCGCGCCGCGACATCGCCCCGAGCGGGGCTCCGGCGACCGCGATGTGTCCCGAGGTGGGCGTGTCAAGACCGGCTAAGAGATTGAGCAATGTCGACTTACCGGAACCGGAAGCCCCTACGATGGCGAGGAAGCCGCCCCTCTCAACGGCCAGGCTGACCCGGTCGACCGCGCGGACTTCGCTGGCGCCGCGTCGATAGTAGCGGCAGACCTCGTCGGTTTGGATGTAGGCCGCAGAATCCATCATGAGAAGTTCGCCGATGCTGACCGGCTGGCGGGCCGCCGATACGCGCCTCCACTTCCGCCGCGGCGGGAGTAACCAAGCTCCCGTCCGCAGCCGATTGATACTAGAGTACGTCGCGGCGTGCAATTAGATTCGGCAACGTCGGGAATCGACGTTTGACAGCGGAGACGAATCCGTTAGATTAGGGTGTAGCTGGGTGTATGCGTCCATGAAAGTACTCGTCGTTGCGGCAGCCGTCATAGCGAGCCTCGCGGGCCGGGCGCTCGCCGATATAGCGATGCGGATCGAGCGGTCGGAGTTGGCGCGCCCGGGCGACCGGGTGACGCTGACCCTGGCGGCCGTCGACAGCACGGGGGCTTTTCAGATGGGCGGATTCGAGATGACGGTCCGCTACGACACCACGCTCACGCTGATCGCGGTCAACCGGGGGCAGATGCTTAATCTCTGCGGGTGGGAGTATTTCACCTCCAACCTGATCGGCGTCAACAATATCCACATCACCGCGATCGCCGACATATCCAACGGCGCCCACCACCCCTCGTGCTTCGGGATGCCAACCGCGGATCTGGTGGACATCACTTTCGACATCCCCTGGGATTACAGCCTCTACGGCCGGTTCCTGCCCGTGAAATACATCTGGTACGACTGCGGCGACAACGCCGTGTCCTCGCGCTGGGGGGATACGCTCTACATGTCGGACGATGTCTACGGTTTCGATGGGATCTCGGAGTGGGAGATCACGCGGGATACGGCCTTTCCCACCCCGTACGGTGCGCCCAGCTGGTGCAGCTCGGTGGCGGGCGGGCGGATTCTGGATTTCTACAGCGGCGGGGTCAGTCTCATTCAGCAGGATTTTCAGCCGCCGGTGGCGCACTGCCCGAATGATACGACGGTGGCGGCCGGGCCGAGCGAGTGCGCCGCAGTGGTGGAGTTCACCGCCACCGTCACCGACAACCGCCCGGGAGCGACCATCTCGTGCACCCCTCCCTCCGGCACGTATTTTTACCGGGGCGCCAACTACGTGCAGTGCATTGCCGTCGACGCCTGGGGGAACCGGGACACCTGCGGGTTCACGGTTACGGTGACCGACACCTCCGCGCCGATCCTGGCTGCCCTGCGCGATACGGTCATCGGCAATGCCCCGAACGAGTGCGGCACGGTGTGGACCTACAGCGCCGCGACGTACGATAACTGCCCGGGCGTGACCTGGTCCGGGTCGCCTCCCCCCGGTTCGTACTTCTCCGTCGGGGCCACCGACGTGATCGTCACCGCCGTCGACTACTCCGGCAACCGGAAAGTCGACACATTCTGGGTGACGGTGGAGGACCGGCAATGGCCGGTGGCCCATCACCCCGACTCGGTCATGGTCGCCGCCGCACCCGGCCAATGCAGCGCCCCGGCGACGTTTTCGGTAACGGCAACCGACAACTGCCCGCTCGCCACGGCGGTCGCCTACCCCCCATCGGGATCGGTCTTCCCGGTGGGGACAACGATGGTGCAGGTGATCGCCACCGACCTCCTGAATAACTGCGATACGACCTGGTTTCCGGTCACCGTTCGCGATACCGAGCCGCCGCAGTTGATCTACCCGGAGAGCCTGGTGGTCGGCGTCGACAGCGGCCAGTGCGCCGCGGCCGTCACTTACACCCTGTCGGCAGTGGACAACTGCGGCACGCCGGCGGTGACGGTGTCGCTGCCGCCCGGCTCGCTCTTCCCGCTGGGCACGACGGCGGTGACGGCGGCGGCGGCGGACCTCTCCGGCAACGTCGACTCCGCAGCCTTTTACATCACGGTCGTGGACGACGAGCCTCCGCGCCTCACGGCGCCCCATGACCTGATGGTGCCCGCCGAACCGGGAGTGTGCAGCGCGATGGTCGCGTACGCGGTGACGGCGGCCGACAACTGCGGGAGCGCCGCGCTGTCGGTCAACCCGCCCTCGGGATCGTACTTTCCGGTCGGAGTCTCCACGGTCGAGGCGGTGGCGGTCGATGCCGCCGGCAACGTCGACACCGCGCGGTTCACGGTGACGGTGCGGGATGAAGAGCCGCCCGCGGTGACGGCGCCCGCCGATCTGGATCTGCCGAACGACTCCGGAGCCTGCGGGGCCGCGGCCGCCTACGAGGCCGCGGCGTCGGACAACTGCGGCCTTCCCGCGGTGACGCTCCAGCCGTCCGCGGGTTCGTTCTTTCCCGTCGGGGCGACCGCGGTCCGGGCGGTGGCGGTCGATGCCGCCGGCAATGCCGATACCGCCTTTTTCACAGTGACCGTGCACGACACCGAACCGCCGACCGTCCAGTGTCCCGAGGCCGTCGAGGTGACGAGCGATTCGGGGTTGTATGGAGCGGTTGTCCATTTCGCGATCGCCGCGCTCGACAACTGCGCCGGGGCTCTGGCTGCGGCCGAGCCGCCCTCCGGATCGCTGTTCCCGCTTGGGAGCACCGTGGTGACGGTCGCCGCGCAGGACGCCGCGGGCAATGCCGATACCGCGCAGTTCACCGTGACCGTGGTGCTCGATGATCCGGATGCCGACGGGCTGCCCTCGTGGGCGGACAACTGCGCCGAGGACCACAACCCCGATCAGACGGACACGGACGGCGACGGCGTGGGCGACGCCTGCTGCTGCGCGGTGCGGGGAGACGTCAACGACAGCGGGTTGCCGGGCGCGCAGGTCAATGTGAGCGATCTGACGGCCCTCATTGCCTACCTGCTGCAGGGCGGAGCCACGCCCCCGTGCCCGGAGCAAGCCAACGCCAACGGCAGCACGGAGAGCGGCGGGCGAATCACCGTATCGGACCTGACGTTCCTGATCTCCTACCTGTTCCGCGGCGGTCCGGCGCCGTCCCCCTGTCCCTGACCGGCGGGATCCCGCGCGCCGCGACTCACTTCTCGGCCTCGGCGAAAGTCTGCCAGATTTCCGGATGATACCCGGCCGCCGCGCGCGGGCCTGATCGCACAATCGGCGTGCGAAAAAGAAGGGGGTGGGCCAGGAGCATCTCCTCCACGTTGTGGCGGATGTATCTCAGGTTCAGCCGCTCGTACTCCTTGCCCTCCGTGTCGATCAGTTCGGAAAGGGGCACGGCGCGGGCGAGGCTGCGCAGCTCCCCCGGACTCACTCCCTTCTCGCGCAGATCGATGACCTGGATAGCCACCCCGCGCTCGCGGAAGAACCGTTCCGCCTTGCGGGTGTCCGGGCATTTTCGCGTGCCGAATATCTGAATCATCGACGGATCCTTTTTCTCAACTTAGCGCGGGGCGGCCCGGGAGAGAACAAAAAAGCCGAGTCTGCGCCGGCCGGTTCGGGGCGTTTTTTTTCACAACCGTCTGCGGCGCGGCCGTTGTGTTTTCGTATATTGGCAGTAGAAGGAACCTCAATAGGGAACAGACCTATGAGTCGGGTGCTCGCAGCGGCATTCTGTATCTGCCTGGCGGCCTCGGCCGCGGCGGAAGATCTCCTCGAAGTAACAATCGGCAGCCATCGTGACGCCCGGGCGCTGCGCGAATCTGCGCTGACCCCGGTGGCGCTGACGGGCAACGTGTACCTCGCGCTGGGGGAGCGCGCGGAGTGGAAGAAGCTGGTCGAGGCGGGGGTGCGGATCGAACCGGTCGCCTTTGATGTGGCGCGGCCTCTGCTGGCGTTCGACCGCCGTCCGCCGGGAGATGCCCGGCCCGGCTACCCGGCCGTGTATGACCGCCACGGCTTTCGCCTCGTCGCTCTGCCGAACCGCTCGGCCCTCGCGGGCCCGCACGCCGCCGACCTGGCGCCGCTCGTCCGGGGCCCGGTTGCGGTCCGCTACGTCCCTCCGCGCCCGGCGCCGCAGCCGGCCGCCGGCGCCATGGGCACCATCGACAGCCTGGTCGCGCTGATCAGCGAAGATTCGCTTCGGTCGTACACCGAGCGCCTGCAGGCCTTTCACCGCCGCCTCACCGGCACCGATTCCTCCGCCGCGGCGCGCGACTGGATTGCCGCCCGGTTCCTGGCCTTCGGCTACGACTCGGTGGCGATCGATCCCTTTGTCGGCGAGCAGCTCTGGGACCGGGTCCCGGTGCCGAGCTACAACGTCGTGGCGTGCAAAGTCGGGGCGCTCTACCCGGAGCAGGAGATCATCATCGGCGGCCATTTCGACGCGGTGCCGGATTGTCCCGGCGCCGACGACAACGCCACCGGAACGGCGGGCACGATGGAGATCGCGCGCGTGCTCGCCGCCGGGGACTTCCCCATGACCCTCAAATTCATCGCGTTCGACTCGGAAGAGTCCTGGATGTGGGGATCGTACCACTACGCCGATTCGGTGGCGGCCGAGGGGGCGGAAATCGTCCTCATGATCAACCTCGACATGATCGCGCATGAATCCAACACCGCCGGAGCGAACCTCTACTGGGGAGCCGACCAGTCCTACGCGGCGCTCTGGGCGGATTTGGCGCCGACCTACGGCGGAATTGCCGCGAGCCTGATGGGGGGCACGGCCTCCGACCACCTGCCGTTCGCGGAGAACGGCTACGACGTGATTTTCGTCCAGGAGCGCAACTTCTCGACCCACTACCACGAGCCCAGCGACAGCACCACCCACCTCAATTTCGAATACATGACGCGCATGGTGAAAGTGAGCCTGGCGACCGCGGCGACAGTCTGGACGCTGCCTCCGCCGGTGCGCATCACGGCCATCCGGGAGCCGGGCGACGGCCAGTCGCAACTGGTCCAGTGGCGCGCGATTCACAGCGCCAACATCGACCACTACCGGGTGTACTGGTACCCGGACGGTTCTCCGGGAAACGCGCACAACCTCACCCTCCCCGCCGGCGACAGCAGCGCGCTGGTGACCGGGCTCACCGAAGGAGTCACGTATGTCTTCGGCGTGCGGGCGTACGACGTGCAGGGGCGGACGGCGCTGGC
Organism: Candidatus Zixiibacteriota bacterium; assembly: GCA_017999435.1. Lineage (NCBI taxonomy): Bacteria > Pseudomonadati > Candidatus Zixiibacteriota > Candidatus Zixiibacteriota bacterium. The sequence continues at coordinate 47,174 of JAGNLV010000003.1, forward strand.
GGTGGAGGAGGTGCTCGGACGGCCCGATTCGCGGCCGGCCGCGCCGCCCGGACTGGCGGCGCTCCCGATCTCTCACGGGGTCCGGGTCTGGTGGCGCCACACCGATCACGAACTCGATTTCGAGCACTACGCCGTCTACCGCGACGGCACGCTTGCAGGCACGACCGCCGACAGCGTGTACGAGGACCGCGACCCCGCGCTGGGAACCGAGCTGCACCGCTACCTGGTCGCGGCGGTCGACTTCGACGGCAACCTGTCGGACACCGCGGCGGCTGTCGAGGCCCGGGCGGCGACCTTGACGCCGGGGCGGATACTGGCGATCAACCGCGACAATGTCGCGGTTCCCGGAGCCGAGGTCGCGCTCACCGGGGAGTTCCTCCGCGCCGCCCTGGCCGGCGCCGCCTGCGACTACCGCTCCGATTCCGCCTACGCCGACGCCTCCTCCCGCACCCGGCTCTACGACCTCGTCAGCTACGAACTGGTGGTGGTGGCCGGAGAGACGTTCTACGACAATGTCGCTTTCAGCCCGGCGGGGGGCGGACTGCTCGACACCCTGGCCTACTACCTCGCGATCGGCGGGAAGCTGCTCGTCTTCGGCCGGTTCGGTCCGAGTTCGGGCAACACGGTGGTGACCATCCCCTACGCGGCCACCGCGGCCGCCTGGGACGACGCCTACAGCACCGTGTTCCACCTCGCCGAGCGGTCGGTGCTGCCCCTGGTGGCGGGAGGCCAGGTCTCCGGGGATCTGGTCGGGGCCCATCCCCAGCAGGCGGGCTGGCCGGCGCTGCCGTGGGATTCGCTGCGGACGGCGCAGCAGGAGCCCTCGATCCAGACGCCTTTCGGCATCTGCGCGGGGTCGTTTGTGACGCTGAACTCTTCCCTGCCCGATGTCCTCTACACCTACGATTCGGGCACGGATGACACGCTGACGGAGGGGAAAGCGGTGGCCTGGCGGTACCTGGGGGCGGACTACCGCTACATCTGGTTTGACCTGCCCTTGTCGTTCTTCGACGAGGCGGCGGCGATCGCGGCGGTGCACCGGGCGGTCAATGACCTGACCGGCACGGCGACTGCTCTGCCGCCGGAGGAGACGCTGCCGGACGGATTCGCCCTGACGCCCAATTACCCCAATCCGTTCAATCCGCGCACGACCATCGGGTACACGCTTCCCCGGACGGTGCGGGTGAAGCTGACGGTGTACAATCTGCTCGGGCAGCAGGTGCGGGTGCTGGTGGATGGGGAGCAGGCGGGGGGACGGCATGAGGCGGTCTGGGACGGGACAACCGGGAAGGGGCGGCCGGCGGCCAGCGGCGTCTACCTCTACCGCCTGGAGACCCCCTCCCGCTGCGCTGCCAGGAAAATGCTCCTCCTCAAGTAGCCCGCCGGCGGGCGGTGGCGTTGGAGGAAAGTGGATATGACGTTCCGCATGGGATTCCTGACGCTAGCGGCGGTGATGCTCGGCGCCGCCCCGGTAGTCGCCGACAAATTGGTGGAAGTGACGCTTCGGGATTTTGCCGAGGCCCAGCAGCTCGAGGCCGCCGGCGCGACGGCGGTGGCGGCGGCGGGGAACTTGTACCTGGCGGTGATCTCCGACTCGGGCCTGGCCCGCCTGACCGCGGCCGGCGTGGAGGCCGCTGTCGTAGCCCAGGGCGTCGCAGCCGACCGTCTGGCGATCGACCGCAGCGCCCCCGGCGCGTACCGGGGACCGCACGCGGTGGTGTTTGCGCGCGATCGACTCCGGCTGGTGCAGGTTGATTCTCGCGCCGCCGCCGAGAAGGACCCCGAGCTGGTTCCGATCACCGACTTCCCCGTGCCGATCCGCTACTCCCCCGCGCGCCCGGCGCCGCAGCCGGCCGCCGGCGCCATGGATACAATCGACAGCCTGGTCGCCCTGGTGAGCGAGGACTCGCTGCGCAGTTACACCGAGCGGCTGCAGGCATTCTACCGCCGCGTGTCCGACACCGACTCGAGCCGGGCGGCGCGGGACTGGCTGGCGGCTAAGTTTGCCGCGTTCGGCTACGATTCGGTGGTGCTCGACTATTTCGATCCCTACCCCTCATCGAGCACGCCCCCCGGCGAGTGCTGCAACGTGGTGGCCTGCCGGCCGGGCGCGGCATATCCCGAACAGCAGATCGTGATCGGCGCGCACTACGACGCGGTGGCAAGCAGCCCCGGCGCCGACGACAACGCCTCGGGGACGGCGGCGGTGCTCGAACTCGCCCGCGTTCTCGCCGGGTGCGCGGCGCCCGTGACTCTGACGTATATCCCGTTCGACGCCGAGGAGAGCGGCCTGCTGGGCTCGCGCCACTACGCCGATTCGATGGCGGCGCTCAACCGCGAGATCGTCCTCATGGTTAATTTCGACATGATCGGGCACGAGACGAACGATTCGGTCGCGCGCGTGTATTTCAACCACGATTCGGTCTACGCCGATCTGTGGGTGCTCCTCGCCCCGACTACCGGACCGCTCGTCGGGGATATCGCCGGGTACGGCGGGAGATCGGACCACGTGCCGTTCGGGAGCAACGGCTACGACTTCCTCAGTCTGACCGAGGACGACTTCTCCACCCACTACCACTCGCCGAGCGATTCGACGACCTATCTCAATTTCGATTACGTGGAGCGGATCGTGCGCGTGTCGCTGGCCGCCGTGTATGCGGCGGCGACGCTGCCGCCGCCGGTGCCGATAGCCGCGATCCGGCAGCCGGGCGACGGCCGGTCGCTCCTCGTGGAGTGGCGCCCCCTCCGCCGGACCGCGCTCGATCACTACCGCCTCTGCTGGTACCGCCAGGGAAGCCCCGCGACCCTCCAGTGTCTCGACCTCCCTCCTTCCGACAGCATACACACCGTGGAGGGGCTGACCGAAGGGGCCGCGTACATCTTCTACGTGCAGGCGTTCGATTCCGCGGGACAGACCTCGCTGACGTGGCCCGACGGGATCGGCATCCCGCAGTCGCGGCCGGCGCCGCCGGAGGGGCTGACAGGACTGCCGATTCATCAGGGCGTGGCGCTGCAGTGGGGTCGGAACAACCAGGAACTGGATTTGAGCCACTACGCGATCTACCGCGACGGCGCGCTTGCGGGCACAACTTCCGACACGGTTTTTCAGGACCAGGATCCGGGGCTGGGGGAGGAGTTCCATGAGTACCTTGTCGCGGCCGTGGATGACGACGGCATTGTCTCCGACACGATCGGCCGGACGCCGTTCGAGGCCCGGGCGGCGACCTTGACGCCGGGGCGGATATTGGCGATCAACCGCGACAATGTCGCGGTTCCCGGAGCCGAGGTCGCGCTCACCGGGGAGTTCCTCCGCGCCGCCCTGGCCGGCGCCGCCTGCGACTACCGCTCCGATTCCGCCTACGCCGACGCCTCCTCCCGCACCCGGCTCTACGACCTCGTCAGCTACGAACTGGTGGTGGTGGCCGGAGAGACGTTCTACGACAATGTCGCTTTCAGCCCGGCGGGGGGCGGACTGCTCGACACCCTGGCCTACTACCTCGCGATCGGCGGGAAGCTGCTCGTCTTCGGCCGGTTCGGTCCGAGTTCGGGCAACACGGTGGTGACCATCCCCTACGCGGCCACCGCGGCCGCCTGGGACGACGCCTACAGCACCGTGTTCCACCTCGCCGAGCGGTCGGTGCTGCCCCTGGTGGCGGGAGGCCAGGTCTCCGGGGATCTGGTCGGGGCCCATCCCCAGCAGGCGGGCTGGCCGGCGCTGCCGTGGGATTCGCTGCGGACGGCGCAGCAGGAGCCCTCGATCCAGACGCCTTTCGGCATCTGCGCGGGGTCGTTTGTGACGCTGAACTCTTCCCTGCCCGATGTCCTCTACACCTACGATTCGGGCACGGATGACACGCTGACGGAGGGGAAAGCGGTGGCCTGGCGGTACCTGGGGGCGGACTACCGCTACATCTGGTTTGACCTGCCCTTGTCGTTCTTCGACGAGGCGGCGGCGATCGCGGCGGTGCACCGGGCGGTCAATGACCTGACCGGCACGGCGACTGCTCTGCCGCCGGAGGAGACGCTGCCGGACGGATTCGCCCTGACGCCCAATTACCCCAATCCGTTCAATCCGCGCACGACCATCGGGTACACGCTTCCCCGGACGGTGCGGGTGAAGCTGACGGTGTACAATCTGCTCGGGCAGCAGGTGCGGGTGCTGGTGGATGGGGAGCAGGCGGGGGGACGGCATGAGGCCGTCTGGGACGGGACAACCGGGGAGGGGCGGCCGGCGGCCAGCGGCGTCTACCTCTACCGCCTGGAGACCCCCTCCCGCTGCGCCGCCAGGAAAATGCTCCTCCTCAAGTAGCCCGCCGGCGGGCGGTGGGCGCGCGTTTCGGCCGGAAAGCCGGGGGATCGGGCAAGGCGGAGAGAATGAGGCCGAGGAATATGAGCAGACCGCCGCCGGCCGTGCGGAGAATGAACGGCTCCCCGCCCAGAGTCCAGGCGAAAACCCCCGCAAACACCGGCTCAAAGGCAAAAACCAGCGACACCCGCACCGGCGCGATGATGCGCTGGGCCAGCATCTGAATCACGAACGCCGAGGCGGTCGGCAGCAGGGCCAGGAAGATCACCACCCACATCGCACCGGCCGTCCGCACCGCGAACGGCCGCCCGGTCACCCACCCCGCCGCAATGCTCAGTGCGCCCACCAGGAGAAACTGCTGGCAGCTCATCACCCAAGGATCCAGGCCCTCCTTGAGATACTTGTCGGAATACAGCAGGTGCAGGGCGTAGGTCATGGCCGAAATGAGGGTGAGCATGTCGCCGACATTGACCTGGCGCAATCCCCCGGTGAGAATCCACAGCCCGACCAGCGAGACCGCCGAAGCGATAACCTCCATGATCGTCGGCCGGCGGCGAAAGAGCAGTCTCAGAAGGATCGGGACAAAAGCGATGAATAGACCGGTGATGAAGCCGGAGTTGGAGGCCGTGGTGTACTGCAGGCCGACCGTCTGCGAGATGTAGAGGGTCCAGAGAATCACGGCGAGGATGGCGGACCGTCCGAGATGGGCCGTGAGGTTCCGTCCGAGGATGATCACAACCGCCAGCAGGAGCCCGCCGGCGATGAGGAAGCGGTACCCGACCAGGATGAGGGGATCGACGGCGGCGAGCGCCCCTTTGACGACGAAAAAGGTCGCCCCCCAGATAGCGGCGGCGTAGAAGAGGCCGAGGTGGCCGAGGACGGTAGGGGCTTTCGGCGCCGGTGTCGGCATAGGGCTCACCCGGGAGTGGGCGGCGCGGACGTCGCGCTTAAGAGAGTGCCGGGCCTAGCGCCGCACCACCCGGAGGGCATCGGCAATCAGCCGGTAGGGGGTTTTTTCGGAATTGGCGCGGATCGCCGTGTAGCAGTCGCCGCACTCATTCGTGCGGCTGAACCGCTCGCGGATCTGCGCCGGATCATCGTAGTGGTCGCGGCACATGCCGCACGGGGTCAGCTTCCCCCACGGGTTGACGATCATGAACCGTTCCCCGGCGCGGCAGCGGGGGTGGCCGCCGGTACGGAAAAAGTCGATCATTTGCCGCATCGTCCATTCGGAGGTCATGATCGGGTAGCCCTCCCGCTGCATCGCCGCCAGCCGGTCGACAATCGTCTCCAGCTCGGCGAGATCCTGCGGCGACGTGATCAGGTAGTACTTCTTCCCGGTGCGCAGAGCGTTGTAGGTGCTGAAATTCACCCCCACCCCCCATTCCCGCGCGAGCTCGGCGATTTTCGGAAGGTCGCGGAAGTTGTCCGACTGCACGACGCAGGCGAGCACGATGTCCTTGTGGCCGTGGGCCGCCAGCGTCGGGACCAACTCGCTCATCTTGCGAAAGTTGTCCTTGAGGTGGCGGAAGGCGCTGTGGCGGTCGTCGGGATAGTCCAGCGAGAAGGAGAACTCGTCCATGCCGGCCTCCCGGAGCTGGAGGTATTTCTTCTCGGTCATGATCTGGACATTGGTGGTGATGACGAAGACGGGGACCGGGTCGCGCTCGCGCATGGCGCGCACGATGTCGACGAGGTCCTTGCGCAGCAGCGGTTCTCCCCCGGAGATCTGGGCGACTGCCGGTTTGAGGCGGGTCAGCCAGTCGGCGAACACCTCCGGGCCGAGCCGGGGTTCCTTGACATAGTCGCCGAGGTCGCAGTGTTCGCACCGGGCGTTGCAGTTGTAGGTGATTTCGAACGAAACATTGATGGGCCGGCGGCGGGCCATGTTTGCGAGCGTCCGTGCAGCGATCCGCGCCATGCGGCTGCGACTTAAGGTCGGCATTTCGCCTCCTTGCTGGTGGATGCCGATCGGACCGGGCGGCCGGGCCGCCGCGATCCGCTGTCAATGGGTCAAAGGTACGCGGGCGCGGCCCCGATCACAAGGTCATTTTGGGAAACCGCACGCGCGGCCCCGCGCGGGACTGCCGGGGGCGAACCGCCGCCCCCGGGGCGTCCTGCGCCGCACCTTAGCGCTGGTAGACCGTGCGGCCGCCGAGAATGGTCCGGGCGACCTGGCCCGTCAGCTTCCACCCGATATAGGGCGAGTTCTTCGATTTCGACCGGAACTTGTCGGCCCGCACCGTCCACTTCTTCTCCGGGTCGATGATCGTGATGTCGGCGGAGGAACCGACCGCCAGCGTCCCGCCGGGGAGTTTCAGGATGTGGGCCGGGTTGACGGTCATTTTGCGGATCACGTCGGCCCAGTTCATCAGACCCTTCTCGATGAGGAACGTGTTGATGAGTGCGAGGGAAGTCTCCAGCCCGATCATACCGGGGGGAGCCAGGTCGAACTCGCAGTCTTTCTCCTCCTCGGAGTGGGGTGCGTGATCGGAGGCGATGCAGTCGATCGTGCCGTCCACGAGGCCTTCGATGAGCGCCTGCCGGTCGCTCTCCGAGCGGAGGGGCGGGTTGACCCGGAGGTTGGTATTGAACGCTTTCGCGATTTCCGCGTCGTTGAGGACGAGGTGGTGCGGGGCGGCCTCGGCGGTGACGCGGATCCCTTCCTTCTTGGCCTGCCGGATGGCCTCGATCGCCCGCTTGGTCGTGATATGCTGGAAGTGCACCCGTCCGCCGGTCGAGCGGGCGAGGGCGATGTCGCGGAGCACGGCGATCTCCTCGGCCTCGGGCGGCGCCCCTTTCAGGCCGAGCTTGGTCGACTCGAACGATTCGTTCATGACGGCGCCCTCGCACAGCTGCTGGTCCTCGGCGTGCTGGAGGACCGGGATGTTGAACATGCGGCTGTACTGGAGGGCGCGGCGCATGATCTCGGCGTTCTGCAGGTAGGCGCCGTCGTCGGAGACCGCCACCGCGCCGACCTTCACGAGATCCCCGATTTCGGAGAGCTCGGCCCCTTTGCGTCCCTTGGTGATGGCGCCGACCACGTACACGCGGGCGTCGGCCGACTGGGCGCGGTCCTGGACGAACTTGACGGTTTCCTGGTTGTCGATGGCCGGGGCGGTATTGGGCATGCAGCAGAGCGAGGTGAAGCCGCCGGCGGCGGCCGCCCGGCAGCCGGTCTCGACCGTTTCCTCATCCTCGCGCCCCGGCTCGCGCAGGTGGACGTGCACGTCGATCAGGCCGGGGGTGACGATCATCCCCGCCGCATCAATGACTTTCTCCTCGGGCATGCCTTTCAGGTCGCGCGACCCCTCGGAGGTCTTTTCCATCTTGACGATCTTGCCGTCTTTGATGAAAATGCTCGCTTCGCGGCCGAAGCCGAGCGCGGGGTCGATGACGCGGCCGCCGCGAATGACCAGATCGTATGATTTTTTCGGCATTACTCGACCTCCCCCTCGTCCTTGCCGCGCAGGAGATAGAGGACGGCCATGCGGACCGCCTGCCCGTTGGTGACCTGGTCGAGGATCACCGACCGGTCGCCGTCGGCCACGTCGCTGGTGATCTCCACGCCGCGGTTGATCGGACCCGGGTGCATAATCGTGTAGTTCTTGTTGAGCCGTTTGAGGCGCTCACGGTTGATGCCCCAGAGGTTGGTGTACTCCCGCTGGGACGGGAAAAGGCCGGCCTGCTGGCGTTCGAGCTGGATGCGCATGACATTGACGACGTCCGCGCCGTCGAGCGCCTCATCGAGATCGGTGTAGCTGTCGCAACCGAACTGCTCGATCTCGCGCGGCAGGAGGGTGGATGGTCCGCAGAGGGCGACCGAGGCGCCCATGGTCTTGAGCCCCCAGATGTTCGAGCGGATCACGCGCGAGTGCCGCACGTCCCCGACCAGCACCACCCGAAGACCGTCGAGCCGGCCGTACTTCTTGCGGATCGTGTACATGTCCAGAAGCGCCTGGGTGGGGTGTTCGTGCGACCCGTCGCCGGCGTTGATGATGTTGGCGTCGACGCACTGGGTCAGGAAGTAGGGCGCGCCGGCCGAGCTGTGCCGCACCACGACCATGTCGATCTTCATGGCCTCGATATTCTGCACCGTGTCGCGGAGGGACTCCCCTTTCGACACCGAGGTGCCGGCCTTGGTAAAGGCGATGGTGTCGGCCGAGAGCCGCTTCTCCGCCAGCTCGAAGGAAATCCGGGTGCGCGTGGACGGCTCGTAGAAGAGGTTGAGAACGGTGAGGCCGCGCAGGGTCGGCACCTTCTTGATCGTCCGTTCCAGCACCTCGCGGAAGGTGTCGGCCGTATCCAGGATCAGTTCGATGTCGGCGCGCGGGACCCCTTCGAGTCCCAGCAGGTGGTTGGAACTCAGTCGGCTCATTTGGCGCTCCCCTTCCCTTTCGGTTTTTTCCCGGCCGCGCGTGCGGTCTTCTTCGCCGGCGCTGTCCCGGGAGCCGCCGGCCGGCTCTTCAGGCCCCCGGCGCGGATCACGTACACCCGGTCCTGACCTTCCTTCTCCTTCACTTCCAGAACCACCCGGTCGTCGCGGGCGGTGGGGATATTCACGCCCACGTAGTCGGGGCGGAAAGGCAGTTCGCGGTGGCCGCGGTCGACGAGCACGGCCAGCTGGATCGAGCGCGGCCGGCCGAAATCGATGATCTGATCGAGCGCGGCGCGCACCGTGCGCCCCGTGAAGAGCACGTCGTCGATGAGGATGACGTTGCGGTCGACGACGGCGAAGAGGATCTGGGTCTGCTGGACGATGGGCTGGTCGAGTTTCGAGTGCACGTCGTCCCGGTAGAGGCTGATATCCATGAGCCCGACCGGGACTTTGACGCCTTCCAGTTCCTCGATGTGCCGGGCGATGCGGCGGGCGAGAAAGGCGCCGCGGGTGAGCACACCGATGATGACGAGCGATTCGGCCCCGGCGTTGCGCTCGACAATTTCGTGCGCGATCCGCTGCAGGGCGCGGGCGATTTTCTTCTCATCGAGAATTAGATCCGTCTGTGCAGGCAATGAAACCTCCATGTCGGCAACAGTGGATAGGGTTGGCGCATGCTCCGTGGTGCGCGGCGCGGGCGGCGCGGGGAATCGGCCGGCGGCGCGTATCCTTGTTCGGCGTTCAACTCCGTCAATCCTTTGGTGACCTCACCGGATCACCTTAAAAGGTTCGGTCGGGCGACCGGGCGCAGGCGCGCGGGCGGCCTGCGGTCATTTCCGGGGCGCAAAATACGCTCTGCCGCCCGGCCGTCAAGCTCCCCGCGCGAAAAAAAAGCAGCTTTTTTCGGGGCCTCCGCTCAGCCCGGCGCGAGGCGTCAGAAGAGCCGGTCCAGCGGAGCGACCAGCCCGAGCGCGGCCGAGAAGTAGCGGGCGGTCTGCGCCGCCGGGCGGCCGCCCCCGGCATCGTCGGTTGGAACCACCCGGTCCACCCCGAACAGGCGGTCAAAGGTGAAATCGAGCGCAATTCCCCACTTCTCGGCGAAGAACACGTCGATCCCGCCGTTGCCGCGGAGACCGAATTCGAAACTGGTCTCGTCATCGGACAGGAACGGGTCGTCCTCGCGGTCGACGCGGTAGGCGATGTCGCTGTTGAACATCCACAGGCCCGCCCCCAACGCGACTCTCGGGCGGATCGGGCTGCGGGCGGCGGGCGGATTGAGCTGGACGCCCAGGTGGAGGGCGAACGCAGTCTCGGTGGTCGAGCGGGTGGCCGGCATGTACCCGCCGTCGGTCGGCACACTCACGACCTCCTCCTCGCTGTTGAAAAGGTTGCCGCTGAGATTGGACCAGAGGGCGAAGATGCTCATCGGTTTCGGGCGCAAAGTGACCCGGCCGAGCACGCTGAAGGCGCGGAGACCGTAGCGGGACACATCCCCCTCGGCCCACGTGATGCCGGCGCTGAGAGCCGCCTCTCCGGGGCGGTCAAGCGGATCGGCGCCGGCCGGGGCGGCCGGCAGCGTCGCCAACAGAACCAACAGGAATGACCTTGCCCTGCGCATAAAACCTCCTCCCGTCCGCGCGGCGCGGGCCGGCTGTACCCAACCTCCCGCGCCGCAGTGACTGTCACTCGCCCGCCGGGAGCAAGTCCGGGTCGCTTCGGTCGATCATCTCGAGATACCCGACCCCCTTGCCGCCGAAATACGCGTGTGGCTTCTGGTAGGCCTCGTCCTGGAGCGCCCGGTCGAGGGAAATGAACTCGTAGCCCATGTCCTTGATCGCCTGGAGCATGACGTCGAGGTACATCGCGTTGAGCTGGTTCGCGCGCAACTGGAGGATCTGGCGGCAGGGCCGGCCGAGTATCTCCTTGGCCAACACCTCCGCGGCTTCGATCTGATCGAGGACATGGTTGACGTATTCGTTCATGAGCTGTTCGTACTCTTTGTCGGTCGGCCGGCCGCCGACTTTCTGCAGCCCGAGGTCGTAGAGGTAGTCATCGACGATGACGCTCGCGTGGGCGACCGCGATGTCGTTGGCGTCGAGGTACCCGGCGACAGCGCGGTACATTTCGAGGGAGGTGCCGTAGTGGAGGAAGGGGTAGCGGAAATAGCGGCGCTGCTGACCGAACCCCTCGAGCATCGGCTCGATCGCCTGCTGCCCGGCGACGATGTCGGCGATGAAAGCTTCGACATTGACCGCGCCGACCTCGTTGAGATCGCTGTAGGAGTACGTGAGATTGCCCAGGCAGTGGCCGTCGTTGAGCCATTGGCCGAGCAGATCGAATGAGGATTCAAGGTTCTGGCCGACGACGAAGCCGGCCGCTTTGACATCGTACTTCTTGAGCGCCTTGAGGATCGGCCGCAAGACCTGGTCGGGCGCGGTGGACGAGAACCCCTGGGCGGCCGGGAGCTCGTCAAAGGTGATGCAGATCTCGTGGTCGCCCTTCGCCTCGGCCGAGGTGAAACTCAGACCGGCAAGCAGCAGGACGACAACGGCGGCCCGCCCGGAGTGCCGGCACAGCCGGCTGCACATGTGCCACATACTTCTCTACCCGGATTCCCTTTCGTCCAGAATGGTCACGATCATCATGAAATTTGTCGGTTTCATTTGGCCGAACGGCGCACCGCCGGTCACTACCACGCGGTCGCCCGGCCGCACGCCGGCGTAGGCGCGGCCGATCGCGCTCACCAGACGCGCGATCTCATCAAACGAAGCCGGCTGCTCCACCAACACCGGATACACCGAGCGGTGGAGCGACAGGGCCGACATCACGCAGCGATTCAAAGTCAAAGCTATAATCGGATACGGCGAAAACAAGTTTGAGATGAGCTGGGCGGTGAAGCCGGAGCTGGTAAAGGCGAATACGACGCGGGCGGTTCCCTGCTCCTGAACGAAGCTGACGGCGTCGGCGATCGCCTGCGGGACGGGATCGGTGACCGTTCGCTCGACCCGGACGGCACTTGCGGCGGGGAGGGCCTCCTCGGTGGCGGTGATCACCTGCGTCATCATGCGGGCCGCCTCCACCGGGAATTTGCCGGTGGCCGTTTCCGCCGAGAGCATGACGGCGTCGACAAAGTCGAGCACCGCCGAGGCTACGTCGTTAACCTCTGCCCGGGTGGGCCGCGGATTGAACCGCATCGACTCGAGCATCTGAGTGGCGACGATCACCGGTTTGTGGAACTTGTTCGCGACCTTGATGATATGCCGCTGCAGGCGGGGCAGGACCTCCGGCGGCAGTTCGACGCCGAGATCCCCCCGCGCGATCATCACCCCGTCGGCCGCCGACATTATCTCGTCGAGCCGGTCGATCGCCTCGCGCTTCTCGAGCTTGGCGATAACCTTCGGGCCACCGCCGGCGGCGGCGATGAGTTCCCGCGCCTGAACGACATCGTCGGCCGAGCGCACAAACGAGAGCGCGATATAGTCGGCGCCGCAGCGCACCGCGGTCTCGATATCTTGGCGGTCCTTGGCGGTGATCGTGGGAATCGGCAGGGGCACGCCGGGAAGGTTAATTCCCTTGCCGCCCAATAACTTTCCGGAGCTGTGCGACCGCACGGTCACGGCCTGTTCAGTCCGTGCGGTCACGTGAAAGAGAAACTGACCGTCATCCATGAACAGCCGGTCGTCGACACGCAGCGAGGCAATCACGGCGGGATGGTTGACCGCGATCAGTCGATGGGCCAGGTCTGTCCGGTCGGCGACCAGGGTGAGCTCGGTCCCCTCGGCAATGTCGAGGCTCCCCTCAAAGCGATCCAGGCGCAATTTGGGCCCGGAAATATCGAACAACAGGCCGATCGGGAAACAAGCCCGGGCGGTGGCCTGGCGGATCGTGGCGGCGGCCCGGCAGAAATCGGCGGACTCGCCATGGGAGCAGTTGACTCGGAACAGGTTGACGCCGGCCGAGACGAGCTCCCGAAGCCGATCGGGATCGTCGATGGCTGGACCGAAGGTGGCCAGTATCTTCGTATGTTTCACGAACTTCTTAGTACGGGATAAGAATCGGGAAATCAACAAAAAGGCGCAGCCGCAGACGGGCGGGGAAGGTCGAGGGCATCACGGATGGCGGAGGGTGCCACCGGCGGCATGTGATCTATCTGGCTGACAACCAGTTACCACTTTTCTACGGCTCCCGGTTTGACTTCGCCCGCCGGATAGTGTATATTGCCCCGGTCAGGGGTTACCGGGGATGGCTCTTCCCTGGGTTAGGGATGAAACCGTAACAATGGATTGACACAGTGAGTAAGAGAGTCATTATCGCTGCCAACAACATGATCTTCACCTCCAAGATCATGACGGCGCTGGATTCTCTCAAGGCCGAGGGGATCAAAGCCATCAGATCGGAGGAAATCTTCAGCAAGGCCCAGGACCTCCAGCCTGATCTCATCATCATCGACCTGAATCTGAACGGGATTGAAGCGCCGGCGCTGATCAACAAGCTCCGCTCGTACGGCGCCACCAAGCAGATCCCGATCGTGTGTTATTCGCCGAACCTGCTGAAGGACCAGATGAAAGCGGCCAAGGTGGCCGGCGCCACCGAGGTGTATCCGAACTCCCAGATGACGTCGCGCATGAACCAGATTCTGGGCAAGTATATCCAGAACTGACGATCGGAGGGGGCCGGTCACACGACCGGCGGGCGGGCAGTCTTCCCCCGTTCGGCAGCGGCGCTGACAGATCGCGGCATCATCCCCGGCCGTCCGACGGGCCGCGGATCTTCCGGGAAAATCATCGCCGCACCGGCACCATTCCGGATTCGATTTTCCCGGCGACATTTTAGCTTTCGCCCGGCGCCGATTTAGCGTATACGTGCATCGTGGACAGGTGTACAAGACAACGGACCGTTATGGGCAGCCTGGTGCTGACAGCGGCGGCAGTTGTCGTCGCGGCCGCGGCCGGAGCGGTCGATGTGGATTCGCTCCTGGTGCAGTCGGTCGGCGGGCCGGAGGCGTACCGCACGCTCGCCGCCATGACCTCCTACCGGACGGAGGGGAAGGCCGATATCAACGGTCTGGAGGGGACTTACACTCAGGTCTATGCCGCCCCGGACCGATTCTATATGGAAATCCGGATCGGCGGGATGACGCTGGTGTCAGCCTTTGACGGCCGGACCGCCTGGCAGCGCGACCACAACGGCCGGGTGTCGGAAGTGGAAGGGATGGAGAAGCGCCAGTTGATTGAACAGGTCTACCTGGCCTCGTATTCATTTATCATCTCCGGTCGTCTGCCCGGCCGCTCCGAGTTTCTGGGGGACACGACGATCGCCGACACCTCGTGGCTTCGGGTCGCCCTCTATCCCCGGCCGGACGACACGGTCGTCATGCTGCTGGACGGGCAGTCGGCCCTGCCGGCGTACGTCGTGCAGCGGCTCGATAACCTCACGGGCGTGACGCGGCTGTCCGATTACCGGACGGTTGCGGGGGTGGCGCTGGCGCACTCCGCGCGGACCGAATTCCCCGAGGCGGCGTTATATACGGAGATGACAACCGAGAGCGTGGCGTTCAACGTCGAGGTCGATCCCGCGCTGTTCGACCTGCCGGGGGCGGAACCGGTCGACTACCGCTTCGCCGCAGGCGCCGATTCCGTGGTGATTCCTTTCACGTACTACCGGGGGCACGTGTGGCTGCCCGCCGCGGTCAACGGCGCGACGGTCGCCTGGTTCATCCTCGATTCCGGGGCCTCGGCCAACCTGCTCAACGATGCGCTGACCGCGCCGCTGGGACTGACATCGGTCGGGTCGGTCCCCGCCAAAGGGGTAGGCGGGTTCGAGGAAGTCCCTCTGGTGCGGACCGACTCCATTACGATCGGCTCGCTCACCCTGGTGGACCAGATTGCCGCGGCGATGGACTGGGACCGGCTGGGGATCGAACCGCCGCCGGGCGCCCAGGCAGGGGGTATCCTGGGCCATGACTTCCTGTCCCGTTTTCCGGTGCTGATTGACTACTCCGATTCGACGCTGACCGCGTACAACCCGGCTGCCTTCACCGCGCCCGCCGGTGGAACGGCGGTCGATTTTCACCTGACCATGCTCGTCCCGACGATTTCGGCGTCGGTCGGCGGCGTCGAAGGAGACTTCATCATCGACCTCGGCAACTCGGTCGGGCTGGTGCTGCACGATCGGTTTTTTCAGGATCACCGTCTCGACACGGTCCTGACCAACCTCGCCTCCGTTGATCGGCCGATCGGCGGGGTGGGGGGAACCGCGCGCACCCGCTCGGCGGTGGTGCCGGCGTTTCGCATCGGCGGCATGGTGCTGTCCGATGTGCCGGTGGTCATTCCCGAATCGACCCAGGGGTTGGCGGGGAGTACGGAGCTGGCGGGCAATATCGGCAATCTGGTGCTGCAGGAGTTTCGGGTGCTGCTGGACTACCGCGCGAGCCGGGTGTACTTTTACCCGCCCGGCGCGCGGGAAGGAGTCGCACGATGACGGTGCACGGCCGACGGGGGCGCGGCGGGATCGCGGCGCTCGTGTTCGCGGTGCTGGCGGCCGCGGCCTGGGGCGGGGCGCGGGCGGCCGGCGAGGAACCGACCACCTCGCAGCTCTTCCTCCAGTCCCACCAGGCGGGCGTGCGGCTGGGCCCGTGGTTCAACCTCGGCGACATGCCGCCGGCCCGCGGGGAGACCAGCGGCGGCGAAGAAGTGTTCAAGACCAATTTTCACGACGCCAGTTTCCTTTTCGAGGGGTTTTACGCCCACCGGCTCACACCCGCGCTCATGGGCGAACTTTCGCTGGCGATCCTCAACCGCGGCTCGGTCACGTTCACCGCCGGCAACCAAACCAACGTGGGCAACGTGCTGGTGTACGCCGGGCTGCTGCAGGCGAAGGTGTATCCGCTGGCGGGGGGCGGCGCCAGCGTGCAGCCGTATCTGACGGCCGGCGGCGGGCTATATGTCGGGCGGCGCTCGGTGCAGTTCACCTCGGTCCCCGAGGGCTACTACTACCCGAATATCGACGAGGAGACGGCCGCGAAGATCAGCTATGCGGTCGGCGGCGGCATCGACTGGCCGATCGCCTCGCAGATCGGCCTGGAAATCAACGCCAAGTATTGTCCCATTCCTTTCGGCAAGCCGCTCATGACGATTGAGGACTATGACGGCCTTGCCGTTTCCATCGGAATCAAATATCTATATAGACCGGCAAAAGACGAAACGGATAGCAGGAGGAGACCATGAGAGTTGCCATCAACGGATTCGGACGTATCGGGCGCCTCGTGTTTCGGGCCGCTCAGGACACCAGCATTGAGTTTGTCGCGATTAACGATATCACCGATGCCGCCACACTCGGACACCTGCTCAAGTACGATTCCGTCCACCGGAGCTACCCCGGCGAGGTGAAGGCCGAGGGGACGAACCTGAAGGTCGACGGGCGGACGATTCCGGTCATGGCGGTGCTCGACCCGGCCCAGTTGCCGTGGAAGGAGCTCAAAGTCGACGTGGTGCTCGAGTGCACGGGGAAGTTCACGAAGAAGGACGACGCGATGAAGCACGTCGCGGCGGGCGCCCACAAGGTGCTCATCTCGGCGCCGGCCAAGGGCCACGACGGCACCTTTATCCCGGGGATCAACTCGGACCTCTACGACCGCGACAAGCACCACGTCATTTCGATCGGATCGTGCACGACCAACTGCCTGGCCCCGGTGGCGAAGGTTCTGCTGGAGAGTTTCGGGATCGTCAACGGGTTCATGACGACGATCCACTCGTACACGGCCGACCAGCGGCTCATGGATGCGCCGCACAAAGATCTGCGGCGGGCGCGCTCGGCGGCCCTGTCGATGGTGCCGACGACCACGGGCGCGGCCAAGGCGATTGCCGAGGTGATCCCGGCGCTCAAGGGGAAAATGGACGGCTGCGCCATCCGCGTCCCCACCCCGAACGCCTCGCTGGTGGATCTCGCAGTGACGCTGGAGCGGGAGGCCACGGTGCAGGAGATCAACGCGGCCATGAAGAAGGCGGCGGAATCGCCGGCTCTGCGGCGCGCGCTGCAGTACATGGAGGACCCGATCGTGTCGGTCGACGTGATCGGTAACCCGCACGGCTCGGTGTTCGACAGCCAGTTGACGATGGTGCACGGGCGGCTGGCGAAAGTGTTCAGCTGGTACGACAATGAGTGGGGCTTCTCCAACCGCATGGTCGACATGATGCTCATGATGCTGTGATTGGGGAAGACGGAAAGGAGCAGCAATGCGAAAAGTCACCGTACACGAAGTCAATTTCCGCTCGCAGAAAGTCCTCGTGCGGGTGGATTTCAACGTCCCCCTCGATAACGGCGGGGTCACCGACGACCGGCGGATCCGGGAGGCGCTCCCGACGATCCGGAAGATCATCGGCGACGGCGGCCGCGCCATCCTCGCCTCCCACCTCGGCCGTCCCAAAGGGCAGCCGGTGGCCGGCATGTCGCTTCGGCCGGTCGCCCGGCGGCTGGCCGAACTGCTCGGCCGGGAGGTGACGTTCGCCGAAGACTGCGTCGGACCCGAGGCCGCCAGCGTCGTCAACAAAATGAAAGACGGCGACGTGGTGCTCCTGGAGAACCTGCGGTTCCACGCCAAGGAGGAGAAGAACGATCCGGAGTTCGCGCAGAAACTCGCTTCGCTGGCCGACACCTTCGTGAACGATGCGTTCGGCAGCGCCCACCGCGCCCACGCCTCGACCGAGGGCGTCACCCGCTATTTCCGCCAGTCGATCGCCGGCCTGCTCATGGAGAAAGAACTGCAGTACCTCGGCCAGGCGCTGGAGAACCCTAAACGGCCGTTTGCGGCCATTCTCGGCGGAGCCAAAATCTCCGGCAAGATCGACGTCATCGAGAACCTCATGGCCAAAGTCGACCTGCTCCTCATCGGCGGCGGCATGACCTTCACCTTCAGCAAGGCGATGGGGTACCCGATCGGCGATTCGCTCTTGGAGGAGGACAAAGTCGCGCTGGCGAAGGAGATCCTTGGGAAGATCAAGAAGTCGCGGGCCGAGCTCGTCTTCCCGGTTGACGCCGTGGTCGCGCAGGAGATCTCGGACACGGCCGAGACCAGGACGGTCCCGATCGACCGGATCCCCGACGGCCTGAAGGGGCTGGATATCGGTCCGCAGACGATCAGGCTCTTCGAGGAGAAGCTCGCGCAGGCGAACACGATCCTGTGGAACGGACCGATGGGCGTGTTCGAACACCGGCCGTTCGCCGAGGGGACATTCGCGGTGGCGCGGATGCTCGCCCGGCGCACCGGTGAAGGCGCGATCACCGTGGTCGGCGGCGGCGACAGCGCCTCGGCGGTCAAGGAGGCCGGGGTCGAAGACGGCCTCACCCACATCTCCACCGGCGGCGGCGCCTCGCTGGAGTTCCTGGAGGGGAAGGAACTGCCGGGGGTGGCGGCGCTCACCAACGCCGGCAAAGCCGAGGCGGTGCGGCGATGAGAAGCCGAAAGCTGCTGGCGGGGAACTGGAAGTGCAACGGCACGATTCCGGAGACGGAGAAACTGCTGGCCGCGTTGTTGACCGGCCGCTGGGATCCCCAGCGGGCGGAGGCGCTCGTCTGCCCTCCCTACACGTCCCTCCACCTGGCAGCTAAACTGTTACACGGCAGTCCGATAAAGGTGGGCGCCCAAGACATGTCGGCGCACGAGAACGGCGCTTTCACGGGCGAAATCTCGGCCGACATGCTCTTGACAGTCGGCGCCACCCACGTTATATTGGGCCATTCTGAGCGGCGGCAGTACCACCGCGAGACCGACCAATCGGTGAATGCCAAACTGAAGTTGGCGCTGCGCAAAGGGTTGATCCCGATCGTATGTGTCGGCGAGGAACTCGAACAGCGACAGAACGGCAGGACCGAGGAAGTGGTCGGCGCTCAGGTGCGCATCGCCTGCGCGGAGATCGAGTCCGGTTCGCTGGAACGAATCGTGATCGCGTACGAGCCGGTCTGGGCGATCGGGACCGGAAAAACGGCCACGCCGGCGATGGCTCAGGAGGTGCATGCTTTTATTCGGGATCGTCTCGCGGCGCAGTACGGCCAACCGAGCGCCGACCGGATCCCGATTTTGTATGGCGGATCGGTGAAAGCGGACAACGCCGCCGACTTGCTGGCCGAGCCGGATATCGACGGCGCCCTGGTCGGGGGCGCGTCGCTGAAGGCGGCCGATTTTCTGGCGATCATTAACGCGGCCCGATAACGGAGGTAGGTTTCTTGTTCTTCATCGCACTGGTAGTCTTTCACGTCCTGGTCTGCGTGGCGCTGATCATCGTCGTGCTCTTGCAGTCCAGTAAGGGCGAAGGGTTGGCGGGGACGGCGTTCGGCGGCGGGCTGGGGGGAGCGGTGTTCGGTGGCCGCGGCGCCGGGTCGTTTCTGAGCAAGGCCACGACCGTGCTGGCGATTCTGTTCATGGTGAACAGCATCGGTCTGGCCTTCATGTCGTCGAGCCGCACCGGCCTGCGCAGCCAGAGCACGACGGCCGGTCCGACTGAGTCGGTCGTCACCCGCGAGGCGCAGCGCGCGCGCGAACAGGCTGTGCAGCAACAGCAGCAGACGCAACAACAGCAGCCCTCGGCCGACTCCCTCCTCAACGTCAACCCCAATCCCGGCACGCAGCCGGGCCAGGGGCAGCAGACGGCGCCGGGCGACGGGCAGTAGCAGGACGCGCCGGCGCGGGCGTTGGCGCTCCGACCGATCTTTGACATCGCGATCGCTTGCGGATGTGGTGAAATTGGTAGACACGCTATCTTGAGGGGGTAGTGGGGCGACCCGTGCCGGTTCGAGTCCGGCCATCCGCACCAAATAGATGCGCCCCTCGGTCACTGACCGAGGGGCGTCGTCATTGGGGTCGGGGCGGGAACGCGGCTATCGGCCGTTCTCGACCCACCACTCGGGGGCGAGCCGGGCCGTGAGGTCGATAATCTCGCGGTCCTGGTCGTTGAGGGCGCCGCGGGCGATCAGCCCTTCGAGGGCCTGCCCCAAGAGCGCCACTTTCTCGCGGATCGGCACGAGCGCCGGGTAGTACTCGTTGTTGAAAAAGATCCGGTAGCGCCGTTCCTCGCGCGGGTCGTCGAGCATCTTGCCGATGGCCGCCTCGAGCGCTTTCCCGCGCAGCCCGGCCAGCCGCTCCTTGGGCGACGCGATCAAAGCCCTGGTGTGGGCGAGCGAGGTACGGCAGGCGAAGTGCATCTCCCACACTTCCATCAGCCCGAGCGAATTGATCACCAGCGTCCACACCGATATCTTCCCCTTGTCCGGATCGAACTGCACCCCCTTCATGAACGGGAGGTAGACGCTGTCGGTGATGGCGCCGAAGGCGCTGATGCCGCCGGCGTGGGGGTTCTCGATGATGTCCTTCACCGAGAAATACGGCTTCTGCTGGAAGCGGGCATCCTGGATCATGATGAGCTCGTCCTCGGTGTAGTGGAAGCGGCTGTTCCAGAGATCTTCCGGCGAGAGGTCGCGGCGGGAGAGGGAGGAGTGGCTGGTGAGCATGCCGAGGGCCTGGCCGCCGCGCCAGACGAGCGGCAGCGCGCCGACCACCCACTCGGCCGACCCGCCGATTTCCCCGATCATCGAATTCATGTGCCGCCCGTTGGGGAAGCGCATCCCCTCCAGTCCGAGCAGCAGGGCCGGGAACAGGTCGCCGTCGGCGTCGTACGGAATGCCGATCCCGGCCGCGCCGAGGGTATCCCACGCCGGGTAGTGGCGGGAGCGGTCGATGAAGAAGGCGCTGAGTTCGCTGAGATCGGCAAAGCCGTAGCTGTCGGCAATCACGCGGGCGGCATCCAGGAGCGTCCCCTCGCGCGGGTTGAACTCGTCGAAGTGCGCCCCGCCCATCCACCGCTGCACGTAGATATCGGGGAGGTGC
Source organism: Candidatus Zixiibacteriota bacterium (assembly GCA_017999435.1). Classification (NCBI taxonomy): domain Bacteria; kingdom Pseudomonadati; phylum Candidatus Zixiibacteriota; species Candidatus Zixiibacteriota bacterium. Next base: position 67,736 of record JAGNLV010000003.1, read on the forward strand.
CGCTTCACCTGCGACTCGATGAGGAACATGCAGGTCATCGACGAATGCAGACCCTTGACCGACTTGGTGGTCCCGTCGATCACGTCGTTGCCCATGGAGAGCAGCGTCACATCCTTGCCCAGGTCGAGGCCGTAGCGGGCGCGGTGCTCCTTTTTGCCGAAGAGGGCGCCGACGGCGATGGTCGGGTTGCCGCCGACTTCTTTACCCGGTTTGGCGCGGACACCTTCGGTAATGGTCGACTCGATGAGGACTTCCTCGCCGATCGAGAGGGTTTCGGTGGTCGTCTGGAGGACCTCGGCCATGACCTGGGCCGAGGTGCGGTCGTTGGCGCGCTTGAGCTCGTTGGCGACCTCTTTGGTCTGCTTGTCTTTGGGCAGGGCCGCGAGGCTCCCGCGTCCGTGCAGACTGACGGCCACGGCCGAGAGGGCCGCCGAGGCCACGGCCGCTTCGCGCAGTTTGCGATTGCGCAGCGCCCCGAGATTGGAGCGCTCGTTGAGGCGGTCGGCCAGGCAAATCGCCGTCCCGCCGACCAGCTCGAGATCGTACATCTCCAGAACGTGCTGGTGGTGCAGGTTGATTTCGACCACCCGGTCGCGACTGAACGGATAGACTTTCTGCATGCCGCAGTAGCGGATCGGATTGGCGCCGACATCAAAGCGCAGTTCGCTGTTGGTCACCGTCTTAGCCATACTGAACTCGTTTCCCTTACCGGTCCCGTGCCCGGCCGCCCCGCCGCGGCCGACCGGAGACCACAATGCCGGCGCAACGCCCGCGAAGGGCCGGGAGAGGCCATTTTTCGCTTCGTGCTTCTCCCCGCCGCCTGATCGCCCGCGCCCGCGATCCGTCGGCGGGCATCCTCCTGCCCGCTCCCGCGAGGGCGCCGCGCTCACCGCGGCTTCTCTTCGTGAGATACACTACCGGAGGAGATATGGCAAGCAATTTCGGCCGCCCCTGCTGCCGTCCGACCGGCCAAAAAAGAAGCCGCCTCCCCAGGGGGAGGCGGCTGATCGTATTCGGCAGGTTCGTACCCGCAACGACCGCCTTACGGACAGGTCGCGGGCGCCGGACCGAACCGGAAGAGGAAGGCGACCAGGTAGGTCAGGTCGGCCACCTTCGTATTGCCGTCGCCGTCAATGTCCGCCTCGTTCGGGCAGGGCGGCACCGGGCCGAAGCGGAAGAGGAACTCAACCAGGTAGGTGAGGTCCCCCACCTTGATGAGATCGTCGGGATCGCCGTCGACGTTGCCGCGGTTGTCGAGGCAGCAGCAGGCGTCGCCGATACCGTCGCCGTTGGTATCCTGCTGGCCCGGGTTCGCCACGTTCGGGCAGTTATCCAGCGCGCAGGTGTTGGCCGGATAACCGGGGTTGCCGTAGCCGTCGTTGTCGGTGTCCGTGCAGGCGTCGCACACGTCGCCGATGCCGTCGAGATCGGCGTCCTCCTGGAGCGGGTTGGCGATCGCCGGGCAGTTGTCGTCTTCATCCGGAACGCCGTCACCGTCGGCATCCTGCACGACGCCGGTCTCGGCCCAGTGCAGCATGATGGTGGTGTCGGCGGGATGGTTCGGCTGGTACTCCCAGATGATCTTCTTCCCGAAGTCGGCGATGTCGGCCGCGCGGTATTCGTTGACCACGTGGTCGGCGCCGCTGATCACGCTGGGCGTGCTCCAGGTCGTGCCGCCGTCCTCAGTGACCGTCATGTACAACTGGTTGTTCGCGATGTAGGAGACGATGAAGGTATTGCCGGTCACGTGCTGGATCTCCGGATACCGCTCGTCGTCTGCCGTCGCGACCACCACGCCCGAGAGCATGTTGTCGTAGGCGCCGTCGGCCGCCCCGGAATAGAAGAAGATGATGTCATGGTCGGCCGGGGTGGCTTCGGTGTAGAACTCGCAGGCTACGAGCACCGTGCCGTTGTTGGCCGCGACCGCCGGGTAGCCGATGTGCTCGCCCGGGTCGAGGCTGTACGTCACGCCGCCGCTGAAGAGGGTGTCGTCGGGGTTGCCGAAAACGTCGCCGCGAATGAACAGCGCCCACTGGTCGGGCGTCTTGCTCGTATCGAGCCAGTCGTAGACGGCGTAGGAGTACTTGGTCACGCGGTCGATGTCACAGGTGGTCGAACGGCAGCCGTTGAGGTTGTTGTACCAGCTGATCGTCGCGTAGTTGGAGGAATCGGTCTGGTAGAAGAGGTGCGGAGCATCGGTGCCGACTACAACGCCGCCGCTGGAGTACGTGCTGCTGTGCACCATTGCGATGACGCCGAAGCGGTGATCGCCGGGGTTCGGGCTGAAAATGAAGCCGTCATCGCAGGCGATGTCGGCCATCCGCATGTTCCGCCAGCCGTACGAAGTCCAGTTCCAGTAGCTCAGACTCCACCCGGCCGAATTGGCGATGTTGTAAAAGCGGTGGAGATAAGTCGAACCGCCGTTGTTGTTCAGCGGGCTGGGGACAAACGTCCCGTAGGCGATCGAATCCTGCCCCCAGTAGTCGACCGAGGCGTACTTCTGCCAGCCGGGGTTGGTCCAATAGCCGGCCGGTTCGAAAGTCAGCCCGTCATCGAGCGACTCCTGCCAGAACATCTGCGAGTCCACCCCGTTGTTGTTGGAGTAACCGAGCAGGAGCAGGCCGTTGTCGTTGTCGGCCAGGGCGGGCCAGCGGTCGACCGAGTCGGGGACGAGAGTCGCCGAGCACTCAATGATGTACTGGCCCTCGTTCGGAGTGACCTGGTGGTCGCCGTCGACCACGATGTAGTAAGTGAACCCGGGCAGCATCTGGACATCCATGAGCGCCGAGCGCGGGTTGGGAGAGCAAACGGCCGGGGTATTGAACCGGTTGCAGGCGATCATGTTGGTCTCGTCGGTCTGATACACCCACAGCCGCGTGTAGTAGTCGGACTTGCACAGCTTGATGTCGACCAGCTGCTTGACCGGCGGGGCGTAGGCGAAGACGACGTCGCCCACGTGGCTGTAGTTCACGCCGTCGCAGGCCTCGGAGTAGTCATCGGCGTACCCGACGGTGGTCCCGGTGTCGGTGAAGGGCATACCGGGGATGACAAAGGCGGTGGCGATGTTTTCGCCCCCCTGCCGCTTGTCCGTCAGGGTGTACACAAAATCCGGATCCTGCTCGGGAGCGGGCTCCGGCGCGGTGAAGGTCATTTGCTCGCCCGCGATGCTCAGCGTCTGCGGGCCGCCGAAATGGACAGTCCGAACCTGGCCGATTGCCAGGCCCTTGGTGTTGAGCGCAGCTGAGGGCGGGGCCGTTTCGGCCTGCACCAGCCCGACCAACGCCAGCAGGCAGACGCCCACCGCGAGGCAAAGAACGTTGCGCGCTTTCATGATTTCTCTCTCCGTTAACGGTTGATCATGTATGGCCACAAGTTTACGTTAGCGTGTACAGATACTGCGAGTGGTGAGGAGGTCTTCTCCCGGGGCGTGGGTACACGATGCCCCATTGCCACTCCTTTCCAGCTAGCACCCCACGGCGGTTCGGCGGATCATCGGGGGTACAGGTTCAATATATCATATTCGACACCCAAGTCAACATCGATTACGGATAGGCCGGCGACCGACCGGCCAAAAGCGGGCCGGCGGCGGCAGGATTCTCCGCTGATGCCCCCCGGCCCGCCGGCTGTCCGGGGTGCGCGAAACCGTCCTCCATGACCAGAGACCTACCGCTTGAGACGAGGGGCAGGGGCTTTTGTTGCGGGGGGCGGCCCGAACGCAGATTCGGCGTCCCAAAACCCGGGGCGATCCTTCTCCCCCGCCCCCGGAATGACAGGTTTTGCTTGCTTTTTCGGCGCGATTGCCTTACTTGAGACGAGAGCAGAAAGCGCCCGTCGGCCGCCGCTGCTCGGCAGGGTCGTTCATACCGGATAGTCGCCGACGTCAAGACGTACGCAAGAAGATACGCACCTCGTCATAAGGGTTACAGGCATGTACAAACGCGTCCTCCTCGCAGCCGTCGGCCTCGTGCTGATGGGGGCGGTGTCCGCCTCGGCCGCCGGCGAGCGAATCGACTGGCAGGTCATCGCCGCGGGCGGCGGCAACGGCTCGTCGACGAATTACCGGCTGAGCGGGACGGTCGGCCAGACGGCCGCCGGCGCCGGATCGTCGGCCAATTACCGGGTGAACCAGGGTTTCTGGCAGGACTTCGGGTCGGGCGGCTGCTGCGTGCTGCGGGGGGATTTCAACGAGGACGGCGCGGTGAAGGTGTCGGATCTCACCGGTCTGATCAACTACCTCTTCCGCGGCGGGGTCGCGCCGATTTGTCTCCCGCACGGCGACACCAACGCCGACGGCGCCATCAAGGTGTCGGACCTGACCCTGCTGATCAACTACCTCTTCCGCGGCGGGCCGGCTCCGGCGGCCTGCTGACCGCGCGGCACAAACACGAAGCCGGCGGCGGCCTTGCCCGCCACCGGCTTTTTCATTTCCCGCCGCGCCGTCCCCCCACGATCACGACTCGATGTTAAGGCGCTTGATCATCTTGCGCAGGTTGGCCGGATCGATCTTGAGCTCCTCACCGGCCGCGATCACGTTCCCGCGCGCCCGGTCGAGCGCCTGCACGATCTTCATCCGCTTGAATTCCCATACCTGTTCGGCCAGGCCGGAGTTTCCGTTGGGGGCGGCGCTGCTCTCGTACCCGAGGTGGTTGGCCACGTCGTGGTAGGTGATGTAGTAACCGGGCGAAAGTTGAATGAGCGACTCCACCGTGTCGGAGAGCTGCCGGACATTGCCGGGCCAGTCGAATTCGACGAGGAGGGCGCGGGCCGACGGCTCGAACACTTTCAGGCCGACCCCGTTGATCCGGCAGGTCCGCTCGATGAAGTAGTCGAGGAGCTCGGGAATGTCCTCCCGGCGTTCCCGGAGCGCGGGCAGGCGGATCGTCACGCCTTTGAGGCGGTAGTAGAGATCCATCCGGAAAGCGCCGCTGCGCACCTGTTCCTCGAGGTCGAGGTGGGTGGCGCAGATGACGCGGACGTCGACACTGCGCTTCACGCAGGTGCCCACCGGGGTGACCTCGCCATACTCGATAGCGCGGAGGATTTTCGCCTGGGTGGCGGGATCGAGTTCGCCGATCTCATCGAGGAACAGCGTGCTCCCGTCGGCGGCTTCGAAATACCCGACGCGGTTGGCCACCGCCCCGGTGAACGACCCCTCGGTGTGGCCGAAGAGTTCGGACTCGACCATGGTCGGGTCTTTCTGGCTGCAGTTGACGACCATCATCTCCCGGTCGGCGCGGCGGCTCCGGGCATGGAGGGCGCGGGCGACCAGCTCTTTGCCGCTCCCGGTGGGGCCGAGGATCATGACTTTCGACGTGGTCGGGCCGATCTGCTCGATCCGCTGGTAGATCTGGCGCATGTCGCGCGACTTCCCCACCATACCGTAGCGCTCTCGCGCCGCATCGATCAAGTCGCTTCCCGTGTTGCCCAGACGGTGGTACTGCACGGCGTTCTTGACCGCCCGCCGGAGACGCGAGGGTGGTTCGTTCTTGCCGATGAAGTCGAAGGGGTGGTAGTCGCGGTCGATATCCTCCTCCGAGTAATTTCCCGCAAACCCGGTGTGGAAGATGATCGGGATTTCGGGGGCGATGTCCTTGATGAGGTTGGCGGCTTTCAGGCCGTCCATGCGGGCCATGCGGATGTCGAGGATGATGGTGTCGATCTCGGGGTGCTCTTTGATCCGCTCGAGCGCCTCCTGGCCGGAGAGCGCGGTGAGGACAGCGTAATCATCGGTGAACGATTCCAGCATGGCCTCGAGAACCATGCGGTCGTCGTCGACGATGAGAATCTGTCCGCTCTTAGACACTGGTAGACAACTGCTTACAAGTGACTGCCACCTGGGAGCAATATAATGAATGTGGTTCCTCTGTCAAGCGCGGATTCAAGACCGATCTGACCATCATACAGCTCCACGATCCGTTTGGCGACCGCCAGCCCCAGGCCGGTCCCACGGTCGAGCTTGGTGGTGAAGAACGGCTCGAAGGCCCGCTGCTGGATCTCGAACGGAATCCCCGGTCCGGTGTCGCGGACGACAATGCGCACCCGGCCGTCGTCCGGCCGGGCGGCGATCGACACCGCCCGTTCCGTTACTTCGGCGACCGCGTCGAGGGCATTGATCACGAGGTTGTTGAACAGGCTGTAGAGGTGCGATTTGCCGACCGTGACAAAGAGATCGGCGGGGATGTCGGCGGTGATGGTCGCCGCCAGTTCCTCGGCGGCGTGGCGGTTCTGCTCGACGATCTCCTGAATGACGCCGGCGAGCCGGACCCGCTCCACCCGGCGCTGGGACTCCAGCCGGGCGTACTGGGTGACGGTTTCTGTCAGGGAAATGGCGCGGCGGACGGCGCGATCGGCCAACTGCATGAGACGCTCGGTGCGGGCGAGATCGGTCGTGTCGGAAGCGGCCAGCAGCCCCCGCAATTTCTCGAGGGTGGCGATCGCCGGATAGAGAGAGTTGTAGATTTCGTGGGAGACGCCGCCGGCGATTTCGCGCATCTGCTGGTAGCGGAGAAGGTTCGCCCGCCGGACCTCTTCCTCGGCCCGCTTGCGTTCGGTGATATCGACCACCACACCGCGCAGTCCCGCCGGCAGCCCGTCGCGCACGATGCGCGAAGAGTAGATGAGTACGGGAAAAGTGGAACCGTCCTTGCGCAGGTGCGTGTACTCGTAGCGCTGGGGGTTCTCCCCTGCCAGACGTTTGGCGAAGTTGGCGCGGACTTCGGCGCGGTCGCTTTCAAGGAAGAGCTGGTCGACGGTCAGGCCGGCCTCCAGGTCGGCCGATGTGTACCCGGTGGACTCAAAGCCGTGGCGGTTGGAGTAGGTCAGGCGGCCGACGACGTCGGTTTCGAAGACGGTCTGCGGCAAGAGATCGGCCAGCTCGCGGAAGCGCTCCTCGCTCTCGCGCAGCGCCTCTTCCGCCCGCTTCGCCATCGTGATGTCGTGAGCAATGACCAGGGCGGCCACCGTGCGCCCCCGGAGGTCGCGGTAGGGCTGCACGTTGTTGTAGAACCACCGCCACTCGCCCCTGAGGTAGACCGGCGCCTCGCTGATGAACTCCTTGTCCTCGGCGATCACCCGCCGGACGTTGGACATCTGCCGGTCGGCCAGATCTTCGGGGAAGATATCCCACTCGGTCCGGCCGATGAGTTCCTCCGGACGGCGGCCGACTGCCTGGGCGGCATTCTGGTTGACGAACAGGAAGTAGCCCTCGGCATCGACGAGAATGATCGAGGCCCGGACGTTCTCGACGAGGAGACGGTACTTCTCTTCCTGCTGCCGCACGGACTCCTCGGCGGCTTTGCGCTCGGAGATATCGCGGGAGACGATGCACAGGACCTTGTGGCCGCCGTAGACGATCTCGTTGACGCCGACTTCGACCGGGATGCGCCGCCCGTCGCGGGTGCGGTAGTACCGCTCGCGGAGGAAGGGCAGTCCCCCGGCGAGAACCTTCCGGAAGCCTTCCCGAACCTCGCCGGAATCGTGGTCGACGAAGTCAAAGAGCGAGATTCCGCACATTTCTTCGACTGAATAGCCGAGCATCTCGCGAAGCGAGCGGTTGGCCTCGATGATGCGCCCCGAGTCGGCCTGGGCGAGGTAGATGAAGTCGGCGCTCTGCTCCATGACGGCGCGGTATTTTTCCTCGCTCTCGCGCACGGCTGTTTCCATGTGCTTGCGGTCGGTGATGTCATGGCCGATGGCGATGGCGGTGACCGCGCCGGTGTGCGGGTCCTCGAGCATCGAGTTCGACCACAGGATGATGCGCTCCTCGCCGGTGCGGGTCAGGAGCGCCCGCTCGTAGCGGTCGGCGGGGTGGTCGCGGACCCACTGGCCGAAACGGACGAGGCCGGGGTGGTGAAAGTGCTCCGGCAGAAAGAGTTCGTGCCAGGACCGCCCGAGCACCTCCTCGCGCCGGTAGCCCGTGACCCGTTCGAGCTCGTCGTTGAACACCGTGATGCACCCCCGCTCGTCCAGGCAGCAGATCAGGCTGTTGGCGGTCTGCAGGACCATCCGCGTGAAATCCCGCTCGGCCGCCAGTTCCCGGTTGGCCTCGATCATCTCCAGGTACGACCCGACCATCGCGGCCGCCGCCCGCAGCAGCCGGACGTCTTCCTCGCTCCATCGCCGGGCCGAGCGGGTGTCGTCGAAACCGATAAAGCCGTACCACTGGCCGCGGACAAAGACGGGCAGGGTGAGGACGGAGAGGACGCCGCAGGGGGCGTTGACGGAGCGCACGGGCTCGCTCATCTCGGCCACTACGCCGCCGACCGGGCGACCGGCAGCCAGCCGGTCCCGCATGGACGCAAACTGCGGCGCGTAGGGGCGGCGCTGAAGCTCCGGCCGGCCGAGCGTCGGTCTCACACCCGGCCGGCACACTTCGTAGACCTCCCGCGCGCACAGGCCGAGCTCGGGATCCGTGAAGTTCTGGTAGACGTACACGCGGCAGGAGTCGAGCGCCGTCAGCAGGTGGTAGAGCGCATCGTTCAGCGCCCCCGCCGATACGGGCGTCTGAAGCAGCGTCAGCGAACACCCCACCAGGCCTTCCTCGTAGCGCAGGCGGGTCGCCAGCTGCTGCCGGGAGCGCACCCGATCGGTGACATCTTCGGTGTGCACCATCACGAGGTCGGGCGGCACGTAGACGTAGTGGACGATGAGCGAAACGGTGCGGTCGAGGGACTGAAAGGTGTAGTCCATTTCTCGCCGAATGGTCGTCTGTTCGTCGAAGCATCGGGCGATGTCGGCGCGCAGGTCCGGCCGGTCGGCGTACAGCAGGGAGAGCCGGATGCCGGCTTTCAAGGCGATCGTGCCGCCCGTGATCGCGACCGCCGCGTCGTTGTAGTCGGCCAGCACGAAGTCGTCGCCCGCCCGCTGCCAGGTGTACGTGGGCACGGGAATGCCCTTGTACTGCGCCCGCATCTTCTCTTCGCTCTCGTGGAGGGCGTCGATAGCGGCCCGCTGCTCGGTGATGTCGTAGATCGCGCCGTCGAGAAAGGCGACCGTTCCATCGGGGCCGGCGACGGCCTGGCCCCGCTCGTGGACCCAGCGCACCTCGCCGTCGGCGCGGACAATGCGGTATTCCGCGGAGAACGGCCGGCGGCCGGCGACCGCGGCGGCGATCACCTCGCTCACGCGCGACCGGTCGTCCCGATGCACGATGCTCGCGTAGGGGGTGCCGCCGCCCGGCTCAAAAACCGCGCTCTCGTAACCGGTGACGGTGGTGATCTCGTTGCTGACAAATTCCATCAGCCGCGCCTCGCCGGGGAGGCAGCGGTAGATTGCGGCCGGGATGTTGGCGACGAGCGCCGCCAGGCGGTCTTCGCTGCGGCGAAGGGCCGCCTCAGTCGCCAAGCGCTCGCTGACATCGCGCAACGTCGTGTGCAGAACCGAGCGGCCGCCGATCTCAATCAGGGTGTGGCTTATTTCGACGGGGCAGCGCCGGCCGTCTTCGCCGCAGACGACTCCGTTGATCCACTTGCCGGTGCTCGCGATTTCCAGGTGCCGTTTGTAGCGCTCCCCGAAATTGGCGCGGATATCCGGCGGCGCCATCTCCGAGACATGGCGGCCGATCAGGCGGTCGCGGGGCCGGCCAATCAGCGCCTCCGCGCGGGCGTTGAGATCGATGACCTTCCCGGTCTCGGCGTCCGCAATGACATAGGCGTCGCGCGATCCGTGGAACAACATGCGGAAGCGCTCCTCGGATTCGCGCAACTCGTTTTCCGCCCGCGCCCGGTCGGTCCAGTCCCGGATCACAGTGAGCACCTGGCAGTCATCGACCGGGGCCATGCGCAGTTCCCAGTGCCGGCGCTCGCCGCCCTGGTCCAGGTCGTACTCGAGGCTCTCCATGGCGCCCGTGTCGAGGGCGCGCCCGATCGCCTCCATGGCCGGACCCGCTACCGCCGGCGGCAGGGATTCGGAGAGCGGGCGGTTGAGGAAAACCTCGGGCGGCAACAGCAGATCGGCGTGCTCGCGGGCATGAAAATCAGTGATGACGCCGTCCCGATTGATCCGGAACACGAGATCCGGCGACGCCTGGCAGAAAGCGAGAAAGTCGGCCTCGCGCTGGCGCAGCAGCCGCTGCACCTGGAGTCGCCGCCGATTGACAATCACCAGCGTGACCAGCAGGGCGATGGCGACCGCCGAGAGGTGCAAGTGGTAGCGCCAGAGGAAATTGCTCGCCACCGACCAGAGCGGGCGATGGTCAAATTCGGCGATCAGGGCGCCGCCCCCGCCGGAGAAGACATAGGATGCGCGCTCGGCCTCCGGATCGAACGCGATGAGGGCGCGGTACTCGCCGACCGCCGGGAGCACCGCGAGAGGCTTCAGGTCGGCGGTCATGACGACCGCGCCGAGTTCCGACCCGAACAGCCAGGCCGGTTCGCTCCGCCCCGGCAAGTCGATGGTTCCCTGGAAGGAACGCAGGTGCGAAGGCGCGGAGCGGGCCATCAGGCGGAGGCGGCGATCGAAACGGCTGACCGTGCCGTCCTGGGTCAAAACCCACACGCCCGAGTCGCCGGCGCCGGGCGGGACCCACAAAGCCCGCACGGGAGCAGAGAGGGGCGGCGAAGAATCGAGCACGGCGCCGTCGGTCGAGATGCGCGACACCCGGCGGACCGGCTGCAAGAAGGCGAGCGTATCCGCGGGCTCTGTGAGGGGGGTCGAGTGCCCGAGATAGTACTCGCCCGGCTGTTCGGCCGGGATAATTGCGATGCCGCCGTGCTCGGCCGCAATCACCCGGTTGAACCGCACGCGGCCGGTCCGATCAACCGCCGTCACATAGGCCCAACTGTCGCTGAAGAGGCTGTCGGAAACCCCCTGCTTCGAATTGTAGGAGACGAAAATCAACCCCGGATCGGCGGGGTTCCCCCACAGATGGACCTGCCCGGCCATGACTCCGGTCGCCACCGGCAGCGTCCACTCCACCGCGAACGTTTCCACCTCGATGCACACGAGGACACGCGGAACCAGATCGCGCACAGCGTTGAGGTAGAAGAGGATCTCGTGCCGCGCGTCGTAGTCGTAATCGGCGAGACCGACGCAGGTGATCGACGGCTGCCAGTGGCCGTCGCCCGTATGGTCCTCGCCCGCGGCCAGAAACAGCCAGGCCACCGAATCCTCCGCCGGTCCGAATTTCACCGCGAATGCGGAATCGCGGCGGAACCCGGCCCCCACAACCACCGTGTCGCCGCGCGCGGCGTCCGGGCAGAGACGGAAGTCGGCGATCGTCAGGCGCACCGGGTTGTCGTTGATGACGTGGCCGGTCGTGAGATCCTGGTAGGAGAACATGGCGGGATTGTCGGTGGTGACGGAGGGATTGTAGGCAAACACGACCAGGATGCTGTCGCCGGGCCGCGGTCCTCCGCGGTGAATCTGAAAGGGAGTGACGACCTGCGGCGCCGAGGGATCCGGCGCCATCTTCCGCCTGACCTCCACCTCGTACGGCAGCAGGCTCGAATCGGGCCGCGCGGGAATCTCCAGACTCGCCGGCGGCACCGGCGATGAGCGCGATTCGCGGCCGGCCGCCAAGGCGAGCACGAGAAGCAGAAGGCATGCGCACGCGCGCTTCATACCATCAAGATATGCAGAACGGTCAAAAAGCCAAATTGAAAGCCGGACCCCCGATCGCGCCGGAAACGGGAAGACCCTTCGGATTATCCCGAAGGGTCTTCACATAAAGGAGGAAACCCTGCCTGTTGGGCTTGAGCACACGGGAGGGGGGACAGGCAGGGTTTCTAGGGGGCTTTTCTATTGCCTCTGCATTATAAGCTTTTTCACGCCCTTGTCAACAACTGATTAACAGAAAGTTCATCCCTTTGTCAAGAAAAAATCTGCGCTACTTCACTGCTCACCTGCTATAACGGCCGGTCGCAGTCAAAAGTTCCTCACGCCGTTGTCGGAGTTCTCTTTGACCGAAAAACACTCAGGGCGCGCCGCCTGTCATCGCATGACATGAACGATCGGAATCCCGCACGCCGCCTTCGAGTTACATCGCACAAGCGGTACATCCGCGCTCGCCGGCCCCGAAGGCCTCTTGGAGAGTCCCTCCCAACCGGCGGGTCCTCGACCCGGTTGCGTCTTGGGCCTCGGCCGGTGCGCGCCGCTGCGGGGGCGCAGATTTCGCGCCCCCCGCTCGCATTGCTCCCGGTCATGGTTCTTTCCGCCGCACAGGCAGAGCCCCGGAGTCTCGTTCTCCCCAGGCGCGCGTCTGACGTCACTGACCAAGGATCAGGTAGGGGCTGTTTTCTTTGCGGTAGTCCTCGGGGATGTCGTAGACCCCGGCCGGGGCCGGCTTGTTTTCCTCGAACGCGAGCAGTCGCTGGACCGACTTCATCTCCATACCCATCATGGCGGTCGAGACGTTCACGAGGACGGCGATGCCCTCGATCTTCATGCCTTCTTTGTACATGTCGCCGGCATTGGGGAGGAAGGCCATGGCCTGGAGCATGAGGGCGCGGTACATGCTCCAGTCAATCTTGGCGTCGGTCGTGGCCCAGGCTTCGCTCGTGACCGTTGCCCCCATCCCGAGGGTCATCGTGATGATGAACTTGCGGGTATTCCACTGGTCGATTTTCCTGGTCGAATCGGTGCGCTGGACGGTGTAGGTCATGTTGCCCATGAGACCGCCGAGTTTCTGGCGCAGGGAGTCGGCGGCCGGGTCGGCGGCGGCGGCGGCCGCCGCCGTGCTGTCGAGCATTTTGCCGAGCGCGCCGGCCGGGATTTCCGCATACACCTTCTGGTCGGCGCGGACAAAGCAAAGGGTCTGCTTTTTCGCATCGACAATGAACTTCTGGCCGCCCCCCATGACCATGGCGGCCCGGGACGGCGACACCCAGATTTCGGTCGTGTCCGAGGATGCCGGACGGGTCTGCCCGCCCAGTTGCATGGCCTCGGTTTCGGTGACGTTCTTGATGTACGCGTCGGCCCGCGCCATCCCGCCGGCCAGGCACACGACCGCCCCGGCCACCATCAGCATCCGCATTGTCCGCATGTTACTCCTTTGCTTGAACCGCCCTTCGGCGTCCTGTCGCAGCCCGCCGGAGGCTCCGATCACTTTACGATTTGTATGACCTGTTTGAATTGATCCCCCTGCGCGACCACGAGCATTTCGAAGAGGGCCATTTCTACGCTCGTGATGCGCCCGCCGGCCTCCCGGATCGCCTCGATCCCGACGGCCCGGTTGGCCGCGGTGCGCGAGGAGACCGCGTCGCTCACCAGGTAGACCTCGTAACCGCCCGCCAGCAGATCCATCGCCGTCTGGTACACGCACACGTGCGTCTCCATACCGGTGAGGAGCACCTGCCGACGGCCGGTCGCTTTGAGGCGGGCCAGGAAGTTCTCGTCGCCGCAGCACGAAAAGGTCCGCTTGACCAGCCGGGCCTCGCCGGCCAGATGCTCGGCGATCTGCGGGAGAGTGTCGCCGAGTTTGTCGGGGAGCTGCTCGGTCCAGAGGATCGGCAGCCCGAGCACCTTCGCTCCTTTGATCATTCGCGCGACGTTTTCGTAAAACGTCTCCTTGTCATGCATGAGGGTCGCCAGTCTCCCCTGCACGTCCACCACCGCGAGCACCGCGTCGTCTCTCCTGAGCATACTTCTCTTCACACACCACCCGTTGATTCAATGGTTCTGCGGCCGCTTTCGGCTGACCGCGACCCCGCAAGATAGGCGCCGCCGGCGGTCGGGCAAGCACCTTCTGCGCCGAGGTTTCACGCGCCGCCGGCCGGGCGCACGGTCAGTCCAAAAAGGACCATTCAAATCCCAAATAGAAGTACCGTCCCGGAAAAACCAGGTAGTCCCGCTGGCTGTACGCACGCGAGAGGACATTCTCGAAGACAAAATGCATGCGGTAGTCGTCGTTGAGCATGAACGAGAGCTTCCCGTTGAAAACCGGATCTTCGCCCAGGTTCTGCTCCACGTACCCCTGATAGGGCCCGGTGTAGACGACCTCCCCGTAGGCGTAGAGGTTGAGCCTCCGCTGCGGCCAAGCCACGTGGAGTTCCAGCCCGGAGAAGGCCTGGTATTCGGGTGCGTACGCCCGGTCCTCGATCTTCTCGTAGTCCAGCCAGTGGTAGGACACGCCGCCGCGAAAGGCGGCGAACTCACCCAGGCTGAGGCGCGGGGTGACTGTCGCGGTGACGAAATCGAGGGTCGTGTTGACCGGCCGGAAAACGAGCGCGGCGGCGGCCGGTTCGGGCGCCCACTCGATGCCGTCGAAGATGCGACCGCCGGTCACCGCGAAATTGACGTTATTGCGGACGGTGCCGAGCTCGAGCACCAACGAACCCACGAGCTGCCGCTCCCGCTTCAAACGCTCGTCCCCCTCCTCCGCGTAGAGATCAGACCCGCCGTAGAGGGGCGACTGCCGGGCCGGAAGATGCAGCTCGTTCAGGCTGGGCGCGCGGCCGGCGAACCCGACCGCCAGCAGCACCATCCCGTGAGGACCGTCCCGGAACACCGTCGCCGTTCCCCCCGGCAGAAGCGGGTAATTTTCGACGACGCCGATCTCGGCGGTGAGAGCATACCGCCACCCGGGCGAGAGATCGGCCAGGCGGAGAGCGAAGGAACCGCTCAGCCGCTCGATGTTCTCGCCGCCGGAGTCGTACTCGAGAAAGGAACCATCGAGCGAAACCGAGACGAGATGGCGGCCGGCCAGCCAGTCGCCGTGCAGGAACCCGCCGTGGCCGGTCCAGTTGAGGCGGTGCTTGAGCGGGGCCGCCGTCCGGCCGGTGTTGGCCAGACCGTGGCGCTCGTGCCGATACCCGAACTCATACCGCCGGGTACCGGCCTCGTTGTCGTTGGTGAACATCGCCTCCGCGGTCCGGTTGAACCGATCCCGTTCGAGCGATGCTCCGCCGACATCGGGGCGCACCGCCAGCGGACCCTCGGTGTCGTAGAGCCACCCCCAGGTGCGCAGGCCGGTGCGACCGAGGAGCGGGAAATAGAAATCGCCGTAGTAGCTGTACTGGTCCGATTCGCGCCCGGGCGACACGCCGTCGGCGTTGCGGTACTCGACCGCCGCATCGACCGTCCGGCCGTCGCTGAACAGCTTGCTCAGGCGTCCGCGCACGTGGGCGTACCCGAACCCGCCCTGGTTGACCAGGAAAGCGCTGTGGTACTTCCGGTCCGCCGGCCGGTAGGGCCGGGTGACCAGCGAGGCGATCGCGCCCGCACCGCCGAACAGCTTCCCGACCGGTCCGGCCAACAGGAAGATGTCGTTGTCGAGCGCCGTGGGGACGGCGTTCATGTCGACCATGCCGTCCGGCTCGGCAATGTGCTCATACGGGCCGAGACGGTGGCCATAGGCGATGAGATTGAGCCGGTCATTCATGAGGCCGAACGGCGCCACGGTCGAGCGCATCGGAACAACCTGGTGGCTGAGCACGAAGAAGGACGGATCCAGGCGGAAGTAGTCGCCGGCATCATGGTACCAGGAGCGGTCCACCGCCTTGCGCATGTTCATCCGCGGGCTGGTGAAATAGTCGACAAGCGAGTCGAAGGGAGAGAAAGACGGCGGGCGCTGCGCCCGCATCGATTCTTCCTGGTGCTGGCGGTAGCGCTCCTCGAACGACTGCCGGGCCCGCTCGGCGGCGGAGAGGGAATCGGCCGGCGGCGCGAGCGCGGAGTCGGCGGGGCGGGCGGCGGCGGTATCGAGAACCTGGGCGGTGTCACGGGGGGCGACCCCGGCGGTATCGCCGGGAGCCTCCTGCCCGACACAGGCGCCGGCGCAGAGCACCAGAATGGCCAGGAGAGCGCGGCGTGTCACTGAACGGCCCATCCTCGGTCATATAAGTAGCGGGCGGCCGGGAAAAGCAACGGGAAAATCACGGCGTTGGCGGCCAGCGAGATGCCCGCCCACAGGGCGCCGCCGACGAAACGCGGCCAGAAGGGCTGGAAGACCCAGGCGTCGGCGAGGTTGACCGGCAGGTAGAAAAGAACCGTGCAGAGCGCCGACGCGGCCAGCAGCCCGCCGGTCGTCCGCCACGACGGGCCGCCCCGCCCGACTGACCGCCGGAAGAGCGCTCCCACCACTCCCGAGCCGGCCGCTCCGACCACCTGGGCCACGGCTACCGGCGCCGCGGCCGGACCGTACGGATTGAACATCGTCCACAAGCCCATGCCCACTGCGCCCACGAGAATTCCCGGAACCGCCCCCCAGAGCAGCCCGGCGGAGAAGACAATGAAGAACACGAGGTTGACATTCGGGAGGTAGGAGGTCCCCCACGACAGCACGTACACGAGCGCCGCACTCACGGCCACCCGCGCGATCACCAGCGGCCGCGAAATCATCGGATAACGGCAACCTTTGTCGTGCTCTCCGCCAGCACCCTCTTGCGCGCACTCGATTCGTAAAGGCGCGCGACCGCGACGTAGGCGCCGGAGACGACGTCCCGGCCGGCGTCGTTGCGCAGATCCCAGTGCACCTCGTACATGCCGGCGGTCTCCCCGACCGGCTCCGCTCCCGACAGCGTCCGCACCCTCTCCCCGGCGACCGTGAACAGGTCCACCACGATTTCGGGGTCGGTCGTCTCCGGTTCGCCGTACTCGCCGAACGGCACGGTGAAGCGGAAGGCGACGTTGGTGTGATTCGGCAGAGCGGGGTTGACCGGGTTGGGATACGGGTAGAACCACACCGCCGGTTTGACCGGCACCGGCTCCGGCGGGACGAGATTAGCGGCGGCCAGGTAGCCCACGCGCATGGCGATGCTCGGATAGGTGCGATAGTGCCGTTCGTCCTGCGAGTAGGTCGCCGGCGAGAGGGCGACCAGAATGCGGCTGTAGCGGTCGGGGTTGGGAAACAACAGGCGCGTCACACTGCCGTCCAGAAGCGTGAACCGATCAATTTCCACTGAATCCGGGTAGTCCACGAAGTAGTACATGATGGCGATGCCCCACGGCTGCGGCAGCGGCGGCGACGCCGAACCGAGCGAGAGGTCGAGACGGAGCGTGCTGTCGATCGTGATCCAGTCGTACCCCGACTGCCCGTCGACCTGAACCGAATCGTCGCACCGCGTGTCGACCCAGAGCGTGCACTTGTAGTAGCGCGGCAGCAGCTCGACGTAACTGGTGTCGATTCCGTTCACAATCGTCGAACACTTTACGATCGAGAAGTCCCAATCCTGGGAAACGCTCCGGCGCACGCGCCCGCCGCACACCGAATCGGACCAGGAGTTGCAGACCCAGTAGGTCGTGTCGCGGGAGACGCAGCCGATGCGGAAGAAATCCCAGTCGGCCGTCTGCGGCACTTCGGTGGAATCGGTGCAGGCAGAATCGAGCACGCTGGTGCAGTTCCAGTAGGTCGTATCGGGCGGCACGAACTTGGTGCTGTCAAGGAGAATATACGCCGCGCCGTTGTGCAGCGGGTTGAGCGGGTTGTCATTCGCGGGCACCGTGTCCGGATAGGTGGCGGTGCGCATGAGCCTGGCCGGATTCAGCTCGGGGTAGGCCTGCCGTTCCTCGTAGCCGACATACTGGGGAACCGGGTCCGCGTGCGTTCCGGTGAACCAGTTCCAGATGCGGAACTCGCGCATCGCCTGCGGCCACTGCTGGGCGCCGGCCGTGAACGTGTCGATCTCGGCGTTGGCCGCCGTCAGAAAATCTGGGCCCGGCCCCAGCTCCTCGCACCCTTTCCAGATCGCGTAGATCAACGTGTCGTCGTAATACTGCTCGAGGAAAATCGGGCAGATGCCGTTCGCATACGGCTGCAGATCGTAGTACGAGTTGAACTGCTGCAGCGACAGCCGGGGGTCGGCGAAGAAGTAGGGCAGGTAGTTGTAGTAGTCGTTGATGTCGTCGTAGAGCTTCTCCTCCATCCACACCGACGACATCTCCATCCAGTACCGCGCCACGACCGTGTCGGTCGGCTGAAGGTAGACAGTCCCCTCAAAATAATCGAGAGCGAACTGCACGGCGTGGAAATACTCGTGTGCGGCCGTGACCCGGATCGCATCGAGGGGCCGCCCGGCGTAGTCGGGGAGGCCGTCATAGTTGCGATCCAGCGCCATGAACGAGGTCGCCCACATGGACTCGGGACCGGTCAACTCCTCGGGCTGCGTGTATCCGTAGGCGCCCGCCCCGATGTCGAGCAGGTAGACGTCGTAGAGCGAGTCCCCGCCGCCGGCGTAGAAGTCGTCCCGCGGCGGCGCCGGGTAGCCCAGGACGCCGACGATGTTGTGGTGGACGCTGTCGAGAATGACGGCCGTGGCCTCGACATAGTCCGGAATGGAGTTGCCGTTGTTGTCGGTCAGGATGACCGCCGAGTCCCCGACCCGGGTGTAGTGGACTTTGAACCGCTGATCGGGGCTGACGAGCGTCTCCTCGAGCCGGAGGACGGGGCGCAGCGACTGGTCGATGCCGGCCGCCTGCAGGAGTTCCTTGTCGATCCGGCTGCGGTTGTTGAGCAAATCGGCGGCGACCGCCATCCCGCACTTCACGATCGGCGCGCCGTCCGGGGTCAACTGCACCCCCTCGCCGAGCGCCTGGGCCGGAGCGGGCGCCCGCCCGGTGATATAGAGGTAGGCGTCGATGATTTCCTCCTGGCGCGCGCGCGACATCGGCTCGGCGGCCGCCAGGCCGGCCAGGAGGACCGGCGCCAGGACCAGGGCTATGCTGTGTCTCACAGGGTATCCTTTCGTGCCTGCGCCCGCTGCCGGAGCGCATCGAGATACTCGGCCGGCACGCGCTGCGATCCGATCGCCCCGTAGCGCCCTTCGCGCCCGTGGAAATCGGAGCCGCCGGTGACGAGCAGACGGTGGCGTTCGGCCAGGTGGCGGAACTGCTCGGTGTGCCGCTGCTGGTGCGACGGGTGGTGCATTTCGATGCCGTCCAGGCCGAGCCCGGCCAGCAGCTCGAGGTGCCGGTAGGTTTCATCAATTTGCGGGTGGGCCAGAACGACGACGCCGCCGGCCGCGTGAACGGCGCGGATCGCCTCCGCCGGCGTGAAGTTCTGCTTCGGGACATAAGCGGGTTTGCCGCCGCCGATGTACTTGTCGAAAGCGCTCTGGTAGGCCGTCACCAGCCCCCGCTCGTGCATCGTCTGGGCGATATGCGGACGGCCCACTGCCGCCTTTCCGGCCGTTGCGGCCACTTGCTCGTAGCTCAGGGAGATCCCCAGTTCGTTCAGCCTTTCTACGATCTGCCTCGCCCGCCGGTTCCGGCGCTCGCGGAACGCGGCGAGCGCCTCGCCGAGCGCGGCGTCCTCCGGGTCGAACAGGTACGCCAGAAGGTGCAACTCCCCCCCCGCGCTCTCGACTGACAGCTCCAGCCCCGGGATCAGTTCCGGGTCGCCGGGCCGGAGGAGTTTGCGCGCCTCGCGGTACCCCTCCAGGGTGTCGTGGTCGGTGAGGGCGAAGGCCGCGAGCTCGGCCTCTCGCACCATGCGCACCACCTCGGAGGGCGCGTAGAGGCCGTCCGAGCAGTCGGTGTGCAGGTGGAGGTCGATGAACCGGCGCACCATCTACAGCTTCGCCTCGACCAGGTTCCGGATCTCCCCGGCGATCGCTCTGCCCTCGGCGGCGATGGCGGCCGTTTGTTCGCGCAGGCGGCGGGCAAAATCCTGGTCGCGGAGATTGGTCAGGTTGATCCGGACGTTGTACCCGGCCCCTTCGATGGCCGACATCCCCATCAGCCCGGCCACCCCGGCGTCGGTGATCGAATTCTGGTTCCCCTTGGCGGCGACTGTCCGGGCCAGCCGGAGCACCTCGAGTGATTTCTGCATCACGGTCAGCGGCACCTCGGCGGCATGCTTGGTTGCCGCCTCGACCGCCGCCTCCCGCTGCGCCTGCTCCTCGTCGGTCCCCTTCGGCAGCTTGAACGCGGCCATCACGGCGCCGAACGCCTGCTCGTCCTCGACTATGAGCTGCTCGAGTTCGGCGCGGAGGGCGTCGGCCCGGTCGCGCACCCCGGCGAGCTCGTCCTTGACGTCGGCGTAGGCCTTCTTGCCGACCGTGAGGCGGGACACCATGGCCGCCAGCGCGGCCGCCAGCGCGCCCGCCGCGGCCGAGACCGAACCGCCGCCCGGGGCCGGGGCCGACGAGGCCACCTGGTCGAAGAAGCTCTCCCGGACCTCGGCGGCGTTCCCGCCGCCGCCCGCCATCTTGAGCTTCTCCTCGAGGATCTGGTTCTTGGAGAAATTCTCCAGGCGGAGGTAGAAGTCGGCGACCGCGAGGATGGCGTCGTTGGGCACCAGGCCGATGATCTCCGACGACGTGACCGGTACGCCGTAGCGGTCGGCCTCCGACTTGATTGTCTCGAACACCCGGAAAATGGGGGTTTTCGTGTAGTTCACCAGGTTCATCGAGATCTGGACCTGGTTGCGCGCCTTGATGTCGAAACCGAGGGCTTTGACGAAGCGATAGCCGCCGGTGAGCGAGCGCACGGCATCGGCAATCCGGTCGGCCACGGTCTTGTTGTTGGTGCCGAGATAAACGTTGAACGCGACCAGCGGGAAACGGACGCCGATGGCGGTGGCGCCGGCGCGGAGATTCATCTGCGCCGGGCCGTAGTCGGGCTGCCGTTCCGGGTCGGTGGCGATAGTGTCGCGGATGCCTTCGTATTCCCCCTGGCGGACGTTGGCGAGATTCTTGCGGCTCGGCCGGGTGCGGGCGTCCTCGTAGAGGTACACCGGGATCTGCAGTTCCTCGCCGACCCGTTTGCCAAGCTTGTGGGCCAGCTCGACGGCCTCCTCGATTTCCATCTCGGAGATCGGGATGAAGGGGCAGACGTCGCAGGCGCCCATGCGGGGGTGTTCCCCCTGGTGGGTGCGCATGTCGATCAGCTCGGCCGCTATCCTGTATCCCTCGAAGGCCGCATCGACCGCCCTGGAGGGGTGGCAGACGAAGGTCACCACGGCACGGTTGTGGTCCTTGTCCATTTCCTTGTCGAGAAGCACGACCCCGTCAACCGAGGTGATGGCGGCGCAGATCGCATCGATGACTTCGGGCCGCCGCCCTTCGGAGAAATTCGGAACGCATTCCACCAGCTTGGCCATTACCAACTCCGTCGTCGTTACTGTTCGCAGGCTCGGCGGAGGCCCCACGCCAACAGGGGGATCATCACTTCATGGTGTCCGACGAAGTTGAACCCTTTGCCCGCGAGCGCGGTCGGCCGGTTCACCACGTTTACCGCCGGACGGTAGTGCGCGATCATGTCGAAGTTGGCGGTCACGAGCCTCCCGGCGCCGCCGCGGAGGTTGCGGGCCACGGTCAGCGCCTTGAGAAAAACTTCCGGCAATATAACCGCTGACCCGATATTTGCAATAGCCCCGCCGGAGTCAATTTCGCCGCAGACAGTGCAGAGGATGCGGAAGTCCAGATGGGAGGCCGCCCCGACCGCCGCGCCGTCGAAATTGGGGTGCTGGGCGACGATGTCGGTGCCGATGCCGACGTGGACGGTGGCCGGCCGGCCCAGCCGGTAGGCCTCGGCAAACAGAGACAGGGCGCGGTGCGGCGCCTGCCGCTCGGTGATGAACCGCCCCACCGCGGCGCCCAGCCCGACCCGGTTCGCCGCCGCCAGCGCCACCGCCCCGGCGAAGAGGTCCCCCGTCTCGGCGACCATGCCGAAACTGCCGTCGGCCAGCCCCGCCTGCACATCCTCGGAGGTCCCGCCGAAGAACGCCAGCTCAAGATCATGGATGACGCCCGCCCCGCTGAACGACAAACCGGTGACGATGTCCCGGCGCATCAGGTCGATGAGGATCGGCGAGAGGCCGACTTTGATCAGGTGGGCGCCCAGAAGCAGGTGGAAAGGCCGGCCTTTCCGGCGGGCCTCGGCGACGAGGGCGATGAATTCTTTGAGATCGGCCGCCTTGAGGAACCCGGGCAGGGACTCGAAGAAATCGGCGCCGTCGGTCTCGGCCATCGGCCGTCCCAGCGCCTCGATGGTCGTCTTGTTGGCCCGGCGGGCATAGGGAATGCGCGCGACGCGCGTCAGATCGGCCGGGGCGGGCTGTGGCTTCTTGGCGGCCATGATCAGAATTCGTCGATGTCGCCGAGCGCGAAGTCGGTCAGTTCGGCGCTGATGGACCCGACGATCACTTTGGATTTCATGAGCACGGGCATCTTCACGCGGTCGTCGGTCAGCCACACTTTCAGCCGCCCCTCATGCTTGAACACGCCCGAGGCCTGGAGGATCGGTTCGACGACCACGCAGTCGAAAGTGCCGGCTTTCACCGTGACCCGCTCCTTCTCCAGAACCCGCACCTCGAGCGGATAGAGCTTCCCATCGGTGAAATTGTCGATATACAGCGACTTGCCCACCTCGAGCGGCTGCGTCCGCACGTAGTAGAGAACCGACAGCGGATCCTGGCAGAAGCGCGGGACGGCGACGGTGTCTTTGCCGTAGTAGACGGCGCCCTCGCGGTGGTTGAACGTGTACTGGCGGTTCGCCCGGTAGCTCCCCTCGCGGAGATCCTTCTCGAAGCGCCAGGGGTACAGGCCGATGGCGTCGGTGATCGATTCCACCCGGTCCTCGACGCGGAAGAAGGTCGAGAAGAAGCTGTTCGACTCCGCCCGCGTCTGGATCTGGTAGCAGGGGCGGCCCTCGTATTCAATGAGGCGGGCCACTTCCATGGAGGCGGATCCGGCGTTGATGAAACCGTAACCGACATCAAACTGAAGGCGTTCGCCGACGCCGAAAGCGACGTTGTCGATCGGCCGGTCGAGGGAATCGGCGGATTCGGCCGCGACGTAGGCGGAGTCGCCGGCCGCGGCCCCTTCAATCTGGGCGGCGGTGAAATAGATCAGCGGGGCGAGCCCCGCGAGGATGAGCATTCCCACGACAGTCACCTGGATTTTAGTCTTTCGCGGCATTGGCCTTCTCGTCGATCCTTTTTACTATTTCCGGCAGGTGTTTGCCCAAATACTCGCCGATTTCGAGGAAGGTTTCATTGTAGCGGTCGAGCGCCTGACCGATGGGATCTTCGACTTCCTCCCCGGTCGGGCCGGGGTCGGGGAAGTTTTTCAGCAGGAAGGTTTTGTCCTTCGCCGCCGGGCGCATCCGGACCACTTCCTGGACATGGCGGGCGGACATGCCGAAGATGAGGTGTGCGCGGTCGATCAGGTCGGCGGTCAGGGGTCGCGATTTGTGTCCGGAGAGGTCGCAGTTCCAGATTTTCGCCGCTTCAATCGCGTACATCGTTGCGGGGTAGCCAGTTGCCGCCGACGCGCCGGCCGAGATCACCTCAAATGCGCCCGGCCGCTGCTTCTGCAGCAATGTGCGCAACGCCGCTTCCGCCATCGGTGAGCGACAGGTGTTGCCCGTACAGACAAACAGAACGGTAAATGGTTCGTGCATGCTCATCCCCTTACTACGCGGTCGATCTCCGCCGGGTCGATCGCCCCTTCCCGGAGCACTGCCGGCGGCACAATGGTGCAGTCGATTACGGTCGAGGGCATCCCGGTCAGCGGACCGCCGTCCAGGTATAAATCGACTTCATCGCCAAAGATTTCCACAATCTGCTCGACCGTCTCGTTCTCTTCGTCGCCGGAGATGTTGGCCGAGGTCGCCGTGACCGGATACTCGACCCGTTCCATGATCGCCTGGATGACCGGCGAGGCGGAGACGCGCACGCCGATCTTGCCGACCGGGGCGATGACGGGGTGCCAGGATCCCACGGCCGGGAGCACGAGGGTGAGCGGACCCGGAAGAAAGATGCGCGCGAGGCGCAGGGCGGTCGGCCGCAGTTCGGCATAGTGGGTGATCATCTCGATAGTTCCGACAAAGATCGAAATCGGTTTCTCGGAGGCGCGGCGCTTGGCGCGGGCCAGTCGGTCGGCGGGGATCTTGCGGTCGGCGCGCGCCAGCAGACCGTAGCGCGTTTCGGTCGGCGCCACCACCAGCCCGCCCCCGTCCAGCACCGTCACCGCCTCGTTGATCAATTCCCGCGCCGGCGCCTGCGGGTCGATCTCTTCCACCCGCGGCCTAGTCGCCATCCGGCGACCCCCCGCCGGCCGGCAGCGTATCGGCGCCGGTCGAGTCGCCAAGCGCGGGCAGCCGGCTGGTTTCATCGTAGAGCGGCGCGGCCCGGCGCACCGCCGCGGCCGCCGCCACCACCCAGGCATCCGGGTAACCCGCGGTGCGGGCGCGCTGGGCGTAGCTCTCCGCCTGGTACCGGTCCGGGAACGCGCCGACCCGCACCTTGAAATACGGCACTTCGTAGTCCATGGTGACGGGGCGGTCGAAAATTTCCTCGGCCACCCGCCGCGCCTGGCGGGCCTCGGCGAACAGCTTGCTCGTGAACAACTGCACCTTGAACACCTGGCCGCCGAGCGCCGCGGTGCTGTCGGCGGCGCGAAGGGCGGCGCTGTCGGCGGCGTCGACGGCGCCGGCATCCGGCCCAACCACCACCGTTTCGCTGCGCCGGTTGGCGGCCGCCGGCGGGTGCGCGGCCGGCACAATCTCCCGGTCCTGCGGAAGGTCAAGCGGGTCGAAACGCAGGGTGTCGCCCGGCGCCGCCGCCTCCGCGGCCCCCGCCCCGAACGTCCGCTGCTGCCAGCGGCAGCCGGAGCCGAGCAGCAAGGCCAGCGCCAGCAGGCTACAGATACTTCCGGTACTCTTCCGACTCATTAATCTTCGCCAGCAGCTGCTTGATGTCCTGCGACCGCGTCCGGTGCGCGACCAGAGTGATGTGGTTCGCCTTCACGATGATGAGGTCGGACACGCCGAGCGTGGCCACGAGACCGTCACCGTCGTTGTAGATCGTCGTTTCGAAAGACTCGTGGGTGACCGCGTCGCCGACGATGACACAGTTGTCGCGATCTTTCTGTTTGTACCGCTCGAGCGCCCGCCAGTCGCCGACATCGTCCCAGATAATGTCGGCCTTGATTGTCAGGACGTTGTCGGCTTTCTCGAGCACGGCGAAATCGATCGAGATGCCGTTGGCCTCGGCGTAGAGCCCGCGGCACGCCTCGGTCTGCCCGGGCGTCCCGATATGGCGGGAGTAGTCGTCGAGGAGCCGGCCGAGATCCGGCTGGCACTTGCGCATCGCCTCGAGAATCGCCCGCGCCGACCAAATGAACATGCCGCTATTCCAGAGGTACTTGTTGCTGTAGTAGTAGTCGAGCGCCACGGCCGCCCGCGGCTTCTCCGTGAAACCGGAGACGTAGTGGACGGGGATGCTGTCCTGGAGCTTGTAGAGGTCGCCGAGTTTGATGTAGCCGTAACCGGTCTCCGGCCGGGTGGGGACGATGCCGATCGTGATCAGGCTGTCCTCCTGGGCGGCGATGGCGGTTCCGGCCTGGAGGATTTTCAGCAGTTTCTCGGCGGGGCGGATGAGGTGATCGGCCGACAGCACGACCATGACCGCCTCG
Source organism: Candidatus Zixiibacteriota bacterium (assembly GCA_017999435.1). Lineage (NCBI taxonomy): Bacteria > Pseudomonadati > Candidatus Zixiibacteriota > Candidatus Zixiibacteriota bacterium. The sequence continues at coordinate 93,028 of JAGNLV010000003.1, forward strand.
GGATCCTCCTTGGCGAGGTGGGCCGCCGCCAGCCCGATCGCGGGCGCCGTGTTGCGTCCGACCGGTTCGGCCAGAATGTGCTCGTCCGAGATGGCGGCGCAGTTTTGCAGGATGTACGGCCGCATCTCTTCGCCGGTGACGATGCGGATGCGGTCGCGCGGAATAAGCGGGAGCACCCGGTCAATGGTTTCCTCGAGCATCATCTTATTCGAGGTCAGCCGGAGAAACTGTTTCGGCCGTTCGATGCGCGAGAGCGGCCAGAATCGTTCGCCGCGGCCGCCCGCGAGAATAACCCCATACACCACGGTCGGACCCTTTCCCTTTCGAGCTAATTGGTTGATGATATCAGGGTTAAACGGACTAGTCAAGGAAAGATTCCGCCGCCGGTCGCCCCCCGTCGCGCGGCCCGACCGCGCCCTGTTTTCTCTTTCCTTGGCCGCCCCTCCGACCTATTCTTGGGCGAAACGTCCGACTCACAAACACCTGTTGGAGGAAAACGATATGCCCGCACGACGGCTGATTGGGATCGGCGCGTGTCTGCTGGTTGCGGGGGCGATGGTCGCTCCCGGCGCCCCGCCCGCGATGGCCCAGGATCAGAACTTCCAGGCCGGCCTCCATTTCCTGGCCGGGCTGCCGACCGGCCAGTTCGACGACCTCGTCGGCGACAACGCCTACGGGATCGGCGGCCACTTCCTCTGGTCGCCGCCGCGGTCCCCCCTCGGTCTCGGGCTGTCGCTGGGATTTCTCAATTTCGGCAGCGAGTCGCGGCGCGAACCGTTCTCCCGAACTATCCCCGACGTCAGGGTCAAAGTCACGACGAGCAACAACATGTTCCAGGGGCTCCTGTTCCTGCGCACGCAGTACCGGAAAGGGGACTTCCGCCCCTACGCCGATGCGCTCGCCGGATTCGATTATTTCTGGATGGAGACCAGCGTCAAGGACGAAGACGAGTCGGAGGATATCGCGAGCTCGACCGACCACGATGATGCGGCGTTCACTTACGGCGTCGGCGGGGGCGTTATGATTCGCCTGCATTCGGGCCAGTCCGGCGGCAAGCCGTTCGCCCTCCTGCTCGACCTCGGCGCGCGCTACCTGCGCGGCGGCGAAGTCGAGTACGCGCGGCACAAGGACATCATCGAAGAACAGGTGACCTACGACATCGTCACCACCGAGAGCGACCTGGTGGTGATCGCACTCGGGGTCACCGGCACATTCTGACGCGGCCGGCCCGCGCCGACCGGAAAGGACTCACGATGCGCACGGCTGTGATGTGCGGACTGCTCGGACTCGTCCTCGCGGGGTGCGGCGGCGCGCCGTCGCCCGAGGCCCTCCACCGCCGGGCGCTGGTGGCGGACCTCCATTCCGACACGCCGCTGCGGATGCGCGACGGATTCGACATCGGCGCGCCCCACGAGCGCGGCGACGGCGACATGGATCTCGCCCGGCTCGCCGAGGGCGGCGTCGACCTCCAGGTGTTCGCCTGCTGGCTGCCGACCGAACTTCCGACCGACAGTTGCGTCGCCGCGGCCGACCTGCTCATCGACTCGCTCCTGGCCCAGATCGCCCGGCACCGGGACCGGGTGGGGCTGTGCCGGACCGCCGCCGAGGCCGAGGAGATCATCGCCTCCGGGCGGCTGGCCGCGCTGGTGAGCATCGAGAACGGCGTGGCGATCGCCAACGACCTGGCCAACCTCGGCCGTTTCGCCGACCGCGGCGTGCGCTGCCTGGCGCTCACGCACACGGCCTCCAACGCCTGGTGCATCTCGTCGGCCGACACCGCACCGGCCTTCGTGGGACTGACCGATTTCGGGCGGGAGGTGGTGCGGGAGATGAACCGGCTGGGGATGATCATCGACATCTCCCACGCCCACCCGGAGGCGGTCGCGGAGGTGCTTCGAATCAGCGCCGATCCGGTGATCGCCTCGCACTCGTGCGTACGGGCGCTGTGCGACCACGACCGCAACCTGACCGACGACCAGATCCGCGCCATTGCGGCCGCCGGCGGACTGATCGGCGTCAACTTCTACAACGGCTACCTGTCCGACGAGTGGAACCGAGTCTCCGATTCCCTGTGGCGGATTTACAGACCGACGCTCGACTCGCTGGCGGCCCTCTCCCGCGCCGAGGGCGCGGACAGCCAGGCCGACAGTCTGCGGCGCGCCGAGCGGCGCCGCATCTACCGGGAGGTGGCCGCCCGCGTGGACTCCCTGGCGCCGGTTGATGTGGCCGCCGTGTGCGATCACATCGATTACATCGTCAGGCTGGTCGGCGCCGATTATGCGGGGTTCGGCTCCGATTTCGACGGCGTGCCGTCGATGCCCCGGGGGCTCGAGGACTGCTCCGGGCTTCCGCGCATCACGGCCGAGCTCGCCGCCCGGGGCTACTCGGAGAGCGACATCAGGAAAATCCTCGGCGGCAATTTCCTGCGCGTCTTCCGGCGCGTGTGCGACCGGTCGCCGGCCGCGTCCGGCTGATCCCCCCTCCCCGGCGTTTTCGCTTGCCCCGGCCCGCCCCGGCCCTGTTTCTTCCGGATATGAGACGCCTGAGCCTGCTCTTTCTCGCAGCGGCGGTGCCGGCAGCGGCCGCGGCGGCGAGCGTGGTCCGCTTCGATCCGCTGCAGGGGCTGGTCGAGGTGGAGGCGGTGATCGACGGCCATGCGAAAGGCCGGTTCGGCATCGATACGGGGGCCGATCATTTCTACATCGACAGCGCCTTCGCCGCCGCGCACGGTCTCAACCTGGCCTCCGGCCGCCCCAGCCGCGCGGTAGTGGGGATCGACGGCCACAGCACGGCGATCGCCGGCCAGGTGCGCTCGCTGGAGATCGGCGACGAACGCCTGTACAACCTCGATGCGATCGTGATGGACATCGGGGCGCTGGTCAAGGATGACCGGGCCGATCCTCCTGACGGCCTCATCGGGTACAGCCTGCTGCGCCGCTTCTACGTCACGGTCGATTACCCGAACCGCCGCCTCATTCTCCAGCAGACCGAGCCGGATTTTCTCCAGTCCGGCGGACTTCCCTCGGTGCCGTTCGAGACCAAGGGGCACCTCGTGGTGGTCCAGGCGACGTTCGACGATTCGGCGACGGCGCCGATGGCGCTGGATTACTGCGCCTCGTACGTGGCCGTCTCCCCCGCGCTCGCCGAACGGCTCGGGGTGCCCGCTGCGGCCGAGCGGACGATTCTCGGCCGCCTGTCGCTCGGCGGCCTCATCACCACCGACAGCGTCGCTGTCGGCATCGCCGATATCTCCCCGATCAAAGCCCGCCTGCGCGACGCCGCTTTTGAGGGCCTCATCGGGGCGTCCTTTCTCTACCGCCACAAGATCACAATCGATTACCGGCGCGGCCGCATCTACGTGCACCGGTAGGCCAACCTCTCCGCTTTCCGCTTGACAGCCGCCCCTCCCGTCGCTACGATAGTCGCGTCAACGTTGCGGTGCCGTCCAGAGGGACGGGTAATAGGGAAGACGGTGCGAGTCCGTCGCAGCCCCGCTACTGTAACGGCTACTTCCCGGGCACCAGGCCACTCGCGGATTCGCGGGGAAGGCGCCCGGCGAGGGTTGGATGCCGAAGCCAGGAAACCTGCCGCGACCACATCTCAGGCGGTTGCTGTCAGCGCGGGCTGACGAGATCGAGGCACTGCGCGGCCGCAACCGGTGGAGGTTGCCATGCGGCGCAGTTTTTGTTTAGCCTGCGCGTTTCTGGCCGCCGGCGCGATGGGAGCCGGGGCCGACAATTTTCAGGGATCATTCGATTCCCCCTACACCCTGCCCGATTCGGTGGTCGTGACCGCCAACCGGTTCGGTTCCTCGGACACGCGGTCGGCCTGGCCGACCGAGGTGATCACCGTTGATCCGGCCGCGGCGCCCCTTTCGCTGGCTTCGGGACTCGACGGCGCCGCCGGGCTGGATGTGCGCACCCAGGGGGGGTTCGGGGCGCTCGCGACCGTCTCCAACTGGGGCGCTTTCAACCGCCACCTGCTGCTGCTGTACAACGGCCGGCCGGTCAAAGACTACTCGCTCGGAGGGTTCAACCTCGCCGAGTTCAGCCCGAGCGAGCTCTCCCGCATCGAAATTGTCAAAGGCCCGCAGTCGGCGTTCTACGGTTCCGATGCCGTCGGCGGCGTGGTCAACCTGATCGCGCCGACCGCGCTCGCCGACCGCCTCGAGGCGCACACGACCGTCGGGTCGTTCGGCGCCCGCGGCGTTGCGGCCCGTGCCGCGCGGCGGCTGGGCGCGCTCGGGATCGGCGCCTGGACCGACTACACCGCCGCCGACAACCGCCGCCCCAACTCCGGCGTCGAACGGCTCATCGCCGGTGCGCGCGCCGACTTACTCTCCGGAGCGCACCGCCTGGCCCTCGCGGCACGCTACTTCCGCGACTCCCTCGGCGCCCCCGGCCCCGTCCCGGACCCGTCATTCATCCCCGTCTATGGCGATCCCGAATCCTCCAGCCTCACCGACCGGCAGGAGGACGAGCACTATTCGGTGGATCTGCAGTACAGCCTCGTCGACGAGCGGGCCGGCGAAACGCAGATCGGGCTGTTTTGGGAGAAAAAGAAGCTCACCTACCGGTCACTCTACAACTACCTGTTGTTCTCTGCGACCACCGATTCGGTGGACGTGCGGACCGAAACCGTCTACGACAAGCGCTCGGCCGGGGCGAATCTCCGGCACCGGCACAATTTCGGCCCGCTCGCGGCGGCCGGAGGGGTCGACTGGCTGAGCGGTTCGCTGCAGTACGCCAACGCCGAGCGCAGCGAGGCCGCGGCTATCGACGGCCCGGGGGCTCCCGCGGTCTCCAGCTACGACACGTTCGCCTCGTACGACGCCGGCCAGGACCAGGTGGATCTGTGGGGGAACGCGCAGATGGGCCGGGCCGGGCGCGTCCATGTCGACCTCGGCGGCCGGCTCCAATTGGTAGCGGGGCGGCGGCCGCAGCCCTCGTACAACCTCGGGCTGGTGGCCGAGCCGGGTGACGCGCTGCGGCTCAAGCTCGCTTACGCGTATGCTTTCCGCCTCCCCTCGCTGGCCGAGCAGTTCGCCGATGACCTCTACACGGCCGGGAATGCCGATCTGAGCCCGGAGACGGCCCGCACGCTGGCCGCGACGATGGCGCTCGAGCCCGCCGCTCTCCCCGTTCGCCTCTCTCTGACCTGGTTTCGCCAGGAGATCGACTCCCTCATCCAGTACGTGTGGGATCCGGCGAGCTACCGCTCGGTTCCGCAGAATTTCCTCCGGTTCATATCGCAGGGACTCGATGCGACCTGCACGATCGCGCTCCGACGCGGTCTGTCGTGGCGCGGCTCGGCCGTGTACCAGGCGGCCGAGCAGACGGCTGCCGACGGCCGGACCATGCGCGAGGCGCCGTATGTCCCCGAATGGAAATGGCGGGTTGGGATGACCTGGCGCAGCGGACGTTTCGACGCGGCGGCGCGCCTCGACGGCACCTCGGAACGGGTGCTGTACCTCTATGGCGGCGCCCCGAAGACGATTGATCCGGTGGTTGAGGCGGCCGCGGAACTCGGGGTTCGCCTGAGTGCGATGCTGCGGATGCATATCTCCGGAGAGGATCTGACCGACCGGCGCCGCCCCGACCAGTTTGGGTTCACCGCGGGGGACGGCGACTACCCCGGACTCGGACGGCGTTTTTTTGTTGAACTGGCGCTGGCAATGAGGTAAACTGAGACCAACTCGGTTCTCTCAGCAGCACTGATTTGTTGAGAACTTTCAGGGGCCCTTGAGGAGGCGACCAAACGTCGGGCGGAACCCTATCCGGCGGCGCGGCGTTTAAGATGCGAGCGAGTATCACCCGTCCCGGCTCCGGGCGCGGCACGGCAGTATCCGAAATCGCAGAGAGTGTGGCTCCAAAAAGGAAGGGATCCGGTTTACCATGAGCGGGTGGAGTTTCGAATACGATATCGAGGTCGACGAGGCCAATCGCATCGTCTACGAAAAAATCTTCGGGGTCTGGCGCATCAAGACCGCCGAATCCTACCGGGCGGATTTTGAGGAAGAAGTCAAACCGATTATTGACCGCCCCTGGGCCAAACTGATCGACCTCTCCAACTGGAAAACCAGCTACCCCGAGGTGATCGACATTGTCGGCAAACACCTCGCCTGGTGCCGGCGCCACAACATGCAGTGGTCGGTGAACGTCATCAATAACACCATCACCTACAACCAGCTCCAGCGCATGTTCGATAAGGGGGCGACCAAGGAAATCTCCCGCACCTTCCGCAACTACGCCGAGGCCGTGCAGTTCCTCCAAGAGCAGGGGTACACCGTCCGCCCCACCCCGCCGAGCCGCACGTAGATCCGCCGGAGAGGCGCGCCGAGAGGGACAGCCCGGCGAACACCGAGAAGCAGCCGGAGCGAGCGGCGCCTGACTTTCGTCACTCCCCCAGCGGGATCAGTTCTGTTTTCGCGTGAATGGAACAGCCGGCCGGTCTCCGGTCTCGGCGCCGGGACCCTTCGCCGCGCTCTCGGCAGCGAGCGCGGTCTGACGGCGGCGCCGCAGCCACGCTGCCAGCGTTCCCAGCAGAATGAGAGTCGTCCCGATCCAGACCAGATTGATCAGCGGCTTTTTCGAAACATCGAGCAGCAGTTCATCGCCCGCTCCCGGCGCCAGGAGCCCGGGGATGGCGACCGCGACGGCCCCCGCGTCGGCGTGGATGCGCGTGATCGACATCGTGAAAGTCGAGTCCCCGGAGCCGAACGCAGCCGGGAGATCCTGCAGCGCGGTGCTGCCGTCGTCGGCCGTGGCCATGGTCACGGCCGGGCGGAGCGTGTCGACACGGCCATCGCGGGCGGCGGCGATCAGCGCGGTCACGGTCATCTCACCGCCCCCGCTGTGGTCGCCCATGTCAAAACCGAGAAACGAGAATTCGTATCCGCCGGCCGAGGCTTTCTCCGCTTTGCCGATCAACAGCCCGTCCTGCCCCTCCTGCTGCTTGATGTCCTGCGGCGAGAAGTACAGGTCGTACAGGAGTCCGCGCCGGATGTACGGCCGTTTCATGTACCCGTTCATGCGCTCGGAGAAGTAGAGCTCCGGCCGCCCCTCGTCGACCCGGCCGTCGTCCACCACCTTCAGAATCAGCTCGTTGTGCGGCCACTTGATGTCGTTCTGCATCCCTTCGTAGCTGACCTGGAGATGGTAGGCCGGCCTCGGCTGTCCCTGCGGGAGCGTGACCCGCTCGCCGGTCGAGAAGGCCGAGGAGGCGAGCACGCCCAGGAGCATGAGGCCGAAACCGAAGTGGGTGAGGTGGGCGCCGGCTTTCAGCCACTCGCCGGGCAGCCGGCGCGCCACGGCGGCGGCGTTCGACCCGACCGCGGCCGCCGCGGTGGCGAAGAACAGCAGGTAGAGGCCGTCGCGCACGCCCAGCGCCAGCGCGGTCGCCAGCGCAAGCACGAACAGCGCCGCCGCGGGAATCAGACTCCCGCGCAGGTCGCGTTGGCCGAACGCGACGGTGAGGCCGGTGGCCACGAGCGTGCCTGCGACCACGAAAGCGACCCCGGACCCCTCGTGCAGGACGAAGAGCATCAGGGCGACCGCGAGCGAGACCAACCCGCCCGCAGTGAGGTGAATCCGCCACTTTGCCGGCGCCTGTGGCCGGTGGCTCGAGAGCGGCGAGAGGATCAGCAAGAGGGCATAAAGCACCGCGATCGGAAGGGCGAAAGCGTTATAGGTGGCGATGTCGGCCGCGCGCGGCTGCGCGCCGAAAATCTTCGTCAGGATCGGCAGCGATGACCAGAACAGGACGATCAGCGAAAAGGCGAACAGCAGCAGCATCGCCCCGACGAGCGAGAACTCGCGGCCGAAAAAGTTGAAATTGATCGGCACGTAGCCGGTGCTGCGCATCCCGCGCAGGAACACCCCGAGCGTGACCCCCGCATACAACAGGAGGAAGACAATGAGCCACTCGTTCTGACCGAGGTCCACGAAGCTGTGGACGGAGAAGTCCGACAGGACGCCCGAGCGGGTCATGAAGGTGCCGCAGACGACGAGCCAGAACGTGAAGGCCGCGAGCAGGAGGTTGGTGCGGCGCAACGCGCCGGTGCGGCGCTCCAGCGCCAGGCCGTGCAGGAGCGCCAGCGCCACGAACCAGGGGATGAGGGAGGAATTCTCGACCGGGTCCCAGGCCCAGTAGCCGCCCCACCCGAGCGTCTTGTAGGCCCAGTAGCCGCCCAGGATATTGCCGGCCGCGAGGAACAGCACGGTGAGGACGACCCATGGCGCGGCGCGGCGCACCCACTCGCTGAAATCGCGCCGCACCAGCGCCGCCAGCGCCAGCGCAAAGGGCGCCCCGGTGAGAGCATACCCGACAAACATCACCGGCGGATGCACCACCATCCACGGGTCCTGCAGCAGCGGATTGAGCCCCGCCCCGTCGGCCGCAGAGAAATCCAGCAGGGCGAAGGGGGATACTTTCAGCATCATGCCGGTGAAGAACAGGTTCACCAGCGCATAGAACACCATCGCCCACGAGGCGTAGCGCCCCGCTGTCCGCCGCACGGCGAACCCGATCGCCACGCTGAACAGCAGCCACAGCAGGTAGGTCCCCTCCTGCCCGCCCCAGAACGACGAGACCAGGTAGAAGAAGGGGAGCCGGCTGTCCGAGTACTCGAAGACATATTTGAAGGCGAAATTGTGAGTGAAGAAGAGGTAGTACAGGAGGGCGGAGGCGAGCACGGTGGCGGCGGCCAGCACGAGATACGCGCGCCGTCCGAGCTGCTCATAGGACGTCCGTCCTCGCGCAGCCATGAAATAGCCGTACCCCGCCACCAGGTTGGCGGCGAACGCCCAGAGAATCAGCAAGTGCCCGGACAAGTACAGCGTCATCCGCTAGACCCCGGAATTCTCGACCGCCTGGTTGTGCTTCTGAATATCCTGGTACTCGTCGCCCCCTTCCCCCTGGTACTTCGAGGGGCACTTGACCAGCATCTGGTTGGCGACGAAATGGCCGTTCTCGCTCTTGCCCTTGAGGACGACCTGGGTGGCCTGATCGAAATTCCCCGGCACCACTCCGTAGTACACGACATTCATGCGCGCGGCCGCGTGCGGATCGGCCGCCTCGGCGTCGTACACGGCGAACTCGAGGCGGGAGTCCGCGGCGTTGTATTTCACGGCCTCGAAATCGATCTTCCCCAGCACCTGGACGGTGCGGTCGGCCGCCTTGGCCTCCTCGATCGACACGTACTGAATGGTGGTCTTGAAGAAGGCCGAGGCCCCCCAGACCATAAAGATCACGACGATGACTCCGCCGATCAGGTACTTGGCGTTCATTTCGATTTCTCCTCCAGCTTGCGGACCCTCTTGTCGACCCGCATGAGATAAACGAACAGCCCTACCCAGACCGCCAGGGCCACCGCGAGCGCAATGTAATTGCCGTCCATCAGCGTCTAATCCTCGTACTCCAGTTGCCTTCGCCGCAGGTGCGCCACCCGCCGCCCGAGGCTGAACAGCCAGAAAAACACGGCCGTGAACAACCCGAGCGAGCCGAAGAAGATCATCCGCACCGCCGGCCCCATCGTGAACTTCATGTTCTCATTCACGATCGAGTCGGTCGGATGCAGCGAGGGCACCATCCGCGGCACCACGAACACCAGAAACGGAACCGTCAGGAAAGCGAATATGCTGTACACCGCCGCCAGCGCCGCCCGCCGCTCTTCAATTTCGAGCGCGCCGCGCAGCGCAAAATAGGCTCCGTAGATTAACAGCAGGATGAAGATCGAAGTTTCCCGCGGATCCCAGTTCCAGAACGATCCCCAGGTGACTTTGGCGAAAATCGACCCGGTCACGGTCGCCAGGATGCAGAAGATGAATCCCAGCCGGGCGGCCTCGAGCGCCCGGTCGTCGTCCTCGAGCCGCCGCGTCCGGAGATAGCGGATCGAGTAGAGCATCGATACCGCAAACGCCAGCACGCACACCCAGGCCTGGGGGATATGGAAATAGAATATCCGCGAGGACTCCCCGATCTGCTGCTGGGGGGCGGGGGTGGTGAAAGCGGCGATGATCATCCCCGACATCGCCGCAAATATGACCAGTTTCCACCACATGAGGTATCTTCAATCCTATCAACCTGTTTGTACGGCCTAAGATACGCGCGGGCCGACAATAATCAATAAAATTCAGCCCTTTAGTCAACGATTGCCCGGCCCGCGCCAGGCCGGGGGCTTTTCCCGCACGGCGACCGGTCCCCCTCCATTTACTCCTGCCACACGAATTTGAACAGGAGGGCGGATCCGACGATCATCACCACGGCAAACGCCAGCAAAAACTGCAGTTCGGTCAGAATCTCCGCCGCCGCATAACCGTCGAAAACCTTCTGCGTCGCCCGCACCACCGTGAGCAAGAGCGGCACCAGCACCGGAAATGACAGCACCGCAAAGAGTGCCCCCTTCACCGCCGCCTTGGCAATGATCGCCGCCACCAGCGTTGTCGCCCCGCACAAACCGAGCACGCCGAGCACGAGCACTAAGAGGAACGATGGCAGACCATCGGTCGGGGCATCGGTAAAAATGAAGAACAGGGGGGTGATGATCACCGTCATCACCGCCAGTAACATGAAGTTGAACAGCAACTTGCCGACAAACACCGGATCGGAGGGAGCAGCCAGTCGCAGCGCCAGGGCGGTCCCCGACTCCTCCTCCCGGATAAAGACCTGCGCCAGCCCCGACACGGCCGAGAAGAACATCACAATCCAATACAGGGCCGCAAGCAGCTGAGGGGGCAGATTGGACTGCCCCAGCGAGAAAGACACCACCGCCAGCGTCGTGATCCCGAACATGAGAATCGCGTTGAGCGCGTACCGGCTGCGCAACTCCAGCCGGATGTCTTTGGCAAAGACCGCGAGCGACTTACTAGCCAACCCGGCACTGGACCTCGGCAAGGGCGTACTCCTCCGGTTCGTTGGTGGCGATCACGATAATGGTCTGTGCGCGGCACCCGTCCACGATGTCGGCCACGATCTGCTTCCCCGCCTCGTCGAGGTTAGAGGTCGGCTCGTCGAGGAAGAGGAAATCCGGCCGGCCGAGGAGAGCCACGGCGTACTTGAGACGCTGGGCCATGCCCGAGGAGTATTCGGAGAGGAGGTCCTCCCCGCGCCCTTCGAGGCCCACCCGCGCCAGGAGGGCGTTGATCTGCTTGCCGGTGAGCGGGAGCCCGCGCATCGCGGCAAAGAACCTGATATTCTCCTCTCCGGACAACTGGCCGTAGAGATTGAGGTAGGGCGACACGAAGGCGGCCCGCGCCCGGAATTCCTCCTCGCCCAGCCGGCGGCCGGCCCCCTCCCCGTCCCCGGTCTCGTAGTACGCCACCGATCCCTTGCTCGGGCGGTGGAGCCCGAGCAGGCAGCGCACAAGGGTCGATTTGCCCGAGCCGTTGGGGCCGATCACCGCCAGCGATTGGCCGGTGGCCAGCTCGATCGAGATGTCCTGGAACACCTTTCGGGACCCGAACCGTTTGGCCAGGTTGTCAATGGACAGCCGGTACATGGGGGCAATTTGGGGAATCCGATCCGGGATGCAAGCGGAAAGGTGCGGCGGCGGGTGTCCGGCGGCGCGGCGATGGTCCGGGCGGACCCGCATGAGTCCGCCGCCGCGGCACGAAAAAGCCGAAGCCTCCGGGGCTTCGGCCGGCGCCGATTCTGTCCCGGCCGCCTCACCGGTCGTTCTTCTTGCGCTCCTCGAGAATCTCCTCGGCCAGCGAGAGAGCCACCCCGGAGAGCATCACGGCCACGCCGAGCTGCGTGAAATCGGAGGAAATGAGGTCGCGGTTGATCGCCGCGTACTGCGAGCAGGCGGCGCCGCGCTCGACGACCAGCCCGGAGAGGCGCTCGGACGTTTCGGCCACGAACGTGACCTCGCCGAGATCCTCGGATACCACGTACCCGGTGCAGTTGTGCAACTGCAGGTGGGAGTTGCCGGCGTACACGACCACGAGCATCCCGCGCTGTTTGCCGAGCGACGTTTCCGGATAGACTTCGAGGACGAGGGAGCGCCGCTCCTCGGGGTTGTCGAGTTTGAAGCGGTAGTGGTCGGTCTCGAATCCGACCGACTTGGCCGCCACCACCTTCGCAATCCTCTCGGCATCCGCCTGTGTGAACGATGTCTTGCTCATGGCTGTTACCGCTTTCTCCGCTCGGCCCGGGCTAGCGCCGGCGGTCTGGGGGGTCGTCGGGGCGGTCGTCCCGCTCGCGGTCGCCCTGTTCGCGGGTGTCGCGCGCGCGATCGTCCCGCTCGCGGTCGTCGCGGCGGGCCTCGCGGTCGGCGCTGCCCGGAATGGCGCGCTTGTAATCCCGCGTACCCTCGGTGTCCAGCGAACCCCTGACCTCGTCGGTCGTGTCTTTCATGGCCCGCTTGAATTCGCGGATGCCTTTGCCCAGGCCCTGGGCGATCTCCGGCAACCGCCTCGCCCCGAACAGGAGCAGGACGATCGCGAAGATGACCAGCAGTTCCGCCCAACCGATTCCAAACGGCATGTTAACCGCTCACTTTCCAGAGTTCCGGTGGCCGTGTCTAGAGATACCACCACCTAAAGTATATGATGACGAGCAGAAGCACAAGCACGGACATGAAATTGACTTTGAGCATCAGGCCGAACGTAAAGGCGATGGCGTAGAAGTCGACCTGGATCGTCTTGACCCCGATCTCGATTGATTTGCCGAATACTTTCGCGACTTCCGAGTCCTCCGGCAGGAAACCGGCGACGATGTCGCCGAGGAGGCCGCCGACGACGGCGCCGAGGATGAGCGCCACCAGGATAAAGGTAACCTCGCGTTTCTTCATCAGGTCCGCACCGTTGTTCCGATCGTTGCTCGGATCGATTCGAATATTCTCAGTCCGTCGGACGAGCCGAGGATCGGCTCCACCGCCCGCTCCGGGTGCGGCATCAGCCCGAGGACGTTCCCTTCCTCGTTGGCGATGCCGGCGATGTTGTTGCGTGAGCCGTTAGGATTGGCCGCCGGCGTCGTGTTTCCCTCCCGGTCGCAGTAGCGGAACACCACCTGCCCCCGGTCTTCCAGCCGCCCGATCTCGCGGTCGAAATGGTAGTAGTTCCCCTCGCCGTGGGCGATCGGGATCCTGAGCACCTCGCCGCGCAGGCAGGCGCGCGTGTAGGGGCTGCTGGTGTGCTCGACCCGCAGGTACACGTAGCGGCAGGCGAAGCGGAGGTGGGCGTTGCGCAAGAGCGCCCCCGGGAGGAGGCCGCTCTCGGTGAGCACCTGGAACCCGTTGCAGATCCCCAGCACCATCCCGCCCGACCGGGCGAAGGGAATCACCTTCTCCATGATCGGCGAGAACCGGGCGATGGCGCCGGCCCGCAGGTAGTCGCCGTAGGAGAAACCGCCCGGCAGGATGATCACGTCGCTGCCCATCAGGTCATGCGACCGGTGCCACAGGAAGTTGACCTCCTCGCCGAGCACGTGGCGGACCGCCGCGTAGGCATCGTAGTCGCAGTTGGAGCCGGGGAAAGTGACGACGCCGAATTTCATCCCGCTTTCTCCACCGTGAAACTCTCAATGACCGGGTTGGCCAGCAGCGTGGTGCACACTTCGTTGATGGTGCGGTCGAGGTCGGCGGCGTCGGCGCGGAGTTCCAGTTCGAAAAACCGGCCGGTCCGCACCGACAGAACGTCCTGGTACCCCATCTGGTGCAGCGCCTTGTGGATGGTCGTGCCCTGCGGATCGAGCACGCCTTCTTTCAACCGCACGTACACTGTCGCCTTCTTACTGCTCGCCATGTTGATCCATCCTGTCCGTCTTTCGCCGTCCGTACCGGGGCCGCTCGTCGCCCGGCCCGTTCTGCCGGCCGGTCACCCGGCCGACCCCGGCGTGGCCCAAGCGGTAGAGTTCTCGCACCATGCCCTGCAATATATAGAGGGCTAGAAGCGGAAACAACAAGAGTCTCGGGAGGAATATGGTCACCACCGCCGCGGCCACGAGGAGCGCCAGTTTGGCCCGGGCCGCGCGGGTGTCGAAGCGGTCCGGAAGGGCGTCGTACTGCACCTGCGAGACCATGAGGAAGGCGAACAGGATGATCATCGACACCAGCCACTCGCTGTACTCGAGCTGGCCCCAGACGCGGTCGCTGAAAATGATGTAGGCGGCCAGGGTCAGGGCCGCCGCCGGCACCGGCAGACCGAGGAAATCCTTCTTCTCCTCCGACTCGGCCATGAGATTGTAGCGGGCCAGGCGGTAGGCGGCCGCCATGATATAGACGATCGAGATAATCCATCCCCATCGGCCCAGCGTGTTCAGCTTGACCGCGTGGACGAGCACCGCCGGCGCCACCCCGAACGAGAGGAAATCGGCCAGCGAATCGAGCTCGATGCCGAACTGGCTGGTCGTCCCCGAGAGCCGGGCGACCTTGCCGTCGAGAGCGTCGAGAAACCCGGCCAGCACGATGAACCAGCAGGCCCCGATCAGGTGACCCTCGAACGCCGAGAGAATCGACAGGAACCCGGCCACGACGTTCCCCATGGTGAACGTGCCGGGGACCAGACCTCTATAGGCTGTCATGCGCCTCCCTTGGGCTGTCGGCGAACCCGTCCGCGGGAGGCCGGGCGGCCGCCGCGGGCATGAGCGCCATGATCGTCTCCCCGCCCTTCACGTGCTCCCCGCGGCGCACCGTCACCTCCCAGGCGGCGGGAATCGTGAGATCGGTCCGCGACCCGAAACGGATCATGCCGAACGGCGCGCCGGTGCGCACCGTGTCCCCGGCGCGGAGCCGGCAGACGATGCGGCGGGCGATCAGCCCGGCGATCTGCGCCACCGCCAGCCGCGCCCCCCCCGGCGTGGTCAGGCCGACCTCGGTCTGCTCGTTGAGTTCGGATGCTTTGTCGGCAAAGGCCGCGAAAAACCGACCGGGGTTGTACTTCACGTAGTCGACCGCGCCGGCGGTCGGGATACGGTTGATGTGGACGTCGAACACGCTCAGGAAAATCGAGATGCGCGTGGCCGGGCCGCCGAGGGCGGGGTGATCCTCCAGGGGAGTGATGAGCACGACTTTGCCGTCGGCGGGGGCGACCACCGCCCGCGGGTCATCGGGAACAACCCGCGGGGGGTTGCGGAAGAAATAGGCGGTGAACAGGGTAAGCAGAGCGCACAGGCCGGCCGCCGCCAGCAGCCCGAGGCTGCTCCAGCGCACCGCCCCCGCCGCCGTCGCCAGCACGAGCGCCGCTCCGATCACAAGAAACGGCCAACCGTCGCGCACAATCACTTCCCAAACACCCGTTCGAATATGCGGTCCACGTTTTTCGTATAGTACTCCAGGTCGAAACTCCGGTCGATGTCTTTCTCCGAGAGGTACCGGCGGATCTCGATGTCCTGCCTGACCAGGTCTCGGAACGACTCTCCCGTCTCGAGCGCCTTCATCGCGTTGCGCTGCACTATCCGGTAGGCGGTGTCGCGCGAGCCGACCGGCCCCGCGAGCTTGAGGAGGAGCTGCTGCGAGAAGACGACGCCGCCGCGGTAGTAGATGTTCTCGCGCATGCGCCGCGCGTCGATCACGAGACCGTTGAGGATCTCGATGAATTTCTGCAGACCATAGTCGGTGATGATGCAGGCGTCGGGGAGAATCACGCGTTCGACCGAGGAGTGGGCGATGTCGCGTTCGTGCCAGAGGGGGATGTTCTCCATCGCGCTCAGCGCGTATCCGCGCAACAGGCGGGCGATGCCGCAGATGCGCTCGGCCGTGATCGGGTTCTTCTTGTGGGGCATCGCCGATGACCCCTTCTGCTTCCTGCTGAACCCCTCCATCATCTCCCCCGTCTCGGTGCGCTGGAGGAGACGGATCTCGGTGGCAAACTTCTCCAGCGACGAGGCGAGGAGCGCCAGCGCCGTCACCAGCGCGGCGTGGCGGTCGCGCTGCACCACCTGGGTCGAGACCGGCGCCGGTTTCAGGCCGAGCCGCCGGCACACCATCGCTTCGATCTTCGGGTCGAGGTGGGCGAAATTCCCCACCGCCCCGGAGATCTTGCCGACCGCCACCCCGTCGGCCGCCGCGCGCACCCGCTGGCGGGCCCGGTCGAGTTCCGTGTACCAGACCGCAAACTTGAGCCCGACCGAGGTCGGCTCGGCGAATACACCGTGGGTCCGGCCCATGATCGGCGTCGTCTTGTGCTTGAATGCAAGCTTGCGGACCGCCTTGAGCGCCGTATCGATCTTCCGGTCGATCAGCGCGGCCGCCCGTTTGAGTGTCAGCGACAGCGCCGTGTCGAGCATGTCGGAGGAGGTCATGCCGAAGTGCATGTAGCGGGCGTCCTCGCCGACATGCTCGGCCACCGAGGTGAGGAACGCAATCACGTCGTGGTTGACCTCGGCCTCAATTTCGCGGATGCGGGCGGCGTCGAAATTCGCCTTCTCGGCGATCGTCGCAAATGCCTTCGCCGGGATCACCCGGTAGTGGGCCATGGCCCGCGCCGCCTCCACCTCGACCTCCAGCCAGGTGCGAAACCGGGCCTCGTCGGTCCACAGCGCCCCCATCTCCGGAAGAGTGTACCGTTCAATCATGGGCGTTACTTGCCGGCTTTCTTGTAGTCGGCGAGAAATTTCGCCAGTCCGAGGTCGGTGAGCGGGTGGCGGATCAGCTTCTCGATCACGTCGTAGGGCATCGTCACCACCCCGGCCCCGATCAGCGCCGCCTGCACCACGTGCATCGGGTGGCGGACCGAGGCCACCAGCACCTCGGTCTCGAACAGGTAGTTCGCGTAGATGGCTACGATCTGCTCGATCAGTTCCATCCCGTCCTGCGAGATGTCGTCGAGCCGCCCGATGAAGGGCGAGGCGTAGGTCGCCCCCGCCTTGGCCACCAGCAGCGCCTGCGAGGGGGAGAAAATGAGCGTCGCGTTCGTCTTGATCCCCTCCTCCTTCAGGCTCTTGATCGCGCGGAGACCGTCGAGAATGGTCGGGATTTTCACCACGATGTTGTCGGCGATTTTCGCCAGTTCGCGGGCCTCCGCCATCATGCCGTCGTAATCCGTGGCGATCACTTCGGCCGACACCGGCCCGGGCACGATCCGGCAGATCTCCGCGAGAAGCTCACGGTAAGGCGCGGCTTCTTTGGCCGCCAGCGAGGGGTTGGTGGTGACGCCGTCGAGCACGCCCATGGCGTGCGCCTTCTTGATCTGCGCGATATTGGCGGTGTCGATGAAAAACTTCATCTGATCATCCCTTCAGTAGTGTACCGACACGAGGTACAGCCCCCGGGCCGGCGCCGTGAACACGATGCGCTGCTGGTTCGGAGCTTGTATGATATCGGCAAACCGGGTCAAAGTCAAGTTGTCCGGGTGGCGGTCGGGGGACTCGGCGGCGAGGTTCACCATGGCCCCCACAAGACTCCGTACCATATTGTGCAGGAACCGGTTCCCGCGAATCTCAAACACCCGCAGCGGGCCGACCCGGTACCAGTGCGCCCGGTCGATCCGGCACCGGTTATCCTCCTTGCGGGAGGCGGTCACGCAGAACGGGGCGAAATCGTGCTCGCCGACAATGAGCGCCGCCGCCTGCTGCAGGAGATCGAAACGCAACGCGGGCGCCGGAGCGGCCGGGCTGTCCCCCGGCCCGGGGCCGGCAAGACTATCGGCCGGCGGTAAGACGCCCGCCGCTTCAGGAGAGGCCCCGGCCGCCTCTCGCCCCGCGAGTTCCCACCGGTACTCCCGCCACAGCGCCGAGCGTTCCCCCGCGATCACGTAGCGGTACCGCTTGGCCTTGGCGCTCCGGCGGGCGTGGAACGACAGGGGCGCCTCGGCCGCCTCCCGGATGCGGATATCCGCGGGGAGGTAGTAATTGAGGGCGTCCCTGTAGCGGTCCGGCGCCAGGCGGTGGTCGATGCGGAAATTGGCGACCTGGCCGAGCGCGTGCACGCCGGCATCGGTCCGCCCCGCGCCGTGAACGCTCACGTCGCAGCCCGTTGTCTTGCGGATTGCGGCAACTAGTTCCCCCTGCACGGTCGGCTGCCCCGCCTGGATCTGCCACCCCGCGTACGCGGTCCCCTTGTACTCGAGCGTGAGTCTGATGTTGCGTTCAGCCATTCGCTATCCGTCGCCGCACAGAACCGGCTCGAGGCGGCGGGCTCCGGGTCGCGCCCCGCTTCCTGCCGCCCGCCCTCTTGCGCTCATCTCGTCAGCGCCCACAAGATCACCACCGCGCCGCTCGCGCCAAGCGCGAACACCCACTCCGGCGTCTCAAACCGCAACCGTGTATAGATCGTCCTCTTCACTCCGCCCTTGTACCCGCGCGCCTCGATGGCGAGCGCCAGGTCGTCCGCCCGCTGGAGCGCCGCCACAAAGACCGGGATGATGATGCTGACAGTCTTGCGGATGCGGTTTATCATTGAGCCCGTGAACCGCACGCCCCGGATCATCTGGGCGTACTTGATGGCCTGAAATTCGTCATAGAGGACCGGGATGAACCGCATAGCCATGAACAGGATGAGTGCGAGATCCTGCACCGGCACGCGGATCCGTTCGAGAGGCCGGAGCAGCTGCGCGATAGCGTCGGCGAGTTCGGAGGGGGCGGTCGTGAGCGTCAACAGAAACGCAATCGACACAAAAAGCACCAGCCGCAGCGAGAAGAATCCCGCCTGGCGCACCGCTTCCTCCCGGATCCGGATCGGCCCGGCCGCCCACCAGATCTCCGACCGGCCGCCGGAGAAGGCCAGGTGGTAGGCCGCGGTGATCACCACCAGCAGAATGATCGGTTTGAAATTCCGCACCAACTGCCCCGCCCGCACCCCCGAGCCGAGCAGCGCCGCGACCAGCGCCACGAGGATCACGGCGTAGAACATGAATGAGTCGGACAGCAGGCCGAATACGAGGACCACGGTGATCGGGAGCATCTTGGCCCGGGCGTCGAGCTTGTGCAGGTAGGAATCGACCGGACGGTATTGCCCCAAAAGTATCGGCGCCGCGTGAAACATGGGGGGAATATAGGGGGATCGGAAGAACCAGGTCAATCAGTCATTCGAGCGCCTTCCGCTCCGATGGCCGGTTGCCCCGCGTTGCTGACAATCCGGTTTGACGGAAGTCCCGGTTGCCGGAGCGCACGGCCGCGAGGTGCAGCACAGCGCGGCGGCCCTTCACGCTTACCTGGCCCTCGCCCGGAGGGAACACGGGCGCCGGGTCGATTTCCCGCGCCTCCCCGAATCCGTGCGGCGACCGCCCCTCCTGCGCGCGGCTGCTCCGAGGCCTACCTGCCCCGCCCCGCCCGCCGCTCCGCCATCTTCATCAAACCGCATGAGTCGCACGGCGACTTCTTCCGGAACGCCCTCCGCCGGAAATACCACCCGAGGTAGGCCGCCGCCCCCACCAGCGCCGCCCCCACCGCGACATGTTGCCACAGCATATCCATTAGTACCACACCCGGCTAAACACCTGATAGGTCGCCAGCGCCGTCACATACGACAGCGCCGTCATGTAGCCGAACACCGCCAGCGGGTACCGCCACGAAGCGGTTTCCTTGCGGATCGTCACGAGCGTCGCCCCGCACTGGCAGCACAGGGCGAAGAACACCATGATCGACAGCGCCACGGCCGGTGTAAAGAGCGGCCGGCCGGCCTCCGGGCCGTACTCCCATGCCGCCTGCCGCATCTTCTCGATGAGCGAGGACGACTCCTCGTCCACCTCCGCCCCGAGATTAAAAATCGTCCCGAGCGTCGCGATGATCACCTCCCGGGCCGGGAAAGCCGCCAGGGTCGCCATCGTGATCCGCCAATCCCACCCGAGCGGCCGGAACACCGGTTCGACGGCGTGCCCGATGCGGGCGAAGTAGGAATTGCGCAGCTGCGCGCCGGCCCGCTCGTTCGCCAGCGTCTGCGCCTCGGCCGCGGTCGCCGCCGTCTCGATCCTCTCCGCGTAGCTCTCGGCGAGGCGGGAGTCGCGCGGGAAATACGACAGCGCCCAGATCAGGATCGTGATCGCCAGGATCACCGTCCCCGCCCGCACCACGAACGACCTCGCCCGGTGGATTACGCGGATGCCGAGCGAGCGGAGAGTCGGGACTTTGTACGACGGCATCTCCATGAGGAAGGTCCCGCGCTCGGCCCGGAACACGAGCCGCTGGAGGACGAACGAGACCGCGACGGCGACCGCGATCCCGAGCAGGTAGAGCACGGTGAGCACCAGGCCCTGAAGGTTGATCACCCCGAGCCAGGTCTTGTAGGGGATGAAGGCCGCGATCATCACCGCGTACACGGGCAGGCGGGCCGAGCAGGTCATGAGGGGCGCCACCATCATTGTGATGAAGCGGAGTTTGCGGTCCTCGATCGTGCGGGTGGCGAGAATACCGGGCACGGCGCAGGCGAACGAGGAGAGCATGGGGATGAACGACTTGCCCGACAGCCCGCACCAGCGGAACATGCGGTCCACCAGGAAGGCCGCCCGCGCCATGTAGCCGCTGTCCTCAAGCAGAGCGATGAACAGGAAGAGAATGACAATCTGGGGGATGAAAACGAGCACCGAACCGACGCCGCCGATCACGCCGTCGGTGAGCAGCGACTGGAGCGGCCCGGCCGGCAGGGCGCTCTCGACGGCCGCGGCCAGCCGTCCGAAAAGCCCGTCGATCAGGTCCATGAACGGCTCCGCCCAGGAGAAGATCGACTGGAACACGAACATCATCGCCGTCACCAGCACGATCGGTCCGAGGACGGGGTGGAGGAGAAACCGGTCGATCCGCCCCGAGCGCGAGGGCCGAGGGCTGGCGGCGGCCCGCACCGCCTGGCGGTAGAGCTCCGCGGCCGCCTCCGTCAGCGGTGCGGTCTCGGCCGCCGCAAGCGTGCCGGCCCGCTCGCGAATCAGACTGCGCCCGCGCTCGAGCAACGCCCGACCCGCGCCGCCGGCGGCGGCCAGGAATCGCCGCTCCGCCGGTCCGTCGGCATCAAACACGATCCGCAAATACTCGGCGCGCGACCGGTGGCCGTTGCCCGGCGTCGCCTGCAGGCGCTCGATCAGATTCTCCACTTCCGCCCGGTAGCGCCGCCGCGGCGGGAGCGGCGGGGCGTCCGCCGCCTGCGCGGCCAACGCAACCAGCCGCGCGATGCCTTCCCCCCGGCTGCCGACCACCGGCACGACCGGCACGCCGGTCAGCCGCTCCAGCGCGGCGTAGTCGATCGTCAGCCCCCGCTTCGCGGCGATATCCACCATGTTGACCGCCGCCACGGTCGGACGGCCGATCTCCAGCACCTGGAGCAGGAAATAGAGCCCCCGCTCGAGCTGGGTCCCGTCGAGCACGCAGATGATCGCATCGGGCGCCGGCGAGGCATCCAGGCTGCCCGTGAGTGCGGCGCAGGCGATGTATTCATCGGGAGAAAACGCCGAGAGGGAATAGGTGCCCGGGATGTCGGCCAGCACGTACCGCCGGCCGCCATGGGCGAACTGCCCGCGGATCCGCTCGACCGTCACGCCAGGGTAGTTGCCCACCTGCTGGGCGAGACCGGTGATGGCGTTGAAGATCGTCGTCTTGCCGCAATTCGGATTGCCGCAAATGGCGATTTCACGGGTCTTTGTAATCTCGGGCGCCGGCATGCGACCTCCCCGAAGGATGGCCTCTCCCTTGGGAAATGGCGGGGTTACTCCTCCGGCTCCACTGCCACCAGCGAGGCTTCCTGGTGCCGCAGGGTCAGGCAGCTCGAACCGACCTGCACCTGCATGGGATCGGAGAGCGGCGCGTTCCGCAGGTAGGTGATCAGGCGCCCGGGGATAATCCCCAGCTCCAGCAGGCGGCGCGCCAGTGGGCTGTCGTCGACGAATCCTACGATCCGTCCACGCTGGCCGGGACTCATTCTGCTCAAGTACGTCATGGCTGCATCCTCATCCCGTCCCCGAACCCGTCACTTCGGCGGCGCGGCGCCGCCGCCCGAACCGAGCGCCCGCCGGCGCCGTTCGCGGCATTCCTCGCAGTACCCGTGGATCTCGATTTTGAAACTATCGGCGCGGAAGTCGTTCTGCTCGGCCACCCCGGCCAGCACCGCCACGATTTCCTCCACCGGAAACTCGGTCAGCCTGCGGCACTCCTGGCAGTACAGGTGGCCGTGCGGCACGTGCGTCACCCGGTCGTACCGCGTGACGCCGTCGCCGACATTCACTTCCTCCGCCAGCCCCACCCGGCAGATCAGTTTCAGGTTCCGCCAGACGGTGCTGTACCCGATCGAGCGGTCCTGGCGCCTCACTTTCTCGAACAGCTCGTCCACCGTCACGTGGTCGCCGAGTTCAAAGAACGCCCGGAAAACCAGCTCCCGCTGGGGCGTCATTTTGAAACCTTTGGTGCGAAGGAACTCTCGCATGGCGCAACCTTGTGCCGATCATTCCACTCAACTGAAAACGATTTTCAATTTCATCAGCATATATTACTCTCTTTCGGCCTGATGTCAAGGAAAATCGAGCGGCTAAGTGGCATTTTTCACATGAATATATCCTATTCTACTGCAAAAAGATAGCCGCCGGGGTGGGCCGGCGGCTGCTTCTTTTTCGGTAGTGCAACTTTGCTCTACTTAAGGAGAACCATTTTCATTGTTTGGGCCTCGTCACCCCGTTCGAGGCGGTAGAAATAGACTCCGGAGGCCGCCCGATGCCCTCTTCCGTCCGACCCGTCCCAATCGACCGCGTAGGATCCCGGAATCTGGACTTCATCGACCAGCGTTGCCACCCGCTGGCCGAGGGCGTTGTAGACCGCCAGTTTCGTGCGCGGCGTGGACCGGAAATCCGCTCCGGTGCTCCGCAGCGTGTACCGGATCGTGGTGCTCGGGTTGAATGGATTCGGGTAATTCTGCTCGAGGGTAAACGAGGACGGCATGACCGGGAACGGGGAACCGTCGTGGATGGACGTGGCCTGGCCGCCGAAGTAGGCGAGGATGCGGCTGATGAGTGTGTCTTTCGGCATGGTCGTACCGCCCGCGTTGTCGTTGAGCAGCTCGGGGGCGAAGGTGAGCAACACGGTTTTGTAGGTCGGGCCCGCGTAGGCGATGCCGCGTATCTGTCCGCTCGGCCCGCCGGTGAATATGCTCTGGCCGCCGCTGAGCACATTCATATAAGCGTTGGCCGCCGCCGCATTCGGCGCGCCGGTGATCGGCCGGTACTCCGTGCCGTTGCCGATGGCTGTCCCGGGGACGCCGAGATACTGAGGGAAGTAGAGATTGCCGGCATGGCTCGCCTTGAGGTAGTCTGCGACGAAGGCGTTGTCGAGGGCGGCCAGTTTTACCAGCGCGTAGGTCCCCAGGCACAGATGATGGTCGGGGGCGTTCAGGTACCCTTTCATCGCGGCGACATTAGCCGCGCTGAAAGCGCCGGTCGAGGTATCGATGCCCGTGTGCCAGAAGACGATCCGATAGCCGCTCAGAGCCAGCGAGTCGGGCGAGCCCTGGGACTGGACATTCCACACCCGGCTGGGAATCCCCCGGCCCCGCAGCGCATCCACATACTCCTGCTGGTACTCAGCCCCGTTGTCGTCGTCGACCACCAGCACCTGGGTGGCGCCCACCTGTTTGGAGAACTGGAACTCCTTGACAAACTCGCTGCCGAATGTCCCGCCGGGGAGCGAGTCGGTCACGATCGTCACCGTGAACGTGTCAATCGCCGCCGTCAGGCTGTCCTTTACCCGGAAGATGATGGGATCGGTGTTGTACTGGATGTCGACCAGCAGGTTCGTGCCGAAGGAGACGGCCGGGGTCACCCACTCGATCCGGGGCGACCCGCTGGCGAGCGCCGCCCGCACATTGTAGGAGTACCGCATGAAATTGCGGATGTAGCAGTAGAAGTGGATCTCTTCGCCGGCTTCGACGACGCCGTCGCCGTCCCCGCGCGGCGCGTCATCGTTGAAGACGAACCCGCTCGAGGCTTCGACGATCCAGGGCCGCGAGTACTCGATGTCGAGTTCGGCGTACATGACCGAATCGGCGTTGGAGACATCCCACACGCCGATACGCGACACGAGGCCGTAGAGCGGCGAGAGGTCGTCGTTGAGATTCGTGGCCGGCGTGCTGTAGTCGTGGAAGTTGCGGTTGCCGGTGGCGCCGGGGAACGGATCCCCCGCATCGCCGGAGCTCCCGGCGTACTCAAGCTGGAACTGGCCGTCCGCCTGCTCCAGCGCGATGCGGTAGGGCGGGTACCGGTTGCTGCCCGTACCGGCGGCCGTGCCGGCGTCGTAGTGCCAGATGCACAGGCCGGATCCCGGGATGTTCGTGTCAAACCCCGTCTGGCGGCGGTTCTCGATCAGCCAGTATTCCGAACTCCCGGTGGTCGCGTTTCTCAGCCGGTAGACCACCGGGTTGTATTCCACGGCCGGGATAGCCGCCAGCTTGATGTTCTGCGTCACGTCGATGATCGTCACCAGCCCGGCCTGCGCCTTGCACCACCCGTCGAGGTGCGCCGGCCGCTTGGACCCGAACAGGTAGTTCCCGTTCCCCATGAGTGACCAGTGCCCCGCTCCGCTGGAACCCTCGGCGTAGGTGACGTCATAGAGGTCCGGCAGCCCCAGCACGTGGCCGAACTCGTGGCAGAAGACCCCGATGGCGGAGAGGTGGTCCCCCGCTTCCTCCGGGTTCATCGTGTAGTACTTCACCTGCACGCCGTCGCGCGTGGCGTTGATGGACGCCTTGTGCGACCAGATGCCGAAGATTCCTTCCTCGGCGCCGCGGCCCGCGTGGATGACGATAACTGCGTCGACGTCGTTGTCGCCGTTGGTGTACTGGGTGTAATCGATGTCCGGGTCGGCGAGGTTCGTGAGATCATAGACAAGCTCGGCGCTGCGCGAGAGGCCGTCGTCGGAGCCGACGTAGTAGGCGTAGGTATTCGGCGCCGTGTACGGACCGTAGATGTCCCCGGCGAGGTACAGGCCCCCATAGGTGACTTCGCGGTAGTAGTCGGTCATCGATCCGGTCGGGTTGATGATTGCGCCGGCGGTGTCGATGGTGCTGTCCGAAAAGAGGATCGAGTCGAACACGGCGTTGGTGCCGTTGGCGTACCCGCCGCTCATGCGGTTGTCGGTGAATTCCACCAGGAGCACGATCACTTTCACCGTGTCCGGACCGGCCTGGGCGGCCATCGCCCGCGGCTCCTTGCCGGGCTGCCAGATCGGTGTCTCATTGGGAGCGCAGCCGCCGCGCGCCTTGAACGCCTGCCAAGCGTCGACCTTCTCCTTCCACACTCCCTCGGCTTTCCATTTTTCGATCGCCTCCGGGTGCGGGGCCACAGCTGCCGCCGAACCGGCCAGGGCGAGCAGCAACAGGGAAATGAACGTCACACGTGTCATACGGGGAACCTTCGCTGTCCTTATCGCGGTGTATGAATTCTACTTACCCTGTAAACTCCGCCGCACGCCGTTCGTTTCCCGGAAAATCGATATTCCGGGACTATTTTAGAAGCACCATCTTCCGCGTCTGCTGGGTGTCGCCCACGGTCAGGCGGTAGAAGTACACGCCGCTGGCCAGATCCCCCGCCGCTTCCCAGTCGACCGCGTGCCGCCCGGGGGCCAGCGGCCCTTCGTGCAGCACCGTCACTTCCTGTCCCAGCGTGTTGTAGATCTTCAGCGACACCTCGGCGGCCCTCGGCAGATCGAAACGAATCCGCGTGGTCGGGTTGAAGGGGTTCGGGTAGTTCTGGTGCAGTTCGAAGGCTGCCGGCAGACCGTCCGGCCGCTCGTCCGCTGCCGCTGTCGCCTCGTCGTACATCCGGCGGGCCGCTGCCGCCGCGGCTTCGAAATCCGCCTCCGCGAGGCCTGCGACAAAGGCCAGAGCTATGGTGACCGAATCCCTTGGCGGGATCGAAAACGGTCCGGCGCCGACGATCACAAAACGATCGTCACCGGACGCCTCGCCGAGATCCACCCCGGACCGGGATAGTATATCATATAACTCCCCGCCCGAAAAGCCCGTTTTTGCGCCGGCTTGGTTGGCGAAGGCGCTGAACGAAACCGCCCCGTCCAGCCCCATCAGCGCCGCCCGGGAACCATCGGCGCCCGCCGTCACAATCATGTTGAGATTCGCATCGTAGGCCACCGTCTCCGCGCCGCCCAGGTCGTAGTCGGCCAAGAGGCCGAAGCGGAGGTTGGTGAGCGGTTCGATGCTCGTGTTTTTGAGACGAAACTTGACAACCAGCAGGCTGCTGTGGTCCATCCCCGGGTAGCTCACCGTTTCCTGCCGGACCGTGATGGGAATCGAGATCTCCGCCCCGCGGTCGTCGTACTCGGCCGTCCGGTGCCGGCCGCCGTCCAGGTCCACCCACTCCTCGCTGAGCGGCGCGACAGGGAGGAAATCGGAGGCGGCGAACCCGCCGTCGGCGCCCCGCACGCCGGTGGAGAGCTGAAGGGCGTTGCGCCCGATGATCACGCCGGCCTCGTACAGCAGGTTGTCGCTGCCGCCGACTGTGAACCCCTCCCCCCGCACATTATATATCGAGCCGGGCGCCAGCCCGAACATGCCGAAATCCGACACCGTCAAGTCCATCTGCGCTGTCCGGTGGGTGGCGAAGCTGCCCGCCGGCGCCACCCCGACCGGGAGCGTGAAGGTCAGTGTGTCCGTGTGCTCTGCGAGATTGTACTCGTACCGGACGCAGAGAGTGAAGGCCGCCGTCTGGCCATGATAGAGCGTATCGCTGAAGGTCGCTGTCAACGGCGCCCCGTTGACCGCGCTCAGCAGGTCGCCGCCGAACAGGTAGATCACTTCCCCCGACTCGACTGTGACGCCCGAGGCCGCCGGGGCCGCGAGAGTGGCCGTCGCCCGGACAATATTGGCCGCCGGGTTGCGCAGCGTGATCGCCAGGTCGAAGCGCTCGCCCGGCACCGCCAGCCCGTCGCCCGAAACCGCCACCCGGCTGATGGAGAAATCGGGCGCCACCGGATCCGGGATGTACTGGAGCAGCCGCGCGGCATCGACGATCCCGTAGCCGTAGCTGTTGTCCTCTCCGAGCGGCCCCAGGTCGCGGGCGGCCGCGATAAAGGCGCTCTTGATGTCGGCGGCCGACACGTTGGGATTATACTGGCGGACGAGCGCCACCAGTCCGGCCACGAACGGCGCGGCCATCGAGGTGCCCGTGAGCACCTTGTACCCGCCGTCTTTGTACGACGACCGGATACTCACGCCCGGGGCGACCAGCTCCGGCTTCACCGACACCTGGTCGCACGATGCCGGACCCCGGCTGGAGAAGCTCGCGACCGCGTTGTTGGCATCGACGGCGCCGACCGCGAAGGCGCTCAGCGGACTGAGCACCATGTCGGCCGGGTTGCGCAGCGTCATGGCGTTCGGCCCTTCGTTGCCGGCCGCAAACACCGTCACCACGCCGGCCGCCTCCACGTTCTCGATCGCCGCGGCAAACGTCCGGTCGCACGGCGTGAAGAGACCTTTCGGGATCCCCCAGCTGTTCAGGATCACGTCGGGCACATCGTCGGTCGTCATCGTGTCCCCGTCCGGATTGAGCGCCCACTGGAAAGCTTCGAGAATGTCGGCGATGGTGGTCGAGAGCGGCCGTCCCTGGTCGATCACGCCGGCCGTGATCCACTCCGCGTCCGGGGCCACGCCGATCGTGTCCGCCCCGTCGGAGCCGACCATGATGCCCATCGTGTGGGTACCGTGGCCGACCGCGTCCGCCGGCAGACTTGTCGGCGCCACCTTGGAGAACCAGGCCGCGCTCAGCGGAACGTGCGCGCCCCGCCACTTCGGCAGGAGCGCCGCGTGATCGTACTTCACTCCCGTATCGAACGAGCAGATGAGCCGCCCGCGCCCCGTCAACCCCTTCTGCCACAGTGCGGGGACTCCGAGCTGCACAAGCGGCTGCGCAACCGTCGCCGCCAGACCGGCCGTCGGAGCCTTTTCCTCGACCGGCGCAATCAGGCTCACCGGCGCATCTTCGACCACGAGGCTCACGCCGTCGATCGCCGCCAGTTCCGGGAGGACCGCCGCCGGCACCGCTGCCGCGTAGGCCGGTGCAATCCAGTAACGGGCGACGGTCGAGCGGGCGTGCTGCCGGAGCAGCGCGGCCACCGCCCGGTCCCCCCGCCCCCGCGCCTGCTTCAGCGCCGATGTGACCTGCCGGATTTGATCTCCCCGGGCAAGCATCGCGGCCGACGCTTTCGACGCGGCGGCGGTGCGTTCCGTCTCGAGGAAGACGACCACGTGCACGATGCTGTCCGGCGGCGCTCCGCGGTCGATCAGTTCGGCGAGCCCCGGCGCCAGCGACGGCTGGGCGGCGGCCGCCCCGGTGTTCAGCCCCAGCATGATCAGACCCGCGAACAGCGAGAGCGTGTAGGCTGCAAGTTCCTTCATGGGTTCTCCTCCGGCAAAGTCCGGGGACCCTTAGAGCAACGGTTATGCCGCCCCCCGGCTTATGAGGGGGCCGCAACCGGCTGCACCGACTCACCCTCAGGGCGAGCTAATCGCTATTACCGCAACGACTTTCGGGGGAGGCGCTGGGGTCGCGCGAGCGGGGCGAGCGGTTGACCACTTGCACAGGTGAAAGGCCGGTGCAGTCCGATGCACAGGCGGGTGCACACTCGGCAACTTTTTACAGGCTGATTCCAGCGGCGGGTTCTATATTGTCCCGATGGCTCCACACCGGCAACAGGGCGGTTTTCCCGCCTCGCTCGGGCTGATTCTGCTGGTCGCCGCCGGGCTGCGGGTCTGCTACCTGGCCATGTACGCCGGGCTGCCTGAGTGGACCATGCTCACGGTCGACAACTGCTTCCACCACCACTGGGCGCAGGATATCGCGGCCGGGAATATCCTCGGCGCCACCACATACTTCCGCGCCCCGTTCTATGTTTTCGTGTTGGCCGCCCTGTACGCCGTCTTCGGTGTTTCGCTCTGGACGGCCCGCGTGTTCGGTCTGGCCGTGGGCCTGGCATCGGTGGCGCTGACGTACGTGCTCGGTCGGCGGGCGGTGTCGTCGCGCGTCGGTCTCTTGGCGGCCGGTCTCCACGCCGTGTGGCCGACCGCGCTCTACTTCGAGTCCGAACTGCTGCTCGACCCGCTGTTTTTGCTGCTACTGCAGGCTTCGGTATGGCGGCTGCTCGTGTGGCGGGAAACGCACCGGGCGCGGGATGCGTTCTGGCTCGGACTGGCGCTTGGTCTGGCGGCGATCACGCGACCGACCGCGCTGTTGCTCCTGGTCGTGGTCGCGGGGGTCGCCCTGTGCGCCCGGCGCGGCCTGGCGCCGCTCCTGCGCACAGCGCTCGCGGTCGGCCTCGGCCTGGCGATTGCGATCGGACCGATCTTCATCCGCAACCTCGCGGTCGCCGGCGATCCGGTGCTGATCGCCTCGCAGGGAGGCATCAACCTGTACATCGGCAACAACCCTGAGGCCGACGGCGTCTCCGCGGTCCTGCCCGAACCGCTGGGTTTCAACTGGCAGATTCGGGATGTCGTGCATATCGCAGAGCAGGCCGCCGGCCGTCCGCTCGCACCCGGCGAAGTCTCCGACTACTGGGCGCAGCGCGCCCGCACGTGGATCGCCGCCCATCCCCTCTCGTTTCTCCGCCTTTATGCGGAGAAGCTCTACTGGAACATCTCGCACCGGGAGATTTCCAACAACCGCGCGCTCGGGCCGTTCTTCGCGCTCATCCCGCTGCTGCGCTACAATCCGCTGAGTTTCGGTCTGCTCTTTGCGTTGGCTCTGGCCGGTCTGGCCGCGGCGCTGCGGACCAACGCCCGTCTTCGCCTGATCGCGCTTATCCTCCTGCTGTATGTCGCCGCCTCGGCGCTGTTCTTCTTCAACAGCCGCTTCCGCCTGCCGGTGCTGCCGCTGTATTTCATCCTGGCGGCAACCGGTGTGTTCGGGCTGGCCGAGGCTGTTCGGCGGCGGCGGGGGCTGGTGCTGCCGGCCGCGGCTCTGACAGTTGGCGCCGGGCTGTCGTTCCTGCCACTGGTGTCGCTCCCGTCCGGTGTGTCTCCCCAAGCGATCATGAGCGCCGCCAATTACGCCTACGGACAGGGGGACTTCCGCCGCGCGCTCGAACTCTCGGCCGAAGCGGCCGCGGTCGACTCCACCTACCCCGAAGTGAACCTGAATCTGGGCAACGCCTGGCTGCGTTTGGGCGACGCCGCTGCGGCCCGGGCTGCCTGGGAGCGGGAGGCCCGGTTCCACCCTGGCCGACCCAAGGCTCTGACCAACCTCGCCTCGCTGGCCCTGCTCGAGGGGCGTTTCGCCGACGCGCAAGCGGAGGGGCAGCGGGCGCTGGCGCTCCGCCCCTACGACTACGACGCCAATCTCGTTTGGCTGCGGGCCGTGTTCGCGGCGGATACGACAGCGCCTGAGCAGCTTGTCGCCGAGGTTCAGGCCGCTGCGGCGCGCACGGGCGGCGACGTCTACCTGCTCAACGAGGCCGGCATTCTGCTCACGCAGCGCGGGCTGGCCGAGACGGCGCGCGCGACGCTCCTGGCGGCCCTGTCCGCGCCGCCGCCGCCGATCGAGATGGACGATGCCGCTTTCGCTCCCAATTTCCGTCACAGCCGCGAGCGCATGCGCGAGCAGCACGCCCAGGCGGCCTACCAGCTCGGCTATCTCGCCGCTCTCGCTAGCCGCTTCGGGGAGGCTGTCGAATTCTCGCGCCGGGCGGTGGAACTCGACCCCGGCCTGGCTGAGGCCTGGGTGAACCTAGTCGGCGCCTGCGCCGCAGCGGGGCGCATCGACGAGGCGCGAACCACCCTCCGCGAGGCGCTCGCCCGCTTCCCCAACCGCCCGGAACTCCGGGAGCTCGACCGCCGCCTGGCGCCCCGGCAATAAACAAAAAGAGACCGGAGCCGACGGCTCCGGTCTCGGTAACGGTCAAATAACGGCGGCCGGTCAGCGCCGGTGCAGATTGGCCAGCGCGTGGGCGCTGAGATCCAGACCCTTCTCGTACGCTTCCTGGTCGCAGCGCTTCCAGTAGCGATCCCGCTCGACGGAGAGATCCGCCGCCGCCGTCGGGTCCGCATCATGATACCGCAGCTTCGCGACCGGCTGCTGGATATTCGGATCGTAGAGGTAATCCATGACAGCCCTGAAGAGCTGGGCGACCGGACCGGAAGTCGGGTTCGGCCCGCGCTTGAGCGCAAACGGCGTCAGGTTCATGTGAACCGTCCGGTAAAGGCCGGTGCTGTAGCGGTGGCCGCACGGCGCCCCTTCGAAATCGAAGTTGAAGGAGCCGGAGATGCCCTCATACACACCGAGCGGATGGGCAACGCCCCGCGACCGGTAGTACGACTTGTACAGATACATGATCTCCGCCCCGTACCGCGCCTGGCACCAGTTGATCTCCGGCAGATAGGGAAGCTTCTTGTTGTAGTAGTACTGGATCCGGTCCGAGGGATCCGGCGTGGAGGTATCCGGGACCAGCGACCCCCACTCGTAGAGATCGTGCACAAGCGCGGAGTCATACTCGATATCGGGCCATTGCGCCGGCTGCAGGCTGTAGGCGCCGATGCAATCCTGAACATCGAATGCGGGCAGAGCCCATGGCGCATTGGGGCGCGGGTCCCGCAGCCGGTTGGCGTGCTGGAACCACCCGGTGTACAAGCCGCTGTTCACCGCAAAGTACCGCTTGTATGCCATGGCCCACTTGTTGCTGACCTGGTTGAAGATCAACTGCGGGTCGCCTGGGGGCATGTGGCTCTTGTTCCCATCGCCGCCCGCGACCGAGCGGCAAATCGACCAGGCATTCACGCCGGCATCCAGACCCGTGATGACCGGCTTCATGTAGCCCTCTTTCGTGATCGGCGGCGCCACGATGTGATCGTTGTACAACACCACGACCTTGTACTGCAGCAGCTTCACCAGCGGGATTCCATTGGTGTAGTTGGTGTTGTTGTACGACCGGCCCTGATAGATGTAGTCGTACTCGTTGAAATTCAAATCCGGGTTCCAGTTCAGGAGCATGTCGCGCCAGAACAGGTAACTGCGCGGACGGCTCGGGTCGGTGGTGTTGTCCGGTAGGTATCCGTCGGCCTTGCGGACCGCGATCGGCTGGGCGGAAGCCGCCATGTCAAATACCAGCACGTCCCGCTCGAACTTCGGTTCGACCACCGGGAACGCCTTCCAGGCCGGCGTCGGGTCGGGCACCTTGGCGTCGTCGCGGGAGCGGATCCAGAAGAGGAATTGCCGCTCCACCGTCGAGTCGGTCGGAGTGTGGCGGAACACGTTGTAGAGCGTGTCGCGACCCGCCCACTCGCGCGAATTGGACTGGCTGAGTGCGGGCACCCACGTGTCGAGGCACGGGCAGGCCGTCTCATCCAGCGAATCCGGCAGACTCTTCAGACACTCCGGATCGCGGTAGCACGAGCTGTCCACCACCTTGTAGTAGACCGGGTTGTTCACGAAGTCGGCGTCTTCAAAATCGAAGTAATTCTTGAAGGTCCGTCCGAGGCGAACGTCGATCTCATCCGTACCGACCAGGAACGAATCACAATCGATGACCGGGTCGGGATTGCCGGACACGAAGGTCGTGTCGCAGACTTTGAAATACTCGCCCTGGCGGTACACGAAACCGTCCACGCTCTGGAACACGGTCTGCACGAACTGGGCCTCCATCGCGATCATCTCGTCGTTCGTGTACGGTCCGTAGAGGCGCCACTGGAACTCGAAGCGCGGGGGGTCGCTCGGGTAGTCGACGGAGTCGTTAGCCATCCAGTCCAGCGCAATGCCGGTCACGATGCCGCCCGGGCGCGGGGCGTTGACGAACGGAATCTTGGTGCTGATGTCGTTGATCCCGGTGTTCGGCGGATTGTCGTTGCGCGCGAAACGGCGGTAGACGATGTCGGAGCCGAGGCCCTCCATGTCGAACGCCTGGAGGAACACGTACTGGACCACGAACGAGCGCACCGGGTTGGCGCTGTCGGCCGCCAGCGGGATCTGGTGCGTCGTCTGGGGATCCGAGGCCGCCGGGTCGACGTCCACGTGCGTCCACGCGGCATCTGAGACCCGTTGGATGTAGTTCTCGGGGCTGTCGAAACCGACTTCCGCCTCGGTCGCGACGTGGTAGCGGTAGTAGTCGATGAGCCCGTCGGCGTCCGACCCATACCAGTAGACCACGGGGTTCCGCGAGAAGGTCTGGCCCTCCGGCGGGATGTTGGCGAAGTGGACGATGGGCTTCTGATTCGCGAAGCGCTCACCGTCCAGCGTATCCGTGCAGCCGCCCACCAGAAGCGCCGCCCCGCCCCCCACTCCGGCCAGCACCAGCGTTGTCAGGAGTGCACGCATCGTTCGATATCTCATAACTGTCTTCATCTGCTGCCTTGCCTCCCGCTAAAACGCGAAACTCATGGTGAATCGGTGCACTTCGTCCATCACGCCGAAGTCCTGGTAGGCGTAGTCGACGCGGATTTCGGATTCTTCGCCGAACGGCAGGCGCAGCCCGCCGCCGAACGTGAGCCCGTCCACGTCATAGTTGAACCGCCCGCCGGCCCGCAGGATGAACATGTCGCGGATGGTCAGCTCGGCGCCGCTGTTGTACTTCTCGAGGTTGTCCGACGGGTGGCAGCCCTCGGCCGCCACCGACAGCACGTAGTTGTCGGTCTGCAGCGCATCGATCGTCCCGCCGAACCGGAAGTTGATGGGCAACGGGAAGTCGTCCCGGATCATGTTGAGATCGGGGCCGAAGTTGGTGATGGCCATGGCGATCTTGAAATTCCGGAAACCGGTGTTGTACACCGTGCCGACGTCGGCCGCCCACCCGTTGGCCGAGTAGTCGTGAACGAACTCACCGATGTACTTCACGGTGAAACCGACCGAGAACCGGTCCGTCAGGTAGCGGCCATAGCTCACGGCGAGCGAAAAGTCCTTCCACCAGAACGTCCGCCCGGTGGGGATCGCGTAGTAGTCGATCTCGTCGATCTCGCCGGAGTTGAGGTGATAGGCGCTGATTCCCAGCACCCCGCCGATCGATTCGAGCGGCAGACCGATGGCCGCGTAGCCGTAGTTGACGTCGGCGGGCATCCGCACGTACGTCAACTGCCCCTCCGGCCCGTACAGGTAGACCAGGCCGGCGGGGTTGTAGTAGACGGCCGAGACGTCGTTGGCCAGCGCCGTGAACGCCTCCGCCATCCCCATGGCGCGCGCCGAGACGCCGATCTCAAGGAACTGGGCGCCGGTCGTGCCCACTTTCGCCTGGGCCCGTACGTCACCGGGAGAGACCAGCAGCAGGACCGCCGCCAGGACCGCCCCCGAGAGGGCTATCCCCCGGGTCCGGCCAAGCGCGCGTGTATGTTCGTGTCTTAGCATGGCATCCTCTTTATTTGCAGCAACAACTTGCCTCATCCCATGACTTACAGGTTGATCTGAATTCCCATCCGGACCTGCCGGCCGTAGTCCCAGTTGTACGGGTTGGCATCGTACTCGGTGCCGCCGCGGATGATCCCGCTCTGGTTCTGGCGGGTGTCCGCGCGGCCCGTGTTCGTATAAATGCCGTCCTCGGCCACGTTCCGGGTGTCGAAAATATTCTCGATCCACAGAATGTAGCTCAGGTCAACCCCCGCAAACTGGAAGTCCTTGGTGAACCGCACGTCGAAAAGCACCGTCGAGGGCATGCGGAGCGAATTCCGCTGAATGTCCTCGCCGCCCACAGTCGCCACGTTCGGGTAGGAGCGGTCCGGCGTGAAGGGGCGACCGCTCTCAATGATCGACTGGAGATTGAGCGACCAGCCGTTCGGAATCGGCATCCCGAACAGCCGCGGCTTCACCGTGTTGGGCACGGTCACCTGGATGTTCCCCTTGAGCGAGTGCCGGATGTCGTTGTCCAGCGGCGCCTCGTCGAGCGGCTCGCGCGACAGCTCGAAACTCGTCTGGTAGGTTCGGGAGGCCTCCGACGCCTTGCCGTAGGCAAAGCCGTAGGTGTAGGCGATCATCCCGTTGACATAACCGCCGCCCCGCTTCTCCAGCTCGACCTCGAACCCGCGGCTGCGGCCGTAGTCCTTGTTCCGGTACTGCTGGCGGTTGAAGTTGTCGATGACGACGAACGCGCTGTTGATCTTGTCGAACTCGTCTTTGAAGTAGCCGGAGACGTCGATGTTGTAGTACTCGCTCATGGCGTACTTGACGCCGAACGAGTACTGCACGGTCTTCATGTAGTCGAGGTTGTAGTTGCCGATGACCGCGTCCTGCTGGATCGAGGTCGTGTTGCGCGCGTACATCGCGTCGAGGTCGGGCATCTGGTAGAAGTGCCCGTAGTTGAAGTGGACCTTCGCCTTGTCCGAGATCGGGTAGGAGAACCCGATGCGCGGCGAGAGTTTCTGCCGGTCGCCCAGGATGACGCCCGATCCGATGTCGTCGTTCTCGGCCACCGGGATCAGGTCGTCGATGTCCTGGATGAAGAAATCCCAGCGCAGGCCGAGCGACGCGATCATCGAGCCGTACTCCAGCTTGTCGCGCAGGTAGACAGTACCGGCCCAGGGCTGGTAGCTGTACATGTCGCGGAAGGCGCCGCGGTCGGGGAACGGCCCGCTGTCGGGACGGCCGTTGTAGCGGACGTACGGCCGTTTGATATCCTGCAGGGTGAAGTCGTAGCGCCACATCCCGATGCCGCCCTTCAACTCGTGGTTGCCCATCTGGCGGAAGACCTTGACGTCACCCCGGAGTGTGCTGCTCTCGCGGTAGTACCATTCGATGTCGTCGTCGTAGGATCCCGGCGCGAGGAAGCTCGAGGTCCCGCCGGCGTCCCATTTGCCGTTGCCGTTGATGTCCGTAAACGGCTCACCGTAGTCGTACTGGAAATTGGGCCCGTCGTAGATGCCGTTGCCGTTGCGGTCGATATACGGGGTCGGGGGTTCGACGCGCACGGTGTCCCCGTTCGGTCCGAGGATGACGCGCCCGCCGGTGAACTTGTCGTTCGGACCGTCGCGCCGCCCGTTGTGGTTATAGTCCTGGTTGTCCGGCCCGGTGCTCATCACGAATCCGTCGACGCCCTCTTCGTACACGCCGTTGTTGTTATTGTCGTAGTAGGGCTCGCCCAGGATCGAGTCGCCGTCGACATACGGTTCGGCCTGGGCGGCGCCGACGTTGCTCACGCGGTAGTTGTCGAGCACGCCGTTGCCGTTCTTATCGTGCAGGTAGTCGCCCTGGTCCCACACGCCGTTGCCGTTGAGATCGATGAACGGCTCGCCCTCGAGCGTGTCCGCGAAATTGTTGTCGTTGAAAGAAAACCCGGTGCCCCAGTACGTGCTGTTCTGCTGGTCGTACAGCTCAAAGACGTCGTAAAACTGGTTCCGGAAATCAACGCCGTACTCGCCGCCGTTGTAGCGCGGCCCGGTGAATCCCTCGCCGTAGCTGATCGTGTCGGGGTACAGATTGATGATCGGCTCCGGCGGATCGTACTGGCCGTTGCCGTTGTCGTCGTCGTAGTACTCCCACTCGTCATCGGCCGGGAAATCGTCGGGGTCAAGACCCTTGCCGGGGTTCTTCGGGTCGCCCGGCTTCTGCTGCTTGTAGGTCGAGTAGTACGAGAAGACCGCCTCGTACGTCATGTCCTTGGACATCGATCCCGAGATCTCCAGCGAGACCGTGCGCCACTGGTCCTCATACACCGGCGCCGTGTTGGGCGTGTACCGGTAGGCCCAGCTGAAGAGTGTGAGGCGGCGCAGCGACTCCTTGTAGGAGAGGATGAAGCGGAGGTTCTGCTGCGGCCGGAACTTCAGGTTCGCCATGTAGTAGTACCGGTTGTTCAGCCGCTCCGGAATCTGGAACCCGAGGAGGTTGAAATCCCCGTATTGCCGGGCCGTGGTCGGCGAGGTGTAGTCCTCGTACTGGTAGATGCCGTCGTTCTTGTCCATCTCGGCATAGAAGTAGTACGTGAACTCCTGGTCCTCGAGGAAGCGCAGGCCGAGCGCCGGGAGAATCTTGTTCTTGACGAAGGGATCGGGACCGGAGAGCGCCATGCGCAGGTAGTCATTGTTGCGCGAGTACTTGTTGAGGTCCTTGTTCCCGAAATCGTCGGTGATGTACTGGAAGTCGAAATTGGTTTTGTCGCGCGAGCCCGTCTGGGTGGTGAGTTTCACGATGCCCGAGAGCGCATCGCCGTACTCCGGGTCGAACCCGTCTTTGATGACGGTGAACTCCTGGATGGAGCCCGACACGAGCGACATCTGCGCGCCCGAGGCCCCGAGCGGATCGTCCAGCGGCACGCCGTCGACAATGTACGACACCTCGCCGGCGCGGCCGCCGCGGATGAACACCTCACCCTGGCTATTGGTGACCACGCCCGCCACCTGCGTCAGCAGCTCGTCGACCGTCGTCACCGGCTGCGTGCGGATCTCTTCCTTGGTGATGGTGACCTGGTTGGAGACCTCTTTGATTTCCAGCTTGTCTTTCTGGCCGACGACACGCACCGCCTCCACCTCGGTCGCCGTCTGCTCCATCTGAATCGACTGCTCGGTGGTGATGTCGGCCTTGACGGCGACGTCGGTCACCTCGACCGTGCGGTACTCGATGTGGCTGATCCGGAGCGTGTAGGTTCCCGGCTCCACCTGGAAGATCGTGTACTTCCCGTCGAGGTCGGTCTGGGCGCCGCGCGAGGTGCCGACAACGAGGACCGAGGCGCCGATGACGGGCTGCTTGGTCTCCTTGTCCGTGATCGTACCGGCGATCTTGCCCGTGGCGGCACCGAAAGCCTCCCCGCCGAACACGGCGAGCAGAACGAGTCCTGCGATGGTGCATGTGAGGAGACGCCGCCTGTAACTACGAAACATGAGAGTTCCTCCTCGAGCCTATCAACACTAAATCTTTCTTACTACCCAACAGTCTCGGGTCGGCGGGCGGTCGGAAGCGCCGGCGAGTCACAAGGCGATGTGCTGTCGACGTTTGCTGGCCGATACCTGATCGGTGCGGACCCGACTCCTCGGCTCTCAAAAACAGCGTGGGCGCCGGCGATCAGGAGCCTTTCAGGACACCCACTTAAGACCGGAAATTAGCCTTGGCGCGCCAGGGAAGTCAAGCGATTTTTTCCCCGCGCACAGGGCGTCGGTCGCACTAGAGACCGCCCTCAACCGCTTCCTGTTTAATGCAATCGCGCCGCTCCAGAGCTTTTTCGCGGACCGCCTCCGCCCACCCATCCAGCACCCGCTCCTCGTCCTCCGACAGCACCGCTTCATCGCACGCGACGCCGAGACTGCGCCCGAGGCTCGCGAAGAAGATTCCGCTCCAGGTATGAAGATGTTGCGCCCAAACAGGATCAGGGGCGACCGTGCGTTCGGGCGGACATACCGGGCCATCGAGCGCCGGATGATAGGCGACGCCGCCCGGCTTGATCGCGCCGTGCTGCAGAAGTGTATGCCCCATGCGGCGCTGCGCCGACGCCGCCAGCTTGCGGCCGTCGGCCACCACCTCGTGCCGCGCGGCCGAGGCGAAACAGGGGGCCGTGTGAAAGAAGGCGGGATGACTTCCGCCGCCGACCGAAGATCGCAGATATTGCGACCGGATCCCCAGCTCCGCCAGAAAAGCGGTGAGCGCCTCGGCGATGGCGGCCGAAGTGCGGGCGACCGATCCCACCAGCGGTCCCGGCGGAAGACCCTCAGCGTTCACCACCACCGCGTACGTGAGCTCGGTCGGATCATGATAGAGCGCCCGTCCCCCGGTCACCCGGCGAATGAGCGGCGTGCCGCCCAGCGCCTCGTGGACCACCGCGTGGTCGAGCCGCTGGTTGCAGCCGAACGTGATCGCCCCCGTGCGCCACGTGTAGAGCCGCAGGACGACCATCCCCGGCCGCCGCTGCGCCTGTGCGAACAGCCATTCGTCGACCGCCATATTGCGGAAGGGATCGAGGGCCGGGTGGGTATAGCAGAGCGCGCGGATCATGCCGCATGATATGGCGTTGCGACGCGCCAAACAAGCCCTCGCCGGCGCCCTGGGTCCAAAAGACCCCGCGGCGGGACCGTCGCTCCGACCCTCACGGCGATGGGCGGCGCTGCTTCTTGCGGCGCAGGCGAGCCATCTCGACTTCGCCAAGCGGCCGCCGGTGTTTCACCGCCAGGCTTTCCCGCCACTCGCGCGCAAAGTCGGACTGGATGGCGAGATTGATGGCCGCCGTCACCAGCATCGCGATCACCGCCCCGGTGGTCGCCAGCCCCATGTCCTTGTGTGCATCCCACACATCCCCCTGCGTGCCGAGGTACGCCACCCCCAGGTCTCCGCCGAACAGCTCGGCCGCCCACCACTCGAACAGCTCGAACAGCATCGACGTCGACATCGTCACGTCCAGCGGCAGGAAGTACGACCAGAAGCCTTTCGCGGCGGCCACCCGGCAGAAAACTTCCCGGATCGGGTAGGCCAGCAGGAGGCCATAGGAGAAGTGCACGATGCGGTCGAAGTTGTTGCGGTCCCACCCGAGCAGGGCGTTGAGCCCGGCGCCGAATAGACTCCTGAACCACGCGTCGTACGGCACTTCGGCGTAAGTGTAGTGCGCCCCGATTTCATGGATGCAGAGAAATACGAAGAGCAGCGTGTAGGAGACGCGGGAGAGAGGGAAACGCCGGTAGGACAACACGAGCACCGGCGCCACGAGGAGGACGAGCACGTTCTCCAAAGCCCAGTCGTGGCGATCGAGCGGGGCGAATCCCCAGAGCACGACCCAGGCGGCGAAGAGCGCCCCGAGGGTGAAGACATAGCGGGTGTAGGCTCTGGTATTCAGGCGGGCACCTCCGTGGATTGCGGTTCTGCGACACGCCGGCAGGCAGCCGGCGCGCCGCCCGCCATAATACCGAACCTGCGCCGCGCGTGTCAAGGTCTGGGTCGGCGCCCGACAAAAAACCGCCCCACCGGCGACAGTGGGGCGGCCGTCTCTTGTCTTGCCTCCGGCCCGGACGCTAGTTCACGGCGTCCAGGTGCTTCGGATCGATATTGTACTGCTTGATCTTCAGCCGCAGCGTCGACTCGGGAATGTTGAGAATCGCCGCCGCATGCTTCTTGATCCCGCCCTTCTCTTTCAGGGCCCGGATGATGAACTGCTTCTCGTGCTCGGCGAGGTAGTCGTAGAGGGAGTAGGTCTCGGTGAACTCGACATCGGCGCCGGCCTGGAGCGCCGGCAGGGCGCTCTCGACCTGCTCGGCCACGGCGCGGAGTTTGCCCGACACGATGTCCGGGCCGATCACCCGGCGGTCGCCCGCCAGCAGCGCCAGCCGCTTGATCTCGTTCTCGAGTTCGCGCACGTTCCCCGGCCAGTCATACGACAGAAGCATCCGCATGACCTCCGGGTCGACCTCCTTGCCCGTCGCATCGAGGAAATGGGTCACGAGCAGGGGGATGTCCTCGCGCCGTTCGCGCAGCGGCGGGAGGCGGAAACTGAGCGCCGAGAGCCGGTAGTACAGGTCCTGGCGGAACAGCCCGCGGTCCATCTGCTCTTTGAGGTCCTTGTTGGAGGCCGAAATGATGCGGACGTCGACCCCGCGCGGGACCGAATCGCCCAGCCGCACAAGCTCCTTGCACTCGAGCACGCGAAGGATCTTGGCCTGAATCGACAGCGGCATGTCGGCGATCTCGTCCAGGAAAAACGTGCCGCCGTCGGCCTCCTCGAACAGGCCGGGCTTGTCGCGGTCGGCCCCCGTGAACGCCCCGCGCTTGTAGCCGAAAAGCTCCGACTCCAGCAGCGTCTCCGGGAGCGCCGCGCAGTTGACCGAAATGAACCGCCGCGCCCGCCGGTTGGAATTGTAGTGAATGGCCCGCGCCACGAGGTCCTTCCCCGTCCCCGTCTCCCCCTCGATCGCCACCGAGATGTTGGAGTTGATCACCTGGCGCACCTGGGCCAGCACGTCGAGCATCTTGTGGTTGCGGGTGATGATGTTCGGGAAGGCGGCCTGCTCCATCAACTGGCTCTTGAGCCGGCGGTTGTCCTCCAGCAGGCGGTTCTTCTCAATCTCCGCCCACCGGAAGGCGATCAGGTCGCTGAAACCGACGGCGAAATTGAGGTCGCTCTGGCTGAACGGGTTCAGGCTGCTGTCGGAGGTCAGCCGGTCGACGTACAGGAAACTGGTCTGCCCCGCCGACATGCGGAAGGGCACCACGAGAATACTGGCGACCACGGCCGGAATGTCGGCGAGCAGTTCGTTGATAAACGGGTCGCGCCGGCAGTCGAGATTCAGGGTCGGCCGCGTCCGCGAAATCTCCTCTCCCAGCAGGGCCGAGAAATTCTCCGCAAACCGCTTCTTCTGAAACGCCGTCAGCTCCAGCGACGCGTAGACGGTCTCCCCGTCGGCCTCAGGCGCGAAGATCACGGCGCGGTCCCCGCCGGTCTTTTTCAGCAGGATCGTCAGGATGTCCTCGAGCTGGCTGGACTTCAGGTCGGACAGTTCGGAGGGACCGATGAGGTTGCCGAAAATCTTGAACTCGTTTTCCTGGGAAATCGAAAGCGCCACCGCCTGCTCCGAGAGCGACTGGAGGAAGTGGTGGACGGCGCGCACCCGGGCATTCTCCTCAAGCTTCAGATAGAGCTTCTCGGCCCGGTTCAGGCGGCGGAACCCGCCCGAGAGATCTCCCTGCTGGCAAGCGTACACGCCGGTCTTGAACTCGGTCTCGGCGATCCAGTAGTCCAGGCGCAGGCGCTTGAACAGGCGGCCGGCCTCCTCGAAGGCGGCCCGGATCACCCGCGCGTCTTCATCGCCGACCCGGATGAGAATGTCGGCCTGCACCAGGAGGGTGCGGGCGAGTTCGTAGGGATCATCGACCTTGCGCACGAGATCGGTGGCCAGGCGGATGTTGTCGACGGCCTCGGCGAAGTCGCCGCGGGCGGCGAACACCTGGGCAATCACCCGCCGCGCCAGCGCTACTTCGACTTTCTCCCCCAGCGCCATAGCCAGCTCGAGAGCTTTCTGGGCGTGCTTCATGGCGTCGTCGAGGTTGTCCAGAGCCAGCTCGACATCGGCCAGCCGCCGTCCCGCCTGCGACACCAGGGCGGAATCGGGCGAGAGCAGCAGCCCCGACTGGTAGGCGTTGGTCAGCAGCGCCTTGGCCTTGAACGTGTCCCCCTTCTCGAACGCCAGCTCGCCGGCGTACTTGAGGGCGATCACTTTCTCGCGTTTGAGCCCGTGCCGTTCGATAATGTCGAGCGCCTCTTCGAAGCGCCGGCGCGACGACACAAACTGGCGCTGCACCAGCGCCAGGATCCCCATCGACAGCAGGTTGATCGCCTGCTGGATCTCGAACCGGTTGTCGATGTTGACCTGCAGGGCTTTCCGGAGGGCCTCGGCCGCCTTGGCCCACTCACCCACGTGCACCAGCAACATCCCGAGGTTCCCCGTCACCTGGGCGAGCTTGCGCGGATTGTCGTCGATCATGCCGATCGCTTCTTCGAGCGATTCGATCGCCGCGTGGTAGTCGCAACGGATGTAGGAAATGCGGGCGGAGGAGTTGAGGGCGTCGACCTGCCCGAGGACGTCCTCGGCCCGCCGATAGGCGGCCAGCGCGTCCCGCGCCCGGGCGTCGGCATTCTTCAGGTCGCCGACCGCCACGTACGCCTTCGACAAAATCAGCTGGACCTTGCCGTAGCGGCGGTTGAGCGGGAAGCCGGCCAAAAGCCGGGCCGACGCCAGCCCCTGCTCGATCGCCTTGCGGTAATTCCCCTCGTAGTACGAGCCGTCGGCCGCCAGCGACAGGTACAGCCCGTACTCCGGCGGGCTTTCGACGAAAGCCGCCTCGGTGAGCAGCGACAGATCGTGGAGCGCCGCCGAGTACTTGCGCTGGCGGAACTGCTCCTCGATCGCCAGCAGGCGATTATCGAAGGAGATCTCTGGTGAGGATTGCTTCATCAGTCCGAATCTCGCTAATTCGTGTCTGCGTTGCGCCGCCCCGCTGCCCGCAGCAGCGACGCGGCGAGCCTTGCGGCTAGCGGCCGCGGAAAGCCGCCGGGAGCGCCGCGTTCTGCCTCGGAGTCGTCGCCGGCTTCACGATCCAATGATCGAAAGCGTAGTTGAACGACACCCGCAGGATGAAGCCGGTGAACCAATCTCCTCCGACGACACTGGCCGCCCGCGTCGGCGCCGTCACACCGTCGTCTCCCGACGGGTCGCCCGGCTGGGGATGGCCAATTGTGCTCGTCGGGAGCGTCTTGTTGCCGCCGGTAGCGTTGTCGACGTCAAACGGGCCCTCGGCCCGCACGAATTGTACGCCGCACATACAACCGAGCGCGATCAGCAGGACCAGCAAACCGGCTGTTGAACGTGAACTCATCATCGCACTGCCTCCGTGAATCTCAGCTCCTGTCGAGCGCGTAAATTGCGACAGGAGAAAATATTTCCGACCTCTATCGTGCGGTCTTAAAGCGCACAATTTGCCACCAGCATATTAAGATTCGCCTACCATATTGTCAAGCAATATGTTAAAAAGCGCAGTTCCTGCGTCTCGAGGCGGTCAGGAACCGCGCCAAGGACGACTGCCCGGCGACCACCGCCCCCTGCGCACAGACAGCCCGGCAGTGCCAACACCCCACGCAAAGACGCGCCTCCACAGCCGGGAGGCTTTCGCCGGTGCACTGCCGTAACGCCTTGGTAGGACAGCTCTTCACACATTCGCCGCACCCGTCGCAGAGCGCACCGTCAAGCTCGGGTCGGGTCCAGAGCAACGGCTCCGTGAACCCGCCGAACCATCGCATCACACGTTGTCTCACCAAGCGGGGATTACCTGTTTCCGGAACCGCCGGCGGCACCGACGCAGTTCCCACAATCTCTATCCCCTCCCTCCAGCCGACCCCCAGGCCCGAATCGGCCGCCGGTCCGATGTGCGGCCACGCCTCCTCTTCGGCCCCTGTCCGTTGCGCCACCGCTGCATCTACCGCCACCCCGTCGGTCGAGACCAGGATTCCCCAGACCGGGGCA
Organism: Candidatus Zixiibacteriota bacterium; assembly: GCA_017999435.1. NCBI lineage: Bacteria > Pseudomonadati > Candidatus Zixiibacteriota > Candidatus Zixiibacteriota bacterium. Next base: position 136,772 of record JAGNLV010000003.1, read on the forward strand.
TCCTTCGGCTCGAGGTCGAATTGGAGGATGGTGAGGCCGGGTTGGAGAACGGCGCAGAGATCGGCCAGCACCCGCCCGTACCCGCCGTCCGCGCCGGAACGGACGAGGTGGCGGATCTTCTGAAATCCCGGCAGCACGCCGAGAAGGTTGGTCAGGGCCCCGGCCGCCCCGAACCAGGGGTGCGGGCGCAGCCGCGCGAGGTTTACCACCAGGTCGGCCTCGACCAGCACCTCGGGCACGAAGTAGACGGTGTCCTGCACCGCCGCCACCCGTGTCGTCGCCGCCTCCAAATCCACCAGCGTGAAACCCTCCGCGCCAGCCGGGGCCAGCAATCCGGCCTCGGCCCAGCGCCGCCGAACCGGAGTGCCGTCGACAAACGGCGAATCCCCGACGAGCACGCTTGCGCCGGTCTCGGTAAACACCCGCGCGACCGCGGCCACGAGCTGCGGATCGCTCCAGGCGCGCTCGGTTGTCGGCGAAGGATCCCCCAGGTCGGGCTTGAGGAATACGCGGGCTCCGGGCTGGACGAGGTCGGAGACGGCCAGGCCGATGAGGTCGAGGGTCCGGCGGAGCGCCCCGCCGGCCGCTGCCGTTTCATCGGCGGGAATCGCCGCCGCACCAATCACCGACCGGAGGTCAATTATCATACCGACTATGGTACGAGCGATCCATCGCCGCAGTTAGGGGCGTTTTGACGGATCGGCGGCTAGGCCGCGTTTTCGAGCAGGTCGCCGGCGGCCGCGGCCACCAAATCGACCGACAGACCCGTCATGCACTGCATCCGCTCTGCCCCCTTCAGCGGGCACTTGTTTCGTTCGCAGGAGATACACGGCAGGTGCTCTAGATAGAGGAGTTTCTTGCGGGCGGCCAGAGGCGTGGTGGCTTTCGGGTCGTCGGCGCCGGACAGCACCACGACCGGCGCGCCGACGGCGGCGGCGAGGTGGGCCGGGCCGGAATCGTTGCCCACGAACAGCTTGGCCCGCGACAGGACAGCCGCCGCCTCCCGAATCGTGGTCTTTCCCGCCAGGTTGATCACTTCCTTGGTGGAGGTCGCCGCGGCAATGTCGTCCCCCTCCGTCCGGTCGTCGGGCGAACCCACCAGCACCACCCGAAGCCCATGCCGGCTGATCAGGCGCTTGAGGAGCTCGATGTACCGCTCGGCGCCCCAGCGGCGCGATTCGGCCACCGCCCGGAAGGCCACCGCGACGTAGGGATCGTCGGCGCCCAGGCCGAACCCGCCGAGCAGTTCGATCCCGCTCGCCACATCGGCGTCGCTCAGAAACAGCTTGGGCTTCACAAACGGCAGCTCCTTGCCCGCGCCGCGGCGGAGCAGGTCAAAATACAGCTCGCTGCGGTGTTTGGAATTGAGCGGCGCCGGCAGCGCCAGCGGCCGGGTCAGCAGGAGCCGCCGCCCGTCGGCAATGTACCCGATCCGCTCCTTGACGCCGCCCAGCTTGAACCCCGCCGCAGCCCCGAACGAGGGCGGCAGGATGTAGCCCAGGTCGAAGGCGTGGGGAGAGACCAGATCCTTCACCTTCATCACCGCCATCAGACCGTGGACATGCTCGGGCGGGAGCTCAAGGATGCCGTCGATATCGGGGTTCGGCCGGTAGAGGGCCGCCAGGTGGCGCGGCGCCACGAGGGTGACGCCGGCTCCCGGGTAGGCTTCTCTCGTCTGACTGATCATGGGCAGAGCCATGATGCAGTCGCCGAGGTGGTTGGGCGTGCGGATGACGATCTTCTCGGCCATCAGCCCGTAAACTTGCCTTCCAGCGTGTACCTGTCAACGAGATATTTCTGCAGTTCCTCGAGATACTTCTTGCGCGCATCAAGATGCGCCACGTTGCTCTCGATGTATTCCACCTCGGAGATCTCGCCGTTCTCAAAACGCATCCTGGCGATCCCGAGTCGCTCGGCGGTCAGGTCGACCTGCTTCTGCAGGATCGACAGCTTTCGGTGGGAGACGTCGAGGCCCTCAGTGAGGTTGCGGATGTCCGCCCGAACGATTTTCCGCTGGCGCTCGAGCTCGATCTTGGCTTTCTGCGCCTCAAGCTCAGAGGCGCGCGATTCGGCCGATCCCGAGCCGCCGTCCCAGAGCGGGTACGAGAACTCCAGCTTGACCTCCCAGGTATCGAGATTGAGGGTGCTGGTCTCCGTCTGGGGCAAGCCGTCGTACGTGGTTTCGATGTCCCCGGCGTCCTTCTCGTAGCTCGCCGTCAGCGTCCCCCGAATGCCGCTGGAGGCGTTCGAGTAGTCGGCGGCCCGCTTCGCCTTGGCGTAGTCAAACTCGGCCCGCTGAATCGGGACCGACCGGTCCGCGGCCGCCAGCAGCCGCTCCTGTTCCTCCGGGGTCAGCGGCGCCTCGACCGGCGGCGCCGCCAGTTCGAGGTCCTGGTACTCCTCCATGTCGAGCAGCACCGCCAGCGTCTGCATCTGTTTGGCGAGATTGCTCTCGACGTCGTACACCGCCAGCTCGGCATCGAGCCGCGCCGACGAGGTCTCGAGCCACTGCTCCTCAGAGAGAATCCCGTCCTGAAGTTTCACGGAGTCGATGTCCGCCTTGAGCCGGGCCGAGCGGAGTTTCTCCTCGGCGATCTGTTTGTCGATCTGCAGTTGGAGCGCCCCGATGTAGGCCTGGGCCACCTCCTGCTTCAGCGTCGCCGTTTCCTCCTGCCGGCCCAGGCGCGCGAGCGACAACTCATCCTTGCGGTTGTTGAGCGTGAATTTCGCTTCGGACGGCTGCAGGAGCGGCTGCTGGAGGGCAAAGGAGAACCGGCCGGTGCGCTCGGATTCGTTGGCGGTGAAAACCCCCTCGCCCGTTTCCAGCCGGAGGGTCTGGGGAAAATGGCGTTCGTTCCCCTGCAGGTAGGCCCGGATATCAAGCGACCCGCCGGTGATCAGGTTCTGGTTCAGTCCGATAAACGTGTTCATGTCGAGCGACTTCCGCAGCCCCACCTGCTTGGTGCCCCCGAACCCATCGGGGTAGGTGTACTGCTCCGCCGACGAGTACCCCGGGAGCGTCCCGTTGAGGGAGATCTCGGGGAGGAGGAAGTTCACTTTCTCGGCCTGGTACTTCCTCTCCGCCACCTCGAGATTGCCGCGGATGATTTCGACGCGGCTGGAGCGCCGCAGCGCGATCTCCATGGCCGCGTCATAGGTCAGTTCGCGCGCCGGCGTCGCGGCGGCCATCAGCCCGGCCGCGGCCAGGCCCAGTGCGGCGTTGCGCATTCCGTATCTGCTCATATCTGCATCCTGTCTCCTCTGTGGCTGCCGATTGCCGTCCGCCCTCCCCCGGCGGCTATTCGTACCGAAGCGATTCGATCACGTCGAGCTTAGCTGCTTTGCCCGCCGGGTAGAGGCCGAAGATGACGCCGACCGCGGTGGAGACGCCCACCGCGAGCACGATCGCGTAGGGGGAGACGATCGTGGGCCAGTCGGCGTAGAACGAGATGGCGCGGGAGAGCATCAGCCCGAGCGCCACTCCGACCACGCACCCGACGAGGCAGATCGCCACGGCCTCGATGAGGAACTGGCGCATGATGTCGCGGCGGGTCGCCCCCACCGCCCGGCGGACGCCGATCTCGCGCGTCCGCTCGAGCACAGTCGCGAGCATGATGTTCATGATCCCGATGCCGCCGACCAGCAGCGAAATGCCCGCGATCGCGCCCATCACGATGTTGAATATCCGCTGCGTCTTCTCGGTCTGGCGCAGGAGCGACTCGGGCACCACGATCTCGTAGTCCTGGACACCGAAGTGGCGGCGTTCGATGATCCGCTCCACGAGCTTGGTCGCCGCCTCGATGTACTTGAGGTCGGCAACGGTGACGGTGAGCTGGTCGATCTCGGCCGTCTGGTACCACTGGTACTCGGAGGTGGAAGTGATCATCATGCGCCCGCCGCCGCCCTGGATCTCGGTGCCGCCCTCGAGCTCGCGCGGGAGCTTCTTGACCGCCGTGGAGAACGGGATGTACACGTCCTCGTTGAGGTTTTTCAGTTCGAATCCCTCCACCTTCCCCCGCCCGATGTATTTGTCGGCCATCACCCCGACCACGGTGAAATTCAAATCGCCGATCCTCACCGACTGCCCGATCGGGTCCTCGAACGCGAACAGCGCCCGCTTGGCTTTCGCGCCGAGCACGCATACCTGCGCGAACTCCGCCTGGTCAAGGTCGATGATGAACCGCCCCGTCTGCACCTCGACCGACGACGACTTCACGTAGTCGGGGACCGTGGAGACCACCCGCACCGAGGCCTCCGCCGACCCGTGGTAGATCGTGGCGATCGGCTCAAACCGCTGCGGGACGATGTTGGCGACGAGGGCTTTGAACTCGGCGATGTTACGGCCGTCCTCGAGCGTCAGCCCGCGCGACCGCGTGAGACCGATATCGGAGGACAGCCCCTGCTCGGGGACTTTGGCGTTGATGATGATGTTGTTGATCCCGAGGATCGAGATCTGCTGCAGCGCCTCCTGCTTGGCCCCTTCGCCGATCGAGAGCATGGAGATGACCGCGCCGACGCCGAAAATGACGCCGAGCATGGTGAGGAAAGTCCGCAGCTTGTGGGCGGCCAGCGAGTCGAAGGAGATCTGGAAGATGCGGTGGAAGTTCATGATCCGCCGCGCCTCCCGCCGCCCGTCCGGCGCCCTTCGCCCCCGGCCGGCGGGGCCGATGGCGCGGCAGTGCGGTCGCGGTTGAGCTCCGGCTCGGTCGCCCGGTCTCCGGGCAGTCCCTGCTCCTGAACGGTCGGGTCGACCAGGCAGATCTCCTCGCCCCCCCGCAGGCCGTCGCGCACTTCGATGAACATGTCGTTGCGGCGGCCCACCGCCACCGGCCGCTTCTTCTTGTCCTTGAGGAACACCACCGTCGTGTCATCCCGCTCAAACACCGCCTCCAGCGGCACCGAGACGACGTCCTGAAGCCTATCGACCACGATTTTGCAGGCGGCCGACATCCCCGGTTTCAGCCGCGGGTCTTCCTGGGTGATGTCCACCTCGATATCGAACACGTTGATTTTGGAGTTCTGCTCCTTCTTCCGCGCCAGGGTCGATTTTTGCGCCACCCGCCCCTGGAACTGCACCTCCGGGAACGCATCGAGCGTCACGACCACTTCCTGCCCGGTGTCGACCTTGTTCGCATCTACCTCCGAGACCGTGGTTTCGACCATCATGTCGCTGAGGTCGGGAAGGTTGACCAGCCCCTGGCCCGGCCAGGGAGCGTCTCCCTCCTGCACCTTGCCCATCGAGCTGCCTTTCCAGATCTCCAGGTAGACGACCAGTCCGGGGATGGGCGCGGCCACCGTCATCTGGTCCAGTTCGCGCTGCGCCTGGTTGACCTTCTCCTGGGCGCGCTGCACCTCGAGTTCCGCCTTCTGCACGTCCGACCGGAGTTGTTCGAGCTTGGCCTGGAAATTGAGCTCGGCCAGATCGAGCTCCATCTTGGCCTCTTCGGCGATGAGCGGGGCCTCGTGCTTCTTCTCCAGGTGGTTGCGGCGGGCCTTCTCCAGATCGAGGGTGAGCTGCTTTTCCTGGATCGTGTACTCCTTGTTTGCCCGCTCGAGCGCCGTCTGGGCGATCTTCAGGCTCGACTGGTTCTCCTGGAGGTCCGCCAGCTGCTGCGTGGCGTCGAACCGGATCACCGGATCCCCCTCTTTCACGGTCGATCCCTCGGGCGCGAGCCAGGTGATGGTGAGGCTGCGAATGCGCGGCGAGGAGAGGGTCATCGCCCGTTTCGCATTGACCGTCCCGTTCTCGTTGAGCGAGATGACCATGTCGCCGCGCCGGGCGGTCGCCGTCGGGATGTCCACCGCAGGGGTGAAGATCGCGTTGACCGCCAGATAGCCCCCGAGCACGAGGGCGAGGATGATACCGATGTAAATGTACTTCTTCACGCCGACCTCTATGTTAGTCGCTTGCTTGTCATCATCCCCCGGCGCCCTGCGGCGCCGGGCATGCCGCTTATCCGGTTTCTACTGCATATGCTCCCGAAAGGTTGCCGCCTTTTCCTCCCCCTCGGCCGCTTTCCACCGCCGGTGCGTCCACATCCACTGGTCCGGGTACTTGCGAATCTCCGCCTCGTAGAACCGGTGGAGCCGGAGCGTCATCTCGTCCGCATCTTTCTCCTCGTCGCCGCCGCCGGGCGGGTAGATCGGTTCGCCGGCGGTGATGACGTGGCGGTCATAGCTCTCCCGCCGCATCATGTAGGGCAACAGCGGGGCCCCGGCTTTGAGAGCGAACAGCGCCGGCCCGCGCGAGGCGGTCGCCGGGCGGCCGAAAAAAGAGATGCGCAGCCCGGTGTGGCTGTGCTGGTCGCCGGCGATCCCCACTACCTTGTTTTCGCGGAGCGCCCGCAGCACACCGCGCGCCGCCACCCCCGTCTCGATCGTCGTGATCCCCAGCGTCTGCCGGAACCGGTTGAACAGTGCGTGGATCTTCGGGTTGTGCTGCACCCCCACCAAGAGCACCGTCGGGTGCCCCATCAGCGCCGGCCAGTTCCCTAAGAGCTCCCAGTTGCCGTAGTGGGCGGTGATGAAGACGCACCCGCGCCCCTTCGCCCGCGCCTGTTCGATGTGAGCCAGACCGTCGCCGACGATAATCGCCCGCGCCCCGTCCGGCCCGAGTCGCTCGAACCGGGAGACTTCAATAAACGACCGCGCCATATTCTCAAAGACACGCTTAACGGTCGCGCGGATTAATGGCTCGGCCATCCGGGGCCCCAGCGCCTGCCGCAGATTTTCCCGGGCGATCTCCCGGCGCGTCGTCCAAACCGCATGGACGGTATCGCCGAGCGTGACCGCAAACCGGTCGGCCGCCGCCGGCGACAGCCGCTGTGCAAGCCCGGTCCCGGCGGCCGCCAGCAGATATTCGAACTCGTAGCTCAGCTTTTCCATGGCTCGTCGTCATCGACCTCCTCGGGATTGTCCGGATCGCCGTAGTCGAAATCGGTCGACTGCAGCCGCTCCTCCCGCTCCCACTTCCGGTAGTAGCTCCGGCGCTTGCGGTACTTCAGGAAGGCCGCAACCACGACGATGACCGCCAGGGCAAACCACAGCCACATCATGTCGGCCAGCAGGGTGACGAGGTTGAAGCGGCCGCTCCAGTACCTGCGGAACTCCTCCTCGAACCCGGCGTAGTCCGATCCGGTCGCCCGCATGAGGGCCGCGTCATACGAGGCCCCCTCGCGTACCGCGTCGAGGAACACGTTGACCGCCGCCACCCCGTAGGCGTCGAAGAAATAGTTGACCGCCACGAGCGACTGGGCGTAGGCAACGTGGGCCTTGTCCTCGTTGAAGCGGTTCATCAATTCGATCTCGGCCAGCGGGAGATACTGCCCGAACACGGCCGCTTTGCTCATCGCCACGTTGTCCAGCCACGACCACTCGGTCGACACCCGCTGGGCGAGCCCCTCGTCAAACCAGCGCGGCGCCTCGTGGAACCCCGTCCGCTGCGCCATGACGAGGTGGGCATATTCGTGCGTGAGCAACTGCGCGAGCGGTTTGCCGAGATTGAACTTGTCCGGCGATTTCACCGCGATCCGCCCTTTGGACGGGTACGCCACCGCCGCCCCCCAGTCCGGGATACGCCCCCGCACGAGACCCTGGAACTTGTCGGCATTATCGACCAGATAGACATCCGCCCTGTAGGTCAAGGTATCGCGCACCAGCCCGAACAGCTGTCGCCGGGCCCGCTCCAGGGCCGTATCGGCCAGGTCGATGTAGTGCGGCTGATCGAAGTAGTAGGTGAAGTGCGCCCGTTCCACCGGCGCAGCGACCGACCCCGCCGCCTGCGCGCAAGCGCCCCCGCCGGGTGCGAGAATCCCGGCCAGCAGAGCAAACCACAGGGCGGCCGGAAATCGGCACGCGGCGTATCCGCAGTGACATTTCATCGGGCCAAGTATAGGCAAACGGGCGGGTGAGGGCAAGTGGCGCGGAAAGCGCCGCCGGCGCCGTCTATCCGATTGACAGGGCGGCGTCCGGACGCTATCTTTTGACTATAGTGCATTCGGTAAGGGACCGCCGTCATGACAAGGGGATGTCGTATGAAGTGCCTATTGCCTCGCCTCATCGCGGCCGCGGTCGCGCTCATGCTCGCCGCGCCCGGCGGCGCCGGCGCCATCACCGCCGACCACGCCAGTGTGGCCCCGTTTGGCGAAATCCCGGCTACCGTCATCCAGCAGGTGCGCAGCCAGTACCGGATTTTCTACGGCCACACATCGCACGGGAGCCAGATCGTCACCGGAATGCAGATGATCCGGTCCGAAGACACCCTCTATCGGTTCAACGAAGGCGCGGGGACACTCGCTATCACCGAGCTCTGGACTGATCTGGGAGGCACCGGCGACCTGGCCTGGGCCGAGGCGACCCGCAGCCATCTCAATGAACCGGGCAATGCGACGAATGTGGTCGTGTGGTCGTGGTGCGGGGGCGTGTCGACCAACACGCCGGAGGGAATCGACCTCTACCTGAGTGAGATGTCCGCGCTGGAAAGCGAGTACCCGGGCGTCACCTTCGTCTATATGACGGGGCATCTCGACGGCACCGGCCCGACCGGCAACCTCTATCTCCGCAACGATCAGATTCGAAGCTACTGCACGCTGCACGACAAAGCGCTGTTCGACTTTGCCGACATCGAGAGCTACGACCCGGAGGGCGCGTACTATCCCGAGGGCTCCGACGACTGCGCATGGTGCGCCGCCTGGTGCACCGTCAACCCCTGCCCGCCGTGCGACGGCTGCGCCCACTCGCACTGCTACAACTGCTACCGGAAGGGCAAGGCGTTCTGGTGGCTGCTGGCGCGCCTCGCCGGGTGGCAGGACGAGCCGTGCTGCACCCTGCGCGGCGATTTCACCAGCGACGGTTTCATTAAGGTAAGCGATCTCACGGCGCTCAGCACCTACCTGTTCCGCGGGGGGCCGCCCCCGGCCTGCCCGGCCCACGGCGACGCCACCGGAGACGGTGTTATCAGAGTGGCTGACCTGACCATGCTCATCGCGTATCTCTTCCGCTCCGGCCCGCCGCCCTCGGCCTGCCTGCCCGAGTGAGTGTCGTTTCGACGGCGGGTGGCTTTCGACTGCTTCCCCATCCGTGGGCGGCGCCGACGGCAAAAGGCGCGGGGCGGGGCCGATTCTCTTGAACCCCTTGGCTTTCAACAGACGCCGCAGACGCGAGCTGTCATCCCTGGTCGGCCGGCGCGGCGCATGGCAGTTGACTTCCACCCGCGATTTTCGTACCCTCCGGCAGAATTGACCGGGCCTGAAACCCAAAGGAGATGCCAGCGATGCAGGTGACGGACATTTTTGAATACGCCATGAAGATGGAAACCGACGGCCGCGATTTTTACCTTCGCCAGGCCGCCAAGGCCGACCAGAAGCAGTTCAAGCAGATCTGGGAGCAGCTCGCCGACGACGAGCTCAAACATTTCCACATTTTTAAGGCGCTTCGCGACGGCCAGGCGGCGGAGTACAAAGAGGGGAGCGCAACGCCGATTCTCGCCACCGCGCGCAACGTGTTCGAGGACCTGAAAGCCGCGGGCCGCGATTTCACCTTCGCCGGAGACGTCGAGAAAGCCTGGGTCGAAGCCCGCGAGGTGGAGCGGCGGAGCGAGGAGTTCTACCGCGACAAAGCCACGCAGGTCGAGACCGAGGGCAAGCGCACGATCCTCAACCGGATCGCCGATGAAGAGCACAAGCATTTCGTAACCCTCGACAACGTCATCCACTTCCTCCGCCGCCCGAAAGAGTGGCTCGAGGACGCCGAGTGGCGTCACTCCGACGAGTACTAGACTCGTTCCGGTCAACCGATCATTTGGCGGGGCGCCTGTAGGGCGCCCCGTTTTGTCCCCAAGCTCCCGCCCATACCGGCCGATAATGGTGACAGGCGGCGGCGTCCGAAGGGCGGCCGCCGGTGCCAACAGCCGTCTTTGCGCAGCGTACGTATTTTTGGTATGGGCCGACACACAACCACCTATCGGGCCTGGTATGCCGCCGTTCTCGGGGCGTACTGCCTCTACGCGGCGATCTATATCGCCCGCACGAGTTTCGTCATCGACGGCACGCGCTATTTCACGCTGCTCGACGATGCCATGATCTCGATGCGCTACGCCGAAAACCTCATCCGGGGGTACGGCCCGGTGTTCAACGCCGGCGCGGCGCCGGTCGAGGGGTACACCAATCCGCTGTGGATGCTCTACATGGCGCTGGTGCACCTGCTGCCGGTGGGCGCAGCCAAGATCTCTCTTGTCATCCAGATCTCCGGCCTCTTTTTGGGGCTGGCGACGCTGGTCGCGGTGAAGCGGCTGGCCGAGGCGCTGCGTCCGCACCATCCCCTGGTCCCGCTCGCCGCCGTCGCCCTGACCGCATTCTATCTGCCCCTCAACACCTACAACCTGCAGGGAATGGAGGTGGGCCTGCTGGCGTTCGGGGTCACGCTCGCGATGTGGCTGGCGGCGCGGGCCCTGCAGGGGGGCGGCGCTCTCTGGCCGCTCTTCGCGCTGCTCGGCGGGTTGACGCTCGTGCGCATTGACGCAGCCATTCCCGCGGCCGTCCTCACCGCCGGCGTGTTTTGGGCGCTCCCGGCGCGCCGGGGAGAGGTGGTGCGGTGGAGCGCGCTCTGCGTCGGCGGCCTGCTCGCCGCGCAGACGGCGCTGCGCTACTGGTACTACGGCGACCTCCTCCCGAATACGTACTATCTGAAAATGACCGGCTACCCGGCCCGGTTGCGGATCGCGCACGGGTGGGAGGTGCTGGTCGGGTTCCTCAACCGGCAATACTGGCTGCCGTTTGCGGCGCCCCTGCTGGCCGTGCGGTGGCTGCGCCACCGCGCCTATCTTCTGCTGCTCGCCGTTATCCTCGCCCAGGCGGCCTACAGCGTCTATGTCGGCGGCGATGTCTGGGACTGGTGGGGCGGCGCGAACCGGTTCATCAGCATAGCCATGCCGCTCCTCTTCGTCGCCCTGAGCCTGGCCCTCGCGACGGTCGCGGCGCGCCTGCGGCCCGAGCGGAAAGGCAACGGCGGGTCGCTCAGCAGGCCGGCGCGGAGACTGTTTGTCGCGGCCGCCGCCGTCTGTCTGGTGCTGCTCAACATGCTCCGCGGTCCCGCCTCCCTGTCCGAGTGGGCGCTGACCAGCCGCCCCCTGCACTGGACGGACAACGCCAACATGGTGCGCCGGGCGAATCTGGTCAGAGAGCTGACGAGCGAAAACGCCACCATCGCCGTGACCTGGGCCGGAGCGATCCCGTACTTCTCCGGCCGCCCGACCGTTGACCTCCTCGGGAAGACCGACCGCCGGCTGGCGCACGGCTCGGCCGCCGAACGTCCCCCGTTTCGCCGCTGGGGCGAGTTTCTCCCCGGCCACATGAAGTGGGACTATGCCTACTCGATCGGCGTTCTGCAGCCCGATGTCATCGTGCAATTGTGGGGTTCAGCAACCGCGGCCGCGCCCTGGCTGCGCGATCAGTACGACGTCGTGCCGCTCGGACCGTTCGTCTTCTCCTTCCGCAGAGAGGCCCCGACGGTGCACTGGCAGCGGCTGGCCGAACTCAGCGGCCGGACGTTCTCCGATGGCCGCGGCAGCATCCCCCCGTCCCCCTCCGACCTGTAGAACCGGCCGCACGGGCGGTCTGCCGCCCGGCGGGCGGGACGGACCATCGGGAGTATCGGGGGGGCTATTTCAGGCCGACCAGGCTTTTGAGGCGCTCGATCTCCGCGGCCGTGAGGTGCCGCCATCTGCCGCGCGCCAACCCCTTGGCCGTGATCCCGGCAAACTCCACGCGCTCGAGGTAGACGACCGGGTGCCCGACCGCGGCGCATAACTGCTTGACCTCCCGTTTGCGTCCCTCGGTGAGCGTCAGGCGGACGCGGGTGGTGCGGCGCGCATATTCCAGCACCGTGACCGCGGCCCGGCCGATGGCCCCGTCCTCGAGCGCGACCCCACGCGCGATCCCCTCGCTGTCGACGCGCTGGAATTTCCCCTCCACTTTCGCCTCGTACACTTTCGGCACGTCGTATTTCGGGTGGGTGAGCCGGTAGGCGAGATCCCCGTCGTTGGTGAGCAGGAGCACGCCCTCGACGTCGAAATCGAGCCGCCCCACCGGATAGACCCGGCAGGGAACACCCTTGAGGAAGCGGGCGACTGTGCGGCGGCGGAACGGGTCGCGCAGCGTGGTCATCACCTCGGCGGGTTTGTTCAGAACGATGTAGACCTGCTGCTCGACAGGGGCGACGACCTCGCCGTCGACCCGCACCTCATCGGTCGCCTCCTCGATGACGGCTCCGACCTCGGTGAGCGGCCGGCCGTTGACGGCGACGCGGCCCTCCTTGATGAGCGCCTCGGCGCCCCGCCGCGAGGTGACCCCGCATTGCGAGAGGTATTTGTTGATCCTGATCACTGATGCAGCCCTCCGGCGGCCGCCCGGGTTGTCAGGGATGCCGGCCCGCGTCGCTGTCGGACTCATCCTGCTCGGCGGCCTCTTCGAGCGCGGTGTCGCCGAGCTCGTCTTCGGCGTCGGCATCGTCCGCCCCGGGAGGCTCCGCGCCGAGGTTGTCCGGCGCGCCGGGCGGGGGCGCCGGCCGGTCATCGTCCTGCGGGTCGGCCTCCCGCGTCTGCGGGTCGAAGGTGCCGTCGGCCACGTTGAGTTTCCGCGCCATTGCCACGTCGAGCACCGAGGTCTCGAAACTGAGCTGGTCGCCGTTGTCCGGTTCGGCGGCCCGGATCAATTCCTCGATTTCTTTCATCTTAGGCAGATCGTCAAGGCCGGCCAGCCCGAAGAATTTGAGGAATTCGTCGGTGGTGCCGTACTGGAGCGGTTTCCCGACGGTGGCGGCGCGACCGCGAATCGCGACCATGTTTTTTTCCAGCAGGTTCTGCAGCACGCCGTCGGAGGCGACGCCGCGGATGTGTTCGATCTCGGCTTTGGTGACCGGCTGGCGGTAGGCGACGATCGCGAGGGTTTCGAGGGCGGCGCGGGTGAGGCGCATTTTGCGGCGGCGCGTGAACATCTCTTCGACGTAGCCGGTGAATTCGGGGAGGATGTAGAACTGGAAGCCGCCGGCGATTTCGCGGATCCGGAAGGAGGCCCCGGCCTGGAAGTAGCGGTCGTTGAGTGCGGCGACCGCCCGGCCGACCTGCGCCGGCGTCAGGTCTTCGAGCTGCTCGGCGATTTTGCGGGCCGGCAGCGGTTCGGGAGAGGCCAGGATCAGCGCTTCGACCACCGCGGCGTTAAAGACGTCCTCGCTCATAGGTCGCTATCCCGCCGCCTGCACCTCGAGCCGGCTGAAGTCGACGATGTCGATCTCCCGCTGCGGCGCATCGAACTGCTCGCCCCGGTACACGCGGAGCTCGCGGAACGGTTCCGACTGGTCGATGGCGATCCGGCGCGTGCGCACGAGCTCGAGGAGGGCGATGAAGGTGACGACGGCGACGATGCGGCGGGGCAGATCGGCGAACAACTCGCGGAACGCCACCGCCTCGCGCCCGCGCAGGATGCGCATGACGTGGCCGATGCGGTCCTCGATCGACACCTCGAAAGTGTCGACCCGGTGGACCTGTTCATCGGAGCGGTTAGCGAGCACCTCCCGGAAGGCCGTGAGGAGGTCGAAGAGGGTGGTGCCCGGGGAGAGATCCACCTTGAGGTCCGGCCGCCCGACCGGCAGCTCGGGGACGAAGTAGCGCTCCTCCATGATCGCTTTCTCGCGGAGGATTTCGCTCGCCTCGCGGTACTTCTTGTACTCGAGGAGGGCCATGATCAGTTCTTCGCGCGGGTCGTCCTCCTCGGCCTGGTCCGGGTCACGCGGGAGCAGGAGGCGGACCTTGATGTGAATGAGGGTCGCCGCCATGACCACGAACTCGCCCGCCACCTCGAGATTGAGCTCCTTCATCAGCTCCATGTACTTCAGGTACTGCTGGGTGATGCGGGCGATCGGGATATCGTAGATGTCGACCTCTTCCTTTTTGATCAGGTAGAGCAGCAGGTCGAGCGGACCGTTGAAGACGGGGAGGTCGACGCGGTAGTTTTCGGCGGGTGCGGCAAATGGTGCGTTCATGCCTCAGCCTTGTTTTCGGTAGTTCAATTTCATGGCGGTATGGATCTTCTCCATGACCTCGGCGGCCCGCTCGCGGGCGCGCCGCGCGCCGTCGGCCAGGACATCCCACACGTCGCCGGGGCGCCGCAGCAGTTCCTGGCGGCGGGCGCGGATCGGCCGCAGGGCGGCATTCAGATTATCGGCCAGCCGCTTCTTGCACTCGACACAGCCCAGCGCCCCGCTCCGGCAGGGCGCGGCCACCGACTCCTCGGCCCCCGGCGTGTAGATGCGGTGGAGCAGGTAGATCGGGCACTGCTCCGGCCGTCCCGGATCGCCCAGGCGGATTTTCTGCGAGTCCGTGTAGAATGTCCGAAGCCGCTTGGCCGTCTCTTCTTCCGTGAAATCCAGCGGGATGTGGTTGTCGTACGACTTCGACATCTTCCGATTGTCCGAACCGAGGATGAGCGGAATCTCGCGATACAGCCCCTCCGGCTCGTTCAGCGTCGGACCGTAGTAGTGGTTGAACCGCTTGGCCAGATCGTTCGCCAGCCAGACGTGCTTGGCCTGGTCCTTGCCGACAGGGACCTTGTGCGCGTTGTAGACGCAGATGTCGGCCGCCTGCAGCACCGGATAGCCGAGGAAACCGTAGGAATCAAGGTGCTCCGCTTTCTCCTGGTAAGTCGGCAGGCGCATCAGAGTCGGCACCGAGATGAGCATCGAGAACAGCAGATGGAGTTCGGCGTGCTCTTTGACTTCCGACTGAATGAAGATGGCGCACTTTTCCGGGTCGAGGCCGGAGGCGAGGTAATCGACCGCCATCATGAAGATGTTGTCGCGCAGCACTTCCGGGTGTTCCCAGACGGCAGTAAGGGCGTGCCAGTCGACGATGCAGCAGTACATGGTGTACTGGTCCTGCAGCTCGATCCAGTTGCGCAGCGCCCCCTCGAGGTTGCCGATGTGGAGCGAGCCGGTCGGCTGCATCCCCGACAGGATGACTTCCTTCTCCGCGCCCGGTTTGGCCTTCTTAGCGGGCCTGGGCTTGGTCACCGGTTCCTTTTCGGCGTGCACCGTCTCCCGGACTGCCTGGTCCGACTCCGGCGACACCGCTTTGCGGGTCGTGTCCGACTTGTTCTTGGAGGCCGGGCGGGTCGTGGTTTTGCTTTTCACGTTCACCATGTTAATAACCGACGCACGGACGTTATACGCCGGTGCCGGAGCTTACGCGCGGGCCGAGGGGAAATCAAATAAAACTTTGGCTAAATTCTGTCGCGGGATAACCGATCGGTCCGCAACATCTTACGACGGAGGAAAAACCGGTTTCGCCGTTGCCGCGGCCGGGGTATCTTCCGTCCATGTCGAGCGCCCCGACCACCCGCCACGTCGTGCACTTTCGCCCGGCGACTGCCCTGGCTGATCTGCCCGAGGAGGGGACCGCGCTGGTCGTAACCTCCCCCCCATACCCCATGATCGAGATGTGGGACAACAGCTTCGGCGATCAGGACGAGAGGATTGGGGATGCTCTCCGGCAGGAACAAGGGGAGGCGGCCTTTGCCCTCATGCACCAACTGCTGGACCGCGTCTGGGGGGAAGTCGCCCGCGTGCTCGCGCCGGGGGGAATCGCGTGCGTCAATATCGGCGATGCCGCCCGCAGTATCGGGTCCGGGTTCCGCCTCTTTCCCAACCATGCCCGGGTGATCGATGCCTTCCTCCGGCTCGGGCTGCACAACCTCCCCAACATTATCTGGCGCAAGCCGACCAATGCACCGAACAAATTCATGGGCTCGGGGATGCTCCCGCCGGGAGCCTACGTGACGCTCGAGCACGAGTACATCCTCATATTCCGCAAGGGGGACAAGCGGGTGTTCCGCAGTCCTGACGAGCAGAGACGGCGGGCGGAGAGCGCCATTTTCTGGGAGGAGCGCAACCGGTGGTATTCCGACGTCTGGTCGGATCTCACCGGGGCGCCGCAGAAACTGGCCTCGGCGGCGCGCTCGCGCAGCGGCGCCTTTCCGTTCGAACTCGCCTGGCGGCTGGTCAACATGTTCTCGATCAAGGGGGATGTCGTGCTCGACCCGTTCGTCGGGACCGGGACAACCCTCCTGGCCGCCGCGGCGAACGAACGCCACAGCATCGGCTACGAAATCGAGTTCGGTCTGCGCCCGGCGCTGCTGCGCCAGCTCGGGGAAACGCCGGGGGTCTCGCGACAGGTGTTGAGAGAACGGATCGAGCGCCACCTGGCCCTGGTCGGCCGGCGGACGGCCGAGGGCAAGCCCCCGACGTTCACAGTGAGCCGCCACGGGTGGCCGTGCGTGAGCCGCCAGGAGACGGGGATGGTGCTCCGGCCGGCGGCGAGCGTGCGGCAGTTCAGCGAGGAGACGACCGCGCTCTCCGTGCAGTGGGAGGTAAGCTACGGCGAGATCGGACCGGGGGAGCAGGTGGAGATGCCGCTCGCCTAGGCCGACGGCGCGGCGTCGGGCGCCTCGACCGACGGGCGGCCCGCCACTTTGCGTGAGCGGGCCGATATCACCGGCGGATGGTCCCTACCTATCCTGCTCCGATGTGCGGTCGCCGGTGTCAGCGCAAGCCGCACACTCTTCTTCGTCGGTGTCGTCGGCAGGCGTCTTTCCCGCGCGCTTTTCGCCGCGCACGCGCATGCGGATGAGTTTGCCGAGACGTTCGACGCCCAGTTCGATCTGCTCTTCGGTCGGGTAGGAGTAGTTGAGCCGCATCTCGTTGCGGCCGGAGCCGTCGGTGTAGAACGCTGTGCCGACCACGTAGGCGACTTTCAGGTTGATCGCATCGTGGATCATTTCCATGGTGTCCATGTGATTCGGCATGCGCAGCCAGAGGAACATGCCGCCGGTCGGTTTGGACCACCAGAGCCCGGGGATTTTGGGCATCTCGCGCTCCATCGCCGCCAGCATCACGTCGGCCTTGCGGGCGTAGAGATCGCGGCAGCGCTCAACCTGTCGCTCGATCGCCCCGTCTTCGAACAAGTAGCCGGTGATGATCGAGACATAGGCCGAGGTGCACAGGTCGGCGCCCTGTTTGACCATGATGAGCTTGTCGAGCACGTCGGGCGGAGCGACAATCCAGCCGAGGCGGAATCCCGGCGTGTAAATCTTCGACAGCGTCTTCATGAGGATCACCCGCCGCTCGGTATCCAGGGAGTACATCGACGGGATCAGCTCGCCGGAGAACCGGAGTTCGCGGTAGGGGCTGTCTTCGATAATCGGCAGATCGTAACGCGAGGCAATCGCGAGCACCTCGTGGCGGCGTTCCAGCGAGAGGTTGATTCCGGAGGGGTTCTGGAAGTCGGGGATGACGTAGATGAATTTGGGCGGGCGGCCGCCATCGACCAGCTCCCGGATCTTGGCGTCAAGTTTCTCCGGGATGATTCCGTCGTCATCCATGTCGACTCCCTGGAAGTCGGCGTCGAGGGCCCGCCAGGCCTGGATCGAGCCCACATAGGTGGGCCGTTCGATAAGGACCGGGTCGCCCGGGTCGATGAAGATTCGGCCGAGCAGGTCGAGCGCCTGCTGTGAGGACGAGACAACCAACATGTCCTCGGGGCGGGCGATTTCGTCGTGGCGCTGCATGTACGCCGCGAGCTGCTCCTTGAGGAACGGTTCCCCTTCCGTCGGACTGTACTGGAGTGCGAGATCGCCGCGTTCCCGGATAGCCCGCTTGGATGCCGCTTCGACCGCCTCCCGGGGAAACACCACCGGGTCGGGCAGGCCGCCGCCGAACGAGATCGTTCCGGGGGTCCGCGTGAGTTTCAGAAGTTCGCGGATCTCGCTGCGACGCAGTCGCGTCGTCATCGTGGAAAATCGCATTTTCGCCATATTGGACCTCACCTACATTCGTCAGTAACGAGAAGCCATAGTTCCGCCGTAAGATAACGAATTTCGCGGAAGAGTGTTACGAAAATCGACCGGCGAAGGTGTCAAACGAGGACAATTTTGGTGACGATCGATGCGGAAATGTTAAGAGGCAACGAGGCAGTCTGTTAACATTTTCCGGAGAGCCGCCCTGGGCTCGTGCGTGGATTCAATGCGTGTAATGTGTGCGACTGCGTTTCCGAGGAGCCCTGCTGTCTCGCCGGCTTCGTGGGGAAGTCGCGTTCGGCCGCCGCGGCGTCACACTGTGTGTGCCGACCACGAGGTTTGCGCGGCGGCGATGAATTGCTCCGCCTGGCGCACCGACTCGGCCAGTCGGGCGCAAAGATCTTGGCGGTCCCGGGTCATTGTCACTGTCGAAGGGAGCGCCGGCAGTGCGGAACGGCGGCGGGCCGACCGGTCGAGGTCGGCGTGGAAGGAAAAGGCGAGCAGGTCGCGATCGCCGGCGAGGCCGAAACCGACCGGGGCGCCTTTCAGCAGGTCCGCCCAGTGGCGCAGCGCGAATGATTCGAACGCGGCCGGGGTCTCCGCGAAGGCAAGGAACTGCTCGGCGAGATCGGGCCGGGAAGCGAACGCCACCGGCTGCAGGTCTCCCCCCATCAGCTTCGTGACCAGCCCCACCACCCAGGTGCCGAGTCTGCCGTTTATCGGCGGACGGCGCATCAGGCGGAAGCGGGGAAGGGCCAGGTCGGGAACCCGTCCGATGAGCACTCCCGCGGCAGAAGTGTCGCCGTGCGGCAGGAAAGTGTACATCTCCCCCGCGCCGGAGGTGCGGCGCAGGACGGTGCCGATCGGGGCTTTCTTGCCGCCGCCGCTGATCAGCGGCACAAAACGCGCCACGAGGGTTTGGTCGGGGTCCTTCCATTCGAAGAAGCCGATCTGCTGGAGGCGCGCGATCCGGGCGCGCCGCTGCGCGCGCGCCGCCCGGATGACGGCGACAAAGACGACGGCAAAGCCGCCGAAGACGAGAAGGGCGATCAGGCTCTCCGGCATAGAGACCTCACTGCCGATAAGAGTTCGGATCCGACGGGCCCGGCCCCGGTTCCACAGGTCAGCGCGGCCAGGCCGACGGAGGCAGCGGGGCCGGCTGCTGGCTGAAAGCGCGGTGCTGGCGGCGGTCGATGTCGCGGACCACCATGATGGCGAGTACGCCCGCCAAAATGAACAGCACGGTGGCGCCGATGTCCAGCAGGTTGCCGCGGACATACTGCTCCGCGGTCGGCTGGTTGTTGCCGCCCAGTCCGTAGAACGCCCCCGACAAAAACCCGGAGAGGTTGGTGGCGAACGAGGCCGCCAGCCAGGTCAGCCACCAGGCGCCGACGATCCACGAGGATTCTCTCGACTGGGCGGTGCTCACGACGAACCCGGCCGGGGCCGGCGTCGGACCGGCTCCCCAGGGCGCTCCGCCAGCCGGCGGCCGCTCGCTCCGCACGAAGATCTCTTTGGTCACCTCGAACGGCTTCACCAGGTTGGCTATCGGGATGAACCACCAGCCGACCGCCCACCCGGCGGTCGCTTTCAGGCCGGCGACCTTATTCACTTCGAGCACCCGGTAGGCGCGGTGGATCCACATGAGAAAGAGGACGACCGTGGTGACGGTCGCGGCGATCAGGAACAGGGCGTTGCCGAAAGTCACGAGCCCCCAGGCGCCGAATTCCCCCTCCGCAATGCCGCCGTCCCAGATCGCCATGCCGTAGCGCTGGACCAGGCTGTTCTCCCAGAGCAGGAGCGGGATCGAGATCAGGTGGAACAGGAGAGTGACGCCGAGGGCGTAGACGGTCGCGACGGCTCGCCCGCGGGCCGAGAGCGGCTGGGCGTAGCCGGGCGGCGGCGGGGCGGCGTAGGTGTGGCAGCTCCCGGCCGCGTCGCCGTATCCGGCGGTGTAGGCCTGGGTCGGGTAAGGGGGGGGGCCTTGCGGGTGCGTCATACCTCTATCCTCAATCGTGAAAAGGAATGCTGTTTTCCCGAATTATCGGACGGTCGGCGCGGCGATTTTGGCGGGGTCCGGGCGAATGTGCAGAAAGAGGGCAGCGGGGAGCTAGGAGAGATGAAGAACCTTCTGGATCCGCGGACGGCCGTAGTCGGCCGCTCCCGTAAACACCGTGAGATTCGGAAGCACCTCCGCCTTCCCGCCGCCGTGAGTGTGCCCGCAGAGCACGGTCGCGAACCGGGAGGGGTTGGCCCGCAGGTGCGCCTCCAGAACCTCGCCGACAACTTGCGAAGAGAAGTGCGGCAGATGATCGCCATCCGCGATGCGTCCGGCGTACCGGCAGGCCTCGCGGAAAGGCGGCACATGGGTCAACACGAGCAGACGAGAGTACCGGGCGAGGGCTCCCGGCAGAACCTCGGACAGGTGCGCGGCCGCCTCCGCGAGCTCGGCGAGGTGCCCCTCGACGGTATCCGCCTCCCCGATGTCGCCCGTGACCACCACGCCGTCGGCGCAGCTCTCCCCAATCCGGCGGAAGAACCGCCGTCGGCCGTCGGTATCAAGGAAGTCGAGATGGATGTCGGTGAGCCAGAGAAGATCAGGCACTGCGCCACCTCTGCCCTGCCGGTCCCCCTACGTTGTGTATGTCGTTCCGTTGTTGTAGTCGAGGAACAGGTAAGGCCGCCACTGGTCGGCGACCCCGTAGTTGCGCTGGATGAACGTGATGTAACTCGGGCGGGTCGGTCTTCGCAGCAGCCCCATCCCGGCTTGCTCCGGCGTCCGATTGCCTTTCAGGTTGTTGCACCGCTCACAGGCGCACACAAGGTTGGACCAGGAGTCGCTGCCCCCCTCGGTCCGGGGAATGACGTGGTCGACCGTCATCGGCCCCTTGTTGGCGCCGCAGTACTGGCACCGGCCGTCGTCGCGGAGAATGATGTTTTTCCGCGTGAGCATGATCCGTTTGAGGGGGACTTTGCGGAAGTTCCAGAGGCGAACCACGCTGGGCAGGGAGTAGGAGGTCCGCACGGTGCGCAGCTTGAGACCGTCGGCCGACTCGATCATCTCGGCTTTACCCTCGATGACCAGGACGATCGCCCGCTTGGCCGAACACACCGAGAGCGGTTCGTAGTTCTGGTTCAAAAGCAGAACGCGCCGGTTGACTAGCGATGATGTCTGCATCTGTCTCCTTTTACGCTCGAACGACCCGGACGGATCCGGCGGCGGAGTGGGTCGGCGGTGCCGGGCGGTCGTCGGCGCACCGGAGCGCGCTCCCCCGCAGGCCGCCGGAACGGGAACTCCGGCATCCCCCCGCGCGCCTGTCACGAGCCGCCGTCGCCCCCGCGGGTACCTCGAGGCATGACATCGGGGAGAATGTATGGGCTGATCGGACTTTGGTCAACAGGTTTTTGGGGGCGGGGCGCGGCCGAACAGGGCGGGTCAACGTATGAGACGCACGCGAGCGGCGAACGAGAAGCCACTCCACAGACCGCCGCCGGCGGATTCGGAGACGGACCCGTCGGCCGGGCCGGGGGCGCCCGATCCGGCCGACGCTCCGCCGGCGCGCCTGATAGAGAGGGGGAGCCACTGAGAGACGTCGAGATCGAGCGCAACCGCGCCGAGGCGCACCGTCTGCAGCAGGCGAACCCTCAGCAGATCGGCGCGCACAAGGTCCCAGCGGCCGGTGCGGAGGTCGTCGATGCCGAGCCCCAGCACCGGGCGCCAGGTCACCCACTCGACCCTCGGCTCGGCGCGCAGCCAGTCGAGCGCGCCCCGAAGGGAGACGCACCCGCGCGAGACCAGCGGGCTCTCGAGGGCCAGATGTTTCCAGTCGATCGCGCCCGAGGCGACGATGTGCCGCCGCTCGCCCAGGAGCCGGTAGAGCCCCTCGAGGAAGGGGCGCAGTTTGACGCTCCCCTGGACGGCCCCGTCGCCTCTCCCCCACTCCCAACTCAGACGGCGATCGCCCCGTTGCAGGCTCAGGACGTGCTGATGCAGATCGCCGCGGACGATGCCGAAGTAAGCCCAGGGAACGCCGCCGTCGTACCCCTGGAGGCGAGCATCGAGGCGGAGGCTCCGGTAGGTGTAGGCGGCGAGCCAACCCCGGGCGAGGCGCCAGTCGGCGCCGAGCGCGCCGTCATGGAGCGAACCCTCGAGGCAGGCCCGGTAGAGACCGTCGGGCTCACCGTCGAATGCCGGCGTGGCGGGCGCGAAGTCAAGGTCGCGGACAACCGAGCGCAGACGCAGGTGCGGCAGAGGGGCGATCTCCGCTTCGGCCTGCGCGAGCCGAGCGGGGCTCCACCAGTGCACCCGGCCGCCCGCGCGGGCCCGCGCTCCGGAGTCGTCATACTCGTAGAACAGGTCGATCGGTCCGGGATCGGGCGTCACCCGCCCCCAGGCGAGGCCGAGCCGGATCGACTCCAGCGGCGAAAAGGAGACGTCGAGACGGCAGTCGGGGTCGCCGGTTGAGCGAAAGCGGCAGGGGAGCTCGACCGCGAGGCGCCGCCGCCAGAAGCGAGCCGCCAGCGCCACGTCGGTGCTCGGTCGGGGCGGTCCGACGCGGCCGAGAAAGCGGTCGGCCGCTCCGGGCGCCGCGGCCGGCCATTGGCCGGAGTAGTCGCCGAAGCGCAGCTCGCCCGTCGGAACAGTGTGGCCGAGGCGCAGTTGCCAGCCGGCGCCGAAACGGTCCGCCGAGACCGCGGCCTCCATGCGCGAGCGGCCGACCGACCATTGCTCGCCGGGAGAGTCGCGGAAGAGCACCATGGTCTGGTAGCCCGAGGACGAGCCGTCCAGGCGCACCGCGGCGGCGGGCGGACCCGCCAGGAGGCTCAAGAGGAGCGCCGCCAGGGCGCTCCTCTTCGGCACGCAGCGCCGGGCATCACTATCGCCACATGAGGCCATCAGAGGTCAATCCCCTCAGAAGTCGAACCCCAGGGTGTCGCACTGGGAGGGATACCACGGAAAGCCGAGGTCGACGGACCAGATTTCCTTCAGTCGGTCCGAGGTCATGCCCGGCAGCAGACCGTTCATGGTCGGGTTGGGGAAGGTCCACGAACCGAAGTCGGCGGCTGCCCAGTCGTAGCACGCGAGTATTTGATCGGGAGAGTCCCAGTACCTTTCATAACGGTTCTGCGCATTGAGGGAGAAGTAGCACGTCAGGTTGGTATCGCCCGGACCGCACCAGTTTTCCACGTCGTCCCACCCGAACACGGTCTGGTGAGACTGCGGCCACTCGGCGAGGAAACGGTAGAACTCATCGGTATCACCGTCGGGCAGGTGGTAGCCGAAGTAGGCGGCGTCATTGGGCGCAGTTATGCCGTGGAGAGCGCCCAGCGCCGTCCAGTAGCGCGCACGGCTGAAATGCGCGGCGGCGTGGGCCTTGTACAGGTCGTTCAGGGGATCGACAGTGACCGTGTACAGAGGCACGAAGAGTTTGTAGTTGGTGATCGGATTGTCAAAGAACTCGGCGATGTCGACATCGAGGAGCAGCGTGTCCTCGACCCAGTAACAGGAATCGTGGTCTACGACCCAGACACACTCCCACTCGCGGTTGAAGGTCACCTGCAGCGGGCGCGGGCCGGTGAAGTAGTCGAGCACGGAATCGGCGACGTTCTCGGCGTCCTGCAGATCGTCGCGGTCTTCCTCGTACACTTCGATGAAATCGTAGGGCTGGTAGGTGTCGATCTCGGCGCGGAGGTAGCCGATCGCGGTCTTGAGGGCGTTGACGGCATCGAGGACGCACTGCTTGGCGTTGCCCATGTGCTGCGTGCCGACGCCGCCGGACTTGAGGCTGAGGAACTCCGAAGTGCGGGCCAGGGCTTCTTCAACGCCGGCCGTCGTATAGGCCGAAAGGGAAAGGTTGCGGGCGAAAAAGACCTCCAGCCCCGCCTCCGCAGCGTAGGTCATGGCGATAAAGAGCTGGATGTCGGACCGGTCGAGAAGGACGGGCTCGGCGCCTTCGTTGCCCTGCATGGCCGGCGTGATCTCGAACGTGTAGTCGGGATCGGCGACCAGGTCGAGCAGGCGGGTGCGCGCGCTCCGGATTTTCGGCAGGAGCGACTCTTCGAGCCGATCCTGCAGAGCGGTGAGGTCGGGATCGACCGCCGCCAGCCGCAGCGCCGCGCGATCGAGCTCGAGCGGCGAGGGGATCAGGCCGGTGAAGCGCCCCGCTTTGAGGGGAATAGCATCGGTGAGAATGTCGCCGCCGAAACCGACCGCGGGGGCGAGGCTGTTCGGGCGCATCGGATTGAACGTCAGCGTGTCGTACGCGTGCTTGAATTTCTCCACCAGGCTGTTGAAGTCGGCGTCGGTCATGAACATGAGGACGCCCGTGAATGCCGCGCCCATCTTGGCGTCCGCGCAGTTGGGATCGGCCGCCAGGGCCTGCTGGTAGAGGCCGTGGGGAATGCTGAAGTCGACGTCGTGCGGGCGAAAAGTCGAGTCGCCGTGATTGATGATGCTGTCGATGTCGCCCTGCATGAGGGCGGCCAGGGCGGCGTTTGCCTGGGCGGTGAGAGTCGTGCAGTCGCCCTCGACGGGGGGACCGTCGGTCCCCGAATCGCTGCACGCGAAAATCAGCGCCAGTGCCGCCACGGGGGCAAGCACCGCCAAGCGACGGATGCGGCCGGTGGTGAACATGAGACCTCCTGAGTCTGTGGATGTGCGGCAGGTTGTCGAGCAGACACCAAGTCACCCTGCGCGACCCCCTGAAACATCTGTCAATTTACCGCCGGCAGGCGGGTTCGCCAAGCGGAATCTTCGCACCGGCCGCCAACGCGGACAACCGGGATCGGAACGGCAAGGACGCAGGATGTTGAACGCAGCGCCGCCGCAGGATGACGCGCCGGCTGTTGGCGAGGCTGCCGGGGAGCAGCTTCCCTTGGGAGCATTCGACCGCGCGTATGTACGATGGCTCCGTCCGTGACGACCACCTGCTCGACTGTGTTTGCACAGGGACTCCGAACGGCAATCTGGGGACACCGAAGGTTCACGACGTTCGGCGTCCGCGACCTCTCCCCTTTCGCACCGGCGGTGCACGGCGTCTGCTTCGGCGCGACGACTCCGCCGCCGGCCAGCGGCGGCCGGTCGGCGCATACCTACGGTCTGCAATTGGCGCAGTCAGCACAAAGGCCCCGCCGGAGGGCGGGGCCTTTCGCATTTTACTGGAGCGACCGGCGGACGCGCCTATTCGTTCAGGGCGCTCTCGATGTCGTACTTCTTGATCTTGTCGAACAGAGTGGTGTAGTCGATCTTGAGGATGCGGGCGGCCTTGCGTTTATTGCCGCGCGTGTCTTTAAGGACGCGGAGGATGACGCTGCGCTCGGCCTGCATCTGGGCCAGGGCGCCGATCTCCTTGAGCCCCGCGCCGTCGCGCAACTGGATTTCGCTCGTGCGGCGGAGGCGGATAGCCAGGTGGTCGGGCGTGATTTTCTTGCCCTCGGCGAGAATGACCGCGCGTTCGATCGTGTTTTCCAGTTCGCGGACGTTCCCCGGCCAGTGGTATTTCTGGAGCAGCTCCAGGGCCGGACGGGTGAGCGATTTCACCGGCTTGCGCATCTCGGTGCAGTATTTCGCGATGAAGAAATCGGCCAGCAGCGGCAGATCGTCGAGACGCTCGCGGAGCGGCGGGATGGTGAGCGGAAAAACCGAGAGCCGGTAGTAGAGATCCTCGCGGAACCGCTTTGCGCGGATGAGTTCGGTGAGATCCATGTTGGTGGCGGCGATCACGCGAACGTCGACCTCGATCGGTTTGGTTCCGCCGAGGCGTTCGAAATTGCGCTGCTGGAGGACGCGCAGGAGTTTCGCCTGGAGGGCGATGTCCATGTCGCCGATTTCGTCGAGGAAGATCGTCCCGGTATTGGCAATCTCGAATTTCCCCATTTTCCGGGCGTGGGCGCCGGTGAAGGCCCCCTTCTCGGAACCGAACAGCTCATTCTCGAGCAGTTCGCGCGGAATGGCGGCGCAGTTGATGGTGATGTAGGGGCCGTTGGCGCGCGACGAGAGGCCGTGAATGGCGCGGGCGAAAAGCTCCTTGCCCGTGCCCGACTCCCCCTGGAGCAGCACCGAGGCGTCCGACCCGGCGACCTTCTGCACCAGGGCGCAGACCTCGGCCATCTGGTGGTTCTTTCCGATGATGTTGGCGAATTCCTTGCCGCTCATCGCCTCCTCCCGCAGCAGCGTGTTTTCGGCCATGAGGCGGCGGTTCTCCAGAGCGCGGTTGATCAGCACGCACAGGTGCTCGGTGTCGAAGGGTTTGGTGATGAAGTCGTAGGCGCCGGCTTTCATCGCCGCCACCGCGTCCTCGATCGTCCCGTAGGCGGTCATGACGATGACGGCGGTTTCGCTGTCCACTTCCTTCACCGTGGTGAGCACCTCGAGGCCGCTGATGTCCGGCATTTTCAGGTCGGTGAGGACGAGATCGTAGGACTTGTTGCGGACCAGGTCGATCGCGCTCCTGCCGTCCAGGGCCGCGTCGACCCGGTGGCCCTCTTCGCTGAGCGTTTCCGCGAGCATGTTGCGCATCGAGTCCTTGTCGTCGACCACGAGAATATTGGGCATCGGCTGGCTCCCTGTCTGGTTCGGAATCTGCTATCGAGGGATATATCGGAAGAATCCTATAGTTTTGGAGGGGGCAGGAGGAATTTGCCGGGCGCGGGCGGCGGGGTGTGCAAGGGTTGGGCAGGGAAGGTCCGAAGAGCCGCCGGGCACCGCCCCCGAACCGCGACGCCCCCCTTGCGCCCGGCGCGCTTGCGCCGTATCTTGATCGGCAGTACCACGCCGCGCTTCTCTCCCTGCAAGCGGACTGACGAGAACCCGGCAATCGCGAACGAGATTGACGGAAAGGAGATCCTCCATGATGACGGCCCGCCTTATCTTCCTGTGTTTTGGCCCGGCGCTGATGCTCCTTGCGCCCGCCGGGGCGGCAGCTCCGACGGGGCCATCGGGAACGACCGCGCTCGGCTGGGGACCCCATGTCGGCCTGACGGTTGACCCGGATCAGATTCACCTGGGTGTGCACTTGCAGGTCGGCCCGCCGCAACCGGGAGTGCGGTTCCGCCCCGCATTCGACCTCGGGTTCGGGGACAACGTCACCGCGATAGCGCTCAATTTCGACGCGGTGTGTCTCCTTCGGACCCGCGATCCGCGCCTGATGCCGTATCTCGGGGCGGGAATCGGGGCCAACTATTACGATTTCGATCGGGGCGTTTCGGCGCGCCGGCGCGATGACCGCGACGAGGGCGACGGCTCCGACGTCGAGCCGGGAGTCAACCTGCTGGGCGGGCTCGACTGGCGGCTGCGCGGCGGCGCACACTTTTTCGGGGAGGCCAGGATCGGCCTGGTCGACGCCCCGGATTTGAAGCTGACGATCGGGTGGACATTCTTCTAACGGCAGCCGGCGAAATGCCGATACTAGTCCCCAGCAATCCTTCACGGAGGAGAATCACGATGAAGAACGCTTTGTGCGGCAGCCTGGCGATCCTGTTGCTGGCGGCGCTGGCCGTCCCGGGTGCGCTGGCCCAGGAATCATACAATCAGCCCGGTTTTCGCGGCTGGGGCCCACGCCTGGGCGCCACGGTCGACCCCGACCAGGTCCATTTCGGCCTCCACGTCGACGTGGGCAATTTCGCCGAGCACATCCGCTTCGAGCCGAATTTCGAACTCGGCTTCGGCGACAACGTGACTCTGGCGGCGATCAATTTCGACGCCCTCTACCGGTTTGCGTCGAATTGGGACGTCTGGTCGCCCTATCTCGGCGGCGGTCTCGGCGTCAACATTTACAGCTTCGATATCGAAGGAGTCGGGAATCATTCGGAGACGGAGCTGGGCGTGAACCTGATCGGCGGCATCGAGCGCGGTCTGGCCAGCGGCGACCGGTTTTTCATTGTGGGGAAGATCGGCCTGGCCGACGCCCCGGATTTCAAGGTCACCGTGGGCTGGACATTCCTCAACTGAGCCGCATTCCCATCCGGAAAAAGTGAACGGCGGACCCCGACGGGTCCGCCGTTGTCCATGGCGCTGGCGCACATCTTACTGCGCGGCCGGGGCCGGCGCCGAATTCTCCAACTCCGCGTCATTGGCCCGATCGACCGACCGCTCGCTCCCCAGGCCGAAGCCCTCGGGGAAGCGGTAGGAACCCCGTTCGTACGGCGGCTTCTCGACCTCCACCTGGATGCGGTGAGCCTCCGCGTACGGGTCTTTCCGGATGCCGGTCACCTGCCAGGAGACTTTCACGTTCGGCTTGTCGGTCCGAATCGTGAAACGGCCGCCGGAAATCTCGCTGGCAACCATGGCCTGGGCGAACTGGCCGATGACCGTGAGCTGGTAGCGAAAGTCCTTGTTGAGGGACTCGAAGTAGTCGGGGAGCGCCACCGCGGCATCGCCCTGGGCATCGGTGGTCACGTTGCCGTTGTAGACGTTCATCATGTCGGGGGATTCGACGAAGGAGTGCTGGAGGTACTTGTTGTCCGGGTCGAGGGGGTGGTCGATTCGGAAGGCGCCGGCATCTTTGGAGAGCGTTCCTATAACATCGACGTTGCCGCTGAACAGCCCTGCGTAATTGACGATGTCGCCCGCGTTGGCCCGTGCGTAGATGCCGTACGTCTGGTCGCCGCCGTAGGCGTAGGTGCGCACGCCGTAACTGGTACCCACAGTGTTGGAGGAATCACCCGCCGTGACCTGAATTCCGCTGCGCGTACCGGAGCTGGCGTCGTTGACGCCAACCCGGGAATAGTAGCCCCAGATGTTCCCGATTCCCTCGTTGCGCAGGTGGACATCGATACCGTGGGTCACGTTCGAAGTGGAGTATTTCCGGCTTACCTGCAGCGGGTATGTCCACTGCGGCGTGATGGAATCGGTCCCGATCAAAACGGAGTAACTGCCGACCGCCATCGTGCTGTCATAGAAATACGTCGCGGCCCGAAAGGTCTTGTTCCCCGTGATGGCCTGGTCCGTCGCAAGATCACAGGCCGTTCCGGCGATCTTGGACGGGGCGATGGCGGCCGCCGCGTTGATATCGGCGTTGACGATCGCCCCGTCCTGGATTTCATCGCTGCGGACCGCTCCGGTGGCGAGGTCATCGTGGAGCAGGGAGTTGTTTGTTACTTCGGCCGTACTGACCGAGCTGCTCGCCAGGTCGGTGGCGGTAAGGGAGTTGTCGGCCACCTCGCTGGTGCCGACGGCGCCGGCGGCGATCTCCGCGGTACCCACCGCATCGGCCGCCAACTGGGGGGCCGGATAGGTTCCGGTCAGGTCGCCGCCCGCGGCATCCCCATCCTTCACCGCCTGGTCATAGCGCACGGCGTCCGATGACGTGGTCCCCGCCTCCAGACTGTGGATCTGGTGCTTTCCGAGGTCGAGATCCCCGGTCATCATTCGGCCGCCGTCGGCGCGCAGGTACTGCGGGTGGTCATCATCGGCGAGCCCGGCCAGGCTCCCGTGGTCGACGGCCGATACAGGCGCGGAAAAGGCGTACGCGGCCGTGTCGGCATACCCAGCACTGTCCGCTTGAACCGCGGCGCCGGCACGGTTGGCTTCGTCAGCATGGGCAGCTTCACCGGCATAGCTCGCCTCGTCGGCGTATGCGGCTGTATCGGCAAGGGTGGCGCGGAAGGCGAAAGCCGATGAAGTCATCTTGATGCGCGGGGATCCCTCGGCCTCCGCCCCGACCGTGATCCCGATCCAGAGCCCGCTGTCGGCCAACAACCCCGGCCCGAGCGGCGGCATCGGCGTTTCTCCGAGATTGAGCGAAAACAGCCCGCCCGCCGTCTCCACCGTCAGCGGACCGGAGTTCCAGACTTCGTGGGAGGGGAGGGTGGAGGCGGGGTCGTTCCAGATGATGATGCGGATGCTCTTCGGGCCGTCGGGCAGCGGCGCCCCGGCGTCGTCGAGCAGCCGGCCCTGGAAGGAAATCACGCGGGGGGCGTCGGCCATCGTCGCGGCCGCCAGCAGAACCGCGACCGCCGACAGCACCGGCAGGATCGTGCGAAAAGACATGAAGACCTCCTCCTGATAGCTATACACTACAGCTCTGGTTTCCTGCATCGGACGAAGCGCGGCGGGCGGGTTGCGGGAGAACCCGCCGCCAAGAGAAAGATAGTCTCCTTACAGAGGCTGTCAATGGCGATAATCGACCGATTGGTCCGCGGCCTTAACGGCCGTCCGGGCGCGGCGCTCAGGGTTTGCAGCGACGGCATGGCGAGAGTCCCTCGGCCAGGGCGTCGCGGCGGGTCGCAAAAGTGCGGGCCCGGCCGGACGTGAATTCGGCGGTCGAGGGGCAGCCGGGACGATGGAAGCGGTAGGAGGTTCGGCCGGCGACATAGTAGGGCTCCGCGGCCCGCGGGAGCGCGAACAGCCCCGCCCGGCGGTCGAGCGCGGCTCGCTGGGCGGCGATGATCCGGTCGGTCTCGGGGCGCCCGGTGTCGGTGTCCCGGAACAGGTAGACGTAAGCGAGGCCGCTGTCGACAAGCACCCGGTTCACCAGCAGGGTATCGTCGACGTACACGTACGCCAGGAGGCGGCCGTAGGTGTCGCGCCGGCGGCCGGAAGAAACGATGCGGGCTTCTTTGCCGAGAGCGACTTGCGCGAGCAGCGCGGCCGCCTCGTCGTGGAGCGGCTCCCCGTCTTCGGGCGTGTCGATTGCCAGCAGGCGGACCGTCTCGCCGTTGCCGAGCACCATGGTGTCGCCGTCGATTATCTTCACCACCGTGGTGAGGGGGACCGGCGCCGGGTCGCGGCCGATGTCCGAGCGGCGGACTATCAGGACCGCCGCGATCAGGACCAAAAGGAGCGCCAGCCGTCCGGCCAGCCGGGCTTTATGCTTCCGTTTCCTCGCCACGCACCGTCACCTTCGACCACCCCAGCCCGGTGGGCGCAACCTCGATCAGGCACTCGACGCGGTCCCGGATATCGCCCACGTGGGTGATGAGGAATATCTGGGGAAAACGGTGAGTGAGGTTGGTGAGCGCCTGTACGATCAGCTCCTTGCGCCCGTCGTCCTGCGACCCGAACACCTCGTCGAGGATAATGAAGGAGCGGTCGATGCCGGCTGACTGGAGCAGCGCCTCCGAGATCGCCAGGCGGAGGCAGAGGTTGGCCAGATCCTTTTCGCCGCCGGAGAAGCGGTCGATGCCGTAAAACTGCCCGTCGTCGAGCACCTGCAGGTTGTACTTCTCATCGAGCTCGACCATCGAGTAGCGCCCGTCGGTCATCTCGGCCAGCAGGCGGCCGGAGATATCGGAGAGGGTCGGGCGGATGCGGGAGATGAGGAGTTCGCGGAATTCGGCGAACAGCCCGGCCAGTTTCTCGCCGTAGTACTGGCGGGCGCGCGACTGGTCTAGCTGGGCGCGGGCGGCCTCCAGGCGGGCCAGTTGCTCCCTCTTGCCGTCGAGCTCCCGGCCGGTCAGTTCGAATTCCTTGACCGCCCCGACGGCCGCCTCGCGGGCCGTTTCGAACCGCGCCTGCGCCGCCTCGAACCGTTCCCGGCAGGCGGCGAATGTCTCCTCGGCGTAGCCGAGGCCGTCGCGCCGCTGCAGGAGGGTATCGGCCTCGGCCTGGGCCTGGACGAGCGCCGCGTCGGTGCGGGCGCGGGCGGCGGTGACCGCCTCCCGCCGCGCCAGTTGCCCCTCGAGGCGGTGGAGTTGTCGGTGCTCGGCTTCGAGCGCCGCGACCGCTTGCTGCGCCTGGGCAAACCGGTCCTCGTCGAACACCACCTCGCCGATTTCGGCGATCTTGACCCGGGCCGCCTCTCCCCTCCGCCCGAGCTCGGCCAGACGCGCCGAGAGCGCTTCGCGCTCCCGGGCGGCGGCTTCCCGCCTGATCACGAGTTCCCGCCGGGCCAGCGAGCGAGCCTCCAGCGCCTCGGCCTGCTGTTTGAGCTGCGTGCCGCGGGCGGCGGCGGAGGCGAGCTCCCGGCCGAGCCCGGCAAAGGCGGCGGTCAACTGCTCGAGCTCCTCGGCCAGGTGCCGGCGGATCGCCGGGAGATCATCGCCAAACGGCCGGAGGCACCGGTCGCAGACGGAATCGGGGCCGAGGCTGGCGATCGACCGCATCTGCGCCGCCAGTTTCTCTTTCTGGACCTCGATTGACTTCTGTTCGGCCAGCAGGCGGCCGTACTCCTGCCGGGCGGCGTCGAGGTCGGCTTTGCCGGCCTCGGCGGCGGCGGTGATCGATGCGGGAATGGCCGCGAGGTCGGATTCCAGCCCGGCCAGCGCGCGGGCCGATTCCTCGACCGCCCGCGCGGTCTGGTCGAGTTCCGCCTGAAGTTCGGTTCTCTGCCGCTCCATCTGGTCGAGCAGTTGGCGGCGGGCGCGGGCCTCGGACAGGACTTCGAGTTCCCGCCGGGCCGGCTCAAGAGCGGCTATACGGGCCCGGACTTCGGCCGCGGCCGAGTCCGCCTGGGCCAACTGAACGGTGTCGGCCTCGAGTTCTTTGAGGCGGACCGCCAGCGCGGCGGCGGTCTTGCGGGCGGCCTCGAGCCCCGCCCCGAGTTCGCTCCAGGCGGCCCGGGTCTCCTGGGCTTTGATATACTCGGCGCGGGCCGCGGCAAACGCCTCCTCGGCCGCTTTCCTCTCGGCCGCAGCAGCGGACTGGAGCCCTTCCAGTTCGGATCGGCGGGCCGTCAACTGGGCGATCGCCGTAGTGAGGCTCTCTCCGTCGGCCACCTGGCGGGCCAGGAGCTCGGTTTGCCCGCCCGCGATTTTCACATCTTCCTTGACCCGGACAATCGCCCGCTCGAGCCGGTCGATTCCCAGCATCCCGGCCAGATGGTCTTTCCTCCGAGCCGGCTGCAGGACGGAGAGGGCGTTGAGCTCCTGCTGGCGGGCGAGAAACGAGGTCAGAAAACCCCGCCAGTCCAGACCAAGCAGCTCCCCCACGTATTTCCGGGTCTCGTTGACGCCGACCGACTCCGAGGATTCCCCCCGGTAGAGCTCGACTTCCGGCCGCTCCGATTTCCCGACGAGGCGGCGGATTACACGGTACTTTTCGTCATTAATAAGGAATTCGAGGGATACTTCGCACAAGTCTTCGGGACGAGCGAAAGCCGCCTTGATCTCTTCCCGCCTGGAGCGGGCCGCCTGGTTGCCGTAGAGGGCCCAGGCGATCGCCTCGACCAGGGAGGACTTGCCGGCGCCGTTGCCGCCGGTGATGCCGATCACTTCGTCCGCGAAAGTCAGGTCGACCGATTTCAGGACCCGGAAATTTCGGATTTTAAGTGAACTCAGGCGCATGGCGAGAAAGAAGACGGCGGGCGGGGTCAAGTCAAGTTGTTAGTCGGGGGGCGGGGCGGGGGGACGCTGAAAGTGACATGGCAATCGACGGGGGGTCGGGGGACATCTGGCGGGAGATACCACAAAAAGTATCCCGTTTCTTCCCGGCTGTGCAGTTTTTGGGCTCCCGGAGCGGGTTTTAGGCCTTGACAAAACGGGAGGATTTCGTATTTTGGCATCGAGCGTGTGTCACGCCCGGTGGTGAGTTCGAGAGCCACACTATGAATTCGTCGCTTGGCAAACCGCGCGAAACCTCTTTACCGGATTTGCAGTAGTTAACGCACCTCGGGCCTACTTCGGTGGTCCCGTCATGCTTGTTTGGGTGGTTCTGTTCTTTTCGGGCGGAGCTTCCCGGACAGCTGTTTACGACACTACTGCGGGCCAGCGTCCAATCGTCTTCTCACTATTTCCTTTACCTTGACATCTCCACGAGGCGGCGGGCAACCGTTGTTGACGTGGCAGGGCAACAGGAGGTGACATACTGATACACAGACCAGATTAGTTCGCGAGCCCAGAAGCATAAGTTCTTTTTAACACAACTCCACCGGAGCCCCAAGCTCCGACTCCAAGAGATAGGAAGGAAGAAGATGATGCTGAGTGTCAAAGATTTGTTCCCGAGTTTCCCTAGACCAACCGGCGGGAACATGGCGGAATGCCTCATGGCTGCCGATACTAGAATCGGTATGCTCGGCAAGCCGTCAGTCTTTGGCAAACAAATCATCCAGTTTCCTTGCTTAAGGAGGAAATAAATGTTAAAAAGACTGTTCATAGCAGTATTCGTCTTGGGTCTGGTCGTAGGCCTTAGCGGTACAGCACTTTCTGACGTAGCCAAGCCGTCGTCTGCTCTGAATCCGGTCGAGAAGATCGTGCCCAACCATCCGCGTTTGGATGATGTCACGACGGCCGGGCCGGCGCATTCGGCGTTCAAGAAACCGGCAGAAGCTCTCGAGCAGCATCTCCTGCCGCCCGGTCTGCAGGTTCCGGCTCTCAAGCTGGATTACTTCTGCGACGTCCAGGATTACACGAGCGGTTCGCCCGCTTACTTCTGGACGATTCCGGATGCGTACGGGGACGACCTGTTCAACATGCGCTTCACGGCCGACGCCGGGTATGACTGTACTCTGAAGGTGGCCTGGCTTCTTATGTACGCCGACGCACAGGTTGGGTCGCCGACACTGAGAGTCTACCTCTGGGACGACGATGGTTTTGGCTTTCCAGGAAACAAACTCGACTCGGTGGATATTGCGACTCCGCCGGCCGGCGGCAGCGGTCTGTACTGGCTCTCAGCGGACTTCTCCGCTGCGGACTGGGTGTTCTCCGATGGTGTGAACTATCACCTCGGGTTCACGCAGCTCGATCAGGCCGGTTCGGTCGTCGCCGTCATTTCGGACGCTGCTGATGGTCCGTTTGCCGGTGAAGAACGCGCCAGCGAGTACTACGGGACTTCCTGGGGGACGATGTTAGGCGACTGGGGCCTCGACGTTTCGTTCTTTATCCAAGCGGAACGTTGTTGCGCCGAAATACCCTTTACCGATTGCTATTCACAAGCTTACATTGAGAACGTCGCGTACTTCTGGCGCGCGCCGCACCCGGTCTACGGGGACGAGCAGTACGCTGAGAAGTTCGACGTGGGCGGGCCGGAGACCCTTACCTCGATCGACATCGCCATCTATGGTGGCGGCGCGACCTGGGGCTCGGTCACCGATCCCGTTGGTAACAATGACATTTACATCCGCGTCTACGACGACAACGCCGGCTTTCCCGGCGATCTGCTGACGACGGTGACTCTGCCGGCCGGCACCTATGCCTTGTACCCGGCTCTGCAGAATGTCCCGATGCCGGCCAACTTCGTACTGACCAACGACTTCCACGTGTCCTTCGGGACCAACGGCGTCTTTGCCACGAGCTGGGAGTCCTGCTTGTCGTCTGATGGTACGGATGGAAGCGGGCGGTCTTCGTCCTACTTCGATGGAGGAACCGGGTACGAATGGTTCTCGTTCCTCGATGGCTGGGGTATGGACGCCCAGTTCTACTGGGTTGCGAACCTCTGCAAGGACGAGTACTCCGACTGCTCGATCAACTACTGCTACAACGGCACTGCGTACTACTGGCAGCTGCCGGATCGCTACGGCGATTACGGAGAGGCGCAGAAGTTCTCCTCGGTTGGCGAGGAGTGCCGGGTCGATGCAGTGACGATCGCCTGGTACTGGAACCGCGCGCAGTACAGCTGGCCGCGCTACACGACTCCGTCTTACATCAAGGTGTGGGCGGATGCGGGCGGCGCGCCGGGCGCTGAACTCGGCTCCCTCACCGTCAACCCGGCCGATTACGGCATCGCCACCCCGACTCCGACGGCTTCAGTCACGCACTGGGCCACGTATGACATGGGCGGCATCACCGTCGTCGGCGACTACTGGGTGGGCGTGATTTCGGATGCTGCGGACACACTGACCGGTATTTCCGTGCTGTCCGACGCCGGCGGCGGCGGCTGCATGGAAGGCTATGCGGAGTACTGGGGCGACTGGGGCCTCATGTATGTTGACTGGGGCTTCGGCGCCGGGTACGAAGACCTGGCGATGGTCATTGAGTCCGAGCATTGCTGCATTCCGTACAGCGAGCGTACCTGCACCACGCCGACCGACTGGTTTACGCGCGGCTACGGGTACAATCGCTCGAACGCCTCGTTTGTTCAGATGTCGGATGCCTGGTGCGATCTGACATTGAATTGGGCCTACCCCGCGGCCACCCCGGTTGGCTTTGCCGGCCCGGTGGTGTACGATGGTAAGGTGGTCTGTTCGTTCCTGAACAACTACAAGGTGTTCGATCTGATCTCGGGCGCCCTTCTGACGACGATCACGCCGCAGGCGGGTCCGTTCGCTCCCGGCGACATTCGGTGCACGCCGACGGTAACCACGATTGCCGGTTACCCGGATCCCGTGCTCTTCGTGACCGGCGGGACGAACGACGAGGTCCTGGCTTACAACTTCAACACCTACGCCTTGCTCTGGTCGCGCCATATCGGCAACATGGGTCCCACCGGCGTGTTCGGCGACACGCGCTTCGGCGTGTTTGTCGTGCTGAACCAGGGCGGGACGGACGTTGTGTACTGGACGACCGACGGCGGCCGTCTGGTAGCGGCCGACGCGTTGACCGGCGCGCTGTATGGGGGCTGGGCGGTGAACCCGTTCAACCCGGGCAAGCCGTGTCACAGCTCGCTGGCGACCAACGGCAGCTTGCTGTTCTTCGGAACGCAGGCGTCGGGCGTCGAGGGCGACGTGTACGCGATCGACGCGGCCACCGGCGCCATGGTGTGGCAGTTGTCGGCAGCGGGTGGCCTGCAGGCCGCGACGGTGTATGCTTCGACCGGCGGCTACGCCGGGACCGAAGGTTTCACCGGCGGCATCGCCTTTGATCCGCAGCGCAACCTGCTGTATTTTGCCTCTCGTGCGTACTCCGGTGACTTCCCGACAGACGGTGTGTTCTATCGCGTGGCGGCGGGCACCGGTATGCTGGCCGGCCCGGCTCTGGCGGCCACGCAGACCGTGTACTCGGGCCCGACGGTGGACGCCAACCGCGTCTACGTTGCCGGTAACTCCCGCTACGTGGCGGCGCCGTTCGGCGGCCAGATCTACGCGGTCGACAAAGCGACCGGCGTGCGCGTCTGGGCGGCCAACGCCGGCCCGTGGGGGTACATCATCAGCCCGCCGGCTCCGACGACCGCTTCTCTGGACGGCTGCTACAACAGCGCCGTGCTGAGCTGCGAGCCGACCGGGGTGGCGGACCTGCTGTTTGCTTTCGGGTCGTTTGGCGGCTACTACGTGTATAACGCCGAGACCGGCGACAACCTGTACTACAACCGCGTGTCGGTCGGGACCAACCCGGTCGCGCAGCGCGGATTCGGCGGCGCGTTGCAGGTCGACGACGACGGGGCCTCTCACCTCCTCTTTGCGGACAACTCCGGCAGACTGTACGACCTGACCAAGCAGGGCGACCGTCCGCGCCTGGAGATCCAGCACTACGACATGAAGGTGCCGTGTCCGTTCGGTACCGACCCGAACTACCTGCTGACGATCCCGGATGTGTACACGAACACCGGTTGCGCCGACCTCCACTTCACGAACGTGATCGTGGATGAGATCTCGGTGGCCAACCAGTGGATTCCCGATATCGTGGCGCAGTATGTGCCGGACGACGTCATGATGAAGGCTGCCGGCATCGCCGATCGCCTGACCGATTTCCAGTTCTCGGGCAAGTTCCTGCGTGAAGCGGACGCGACCGAGGACGTGGTGATCGCGAGCGACGATCTGGAACGCCGCACGAACTACGCGGCGGCCGGCGTCCCGGCCTGGTTTAACTCGATGCTGCATCCGGCCATCGGCGATGTCCTCATCGCCGGCGACACGATGGATCTGCAGTTCTACGTGAACCAGGCAATGATCCTCCGCGGCGCGCAGGACTTCTACCTGCAAGTCGATTCGGATGATCCGGAGTTCTTCCTGAACGACGTCAACAAGCTGCCGGAGCAGCACGTTGTGGTCGTGGGCGGGTGCTTGACCGATACGACGACGCTGATTTTCGGCGTCGGCGGCGCGAACGAGCGTCTGGTCAGCAACACCGGCCGCCTGGCGACGGGCGACTGGGGCGACGGCCCGGCCGGCTACAATGGTATCACCATCGACGGTGACGTGAGCAGCTACTTCCAGGGCTCGTTTGCCTTCATGGGCAGCAAGTACCAGGTGGCGGCGAACACCGACGACTGGGGCGGCGGCGGCACGGCCATGGTGTCGATGCAGGGCGACCCGAACTGGTGCGACGACGACTGCAAGCCGGCGCTTCAGACGGGTGTGACCCTCGGCTACATCACCGGCGACGGTGGTCTGACGTACGACCCGATCCTGGGCAACCGCGTGTGCTACACCATCCTCGACTCCGTGCAGAATTTCGATGCCGGCACGGGCTGGGATTGGACGTGGTACGACGCGCCGTTCGACAATGCCCTGACCATGGGTCTGTACGCGAACTGCCGCGCGGTGGGTGCGCTCGACGTACCGGAGTTGGCCAACATGACCATCGACGTGATGGAAATCACGGAGCGCAATGGCAATGCGGTCGACGGCTGGTACCTGTCGCACTTCTTCGATTGCGACAACGGTTCGGATACGATCCAGTACAACGGCACGTACTCCGTGGCCTGGACGCTGGACGGCGGCGCCGCGCAAGCGATCGGGAACGTGAAGATCCCGTTCGGCTGCGGTTACACGCCGATCGTCAACATCTGGGGCACCTACGGGGTGAGCGGCTCCCACGGCTTCTGGGATTGGACCCAGTACTGGGATACGGCGTACTGGTACTGCACTCAGGGCTACGGCGCCAAGACTGAGGCGACCGGCATGCACGGCGGCGACGAAGAAGCGCACGTGACCCTGGATCAGCACAACTTCGCTCCGAACGAAACCTATACGGTGGGTATTGCCACGTTCGAGTTGTTCGGTCTGACCAATTCGTTGGATGCGAACAATCCGGACATCATTGCGCTGGCGAAGATCGCCAACCAGTGGGCCGGTTTTGGCCGCGGCGACGTGAACAACGACGGCGCGATCAACCTGGCGGACATTATCTACCTGGCCGGCACGGTCAACGGCGGTCCTGGGGCGATTCCGTTCCAGCACCTGGCCGATGTCAATGCGGACGGCAACATCGACGTGGTCGATGTCGACTTCCTCATCGACTACTACTTCAACTGCGGGCCGTGCCCGACCGGCGACTGGATCTTCTAAGATTCAGAGAGCCGAAGTTCTTCATGGAAGCGGGGCCGTTCGGCCTCGCTTCCTTTTTTTGTTCCGGGCCGCCGCCGGCAGGGGTATAATACGGCGTATGGACCCGCGCGACTTCGACAGCGAGACCGAGGCGATCTCCCCCCTGCTGCGCGATCTCTACGAGATCAACGCCGTCTACCGTCAGGGGGAGGAACTGGCCTTCAGCCTGTCATGGCGCTACGCGCCGGTCAAGTCGAGGAAGCTGCTCGAGGACCGCCTGCGCACGGCGGGGTACCGCTACCGGCTGGCGGAGGGCGACCAGTTGACGCTAGTGGTCGATCCGCGGCGGCGGCTCCGCATCCCCCCGCTCAACATCATTCTCTTCGCCGCAACTGTGCTCTCGGTCTACCTGCTGCCGGTGCTCCTGGCCAACGCGGGGGCGCCCCACCTGTGGGCGGCGACGCTGGCCGACCTGCGGCGGGGGGCGGGGCTCCAGTTCACCGCGGCCCTCATGTCGATCCTGCTCGTCCACGAGATGGGGCACTTCATCGCGAGCCGCCGCCGGCACATCGTCACATCCTGGCCGTATTTTCTCCCGGCCCCCAATCTCCTGGGGACATTCGGCGCCGTGATCAAGTCGAAGTCGCCGTTCTACAACCGCCGCGACCTGGTGGAAGTCGGCGCGGCCGGCCCGATCGCGGGCTGGGTGGTGGCCCTCGGGTGGCTGATCTTCGGGCTGACGCAGTCGCGCTGGATCCCGGCCGGCCTGGTGGTGCCGGGGGAGTGGGCTTTCGGGCTGGAGGGGGAGTCGCTCTTGATGCGGGCGGCGGTGCAGGCGCTGGTCGGGGCGCCGGCCCCGGAGCACTTTCTCAAACTCTCGGAGGGGGCGTTCGCGGGCTGGGTGGGGCTGTTGGTGACGGCGATGAATCTCCTGCCGATCGGGCAGTTCGACGGCGGGCACGTCCTCTACGGGTTGTTCCGGCGGGCGCAGCACGTCCTGGGCATGATCGGCCTGGCGGCGCTGCTCGTGCTCGGCTACTTCTCCCCCTTCTGGTGGCTCTTCGGCGCGTTCGGACTGCTCTTCGGCGTGAAACACCCGCCGACGCTCGACGACGACCGGCCGCTGAGCCCGACCGCGCGGCGCATGGGCATCGCCGCCATCGTCATCATGGCGCTGTCGTTTACGCCGATGCCGTTTCCTTCTCCCTTTTAGCGCGCGCCTCGTCGATGAGGCAGGAGACGTCTTCGCTGCGCCCGTACATCCGGCGGAAGTCGATCTGGCCCTCCCGCAGAATTTCCAGGAAAACGTCGACGATCTCGGGGTCGAACTGGCGGCCGCGGTAGGTGAGGAGTTCGCGGACGGCGACGGCGAGGGAGTTGCCGTTGCGGTAGGGACGGTCCGAGAGGATGGCGTCGAAGGTGTCGGCGACGGCGAGGAGGCGGCCCTCGACGGGGATCTCTTCGCCCCGGAGCCCCTTGGGATAGCCGGTGCCGTCGTACCACTCGTGGTGGGCCTTGATGTACGGGACGGCGGGTTTGAAGAGCTCGATGCCGCGGATGATGCGCAGGCCGACTTCGGGGTGGCTGCGCATCTGGGTCCGCTCCTCCTCGGTCAGGGCGGTGGGTTTGTTGAGGATGCGGTCGGGCACGCCGATCTTGCCGATGTCGTGGAGGGTGCAGCCCATGTGGAGATCGAAGATGCGCGATTCGCTCCAGCCGAGGCGGCGGGCGATCATCTCGGCCAGCCGGGAGACGCGGTCGGTGTGCCCGGCGGTGTACTTGTCGCGGGCCTCGATGGCGTTGGCCAGGCCGCGGATCGCCTCGAGGTAGGAGCGCCGCAGGTCGCGGTAGAGCTTGTCGTTGGCGATGGCGGCCGCCGCCGAGTTGGTGAGAATGGCGAGGACGTCAAGCTGCCCGGGGGTGACGCGCCCGAACTTCGACACCACCAGCAGGGTGATCACGCCGTGGAAACGCTGGCGGACCATGATCGGCTGGAGGATGGAGAGGCGCACCTCCCGCCCGGCTTTGGACTGCGTCCGGCGGGCCTCGATGACCGGCTCGGCCCGTCCGGCGGAGGAGAACTTCTCCAGCACCGTGGGATCCAGCGCGAGCGGCTCAAGGAGCGGGTCATCGACGACACAGAGCTTACGCAGCAGGTCGCCCGAACTGGGGTCGACTTCGATAATGCCGGCGGCGACGGCGCCGAGCTCCTTCTTGCACGACTCGATCACGAGGCGCAGGTAGCGTTCGATGTCAATGTGCGCCTTGTGGGCGTTGGCCACTTTCAGAAACTCGACCTGGCCGCGGAGCCGGACGTTCTCGCGGGCGAGACGCTGGTGCTCCAGGGCGCGCTCGATCGTCGATTTGAGCAGTTCGAGCTTGAAGGGCTTGACGAGAAAATCATAGGCGCCGCGGCGCAGCACGGAGATGGCGGTCTGGACGGTCGGGTGGGCGGTCATCAGGATCACCACGGCGTCGGGGTGGCGCGTGAGAGTCGCTTCGAGCACCTGCGTGCCCGAATGGTCCCCCATCACCAGATCGGTCAGGACCAGATCGACCGGGTGATCGTCGATGTGGGCAAGCGCCGCGAGCGGATCGGAGAACGCCGCGACCTGGAATTCCGGAGCCGCCAGGGCCTCCTCGATGATGTTGCAGATGTACTGCTCGTCGTCGATCACCACAATGTGGGTCGTCGGTCTCTCAGCCATGGATGCCCTCTTTACAGTTTCAGCGGATCTTCTCCTCTGTTATCGGACAACGGGGCAAAAGGCACAGCCGCCCGCCGACAATGTTTTATTTTTGCGCTGAGCAAGCGGAGGACAGTCACCGACAGAATTCGTCAGCTCGATAGGAGGAGCGGACCAGCGGGGCAGCCGCCACCAGCGGGATCCCCGCCGCCTCAGCCTCCTGCCGCAGTTCGGCGAATTCGCCGGGCGGAAGGTACCGGACGACCGGGTGGTGGGCCGCCGACGGAGCGAGGTACTGGCCAATCGTCAGCAGGCGCACGCCGGCGCCGGCGAGATCGTGGAAGACCGTCCGAAGTTCCTCGCGGGTCTCCCCCAGCCCGACCATGAGGCCCGACTTGACAGCAATAGGGGAGCGGCGCCCCACTTCGGCCAGCAGCGCCAGCGATCGCGCGTAGTCCGCGCCGGGGCGCACTGCCGGGTAGAGCCGGGGCACGGTCTCGACGTTATGATTGAAGACGTCGGGGCGGGCGGCGATGATGATGTCGACCGCGCCGGCAACGCCCCGGAAATCGGGCGTGAGGATTTCCACCGCCGCCGCGGGGAGCCGCGCGCGGAGCGCCGCGACCACATCGGCGAAATGACCGGCGCCGCCGTCGGGAAGGTCGTCGCGCGTGACCGAGGTGACGACCACGTGGCGGAGCTGCAGGTCGGCCGCCGCGGCGGCGACGCGGGCCGGCTCGGTGGGATCGAGAGGGCGCGGGCGCCCCGGCTCGATGTCGCAGAAGCGGCAGTTGCGCGTGCAGGTGGGCCCCATGATGAGGAAGGTGGCGGTGCCGCGGTTAAAACACTCGCCGCGGTTGGGGCAATTCGCGGCATGACAGACCGTGTTGAGCCCATAGTGGCGCAGGAGCCGGGAGACGTTTTCGTAACCCATTCCGGAGAAGGCGGTTACGCGGAGCCAGGCGGGCTTGCGCGGACCGCCTCCGGGGGGGCGGGAGGGTGGGGAGTCTGCCATAGGTTTCGCCGCAATCAGTTCTTTACCAATCAAGTATACCGAAATTTGCACGATAATTCAAGTAGACGTGTGCAAACACCGCAAAGGAGAGCCTATGCGTCGTCTGCTTGTGGTTGTCGGGTGTCTGCTCCTTCCGGTTCTGGCCAGCAGTCCGCGCGCCGAACGCGGCCAGGCCCGACTGGTGCCGGTTCCCGACGGCGCTGCCCGCGCCGAACTCCGTCCCGTCCCCAGTCTGGCCACCGCAGATACCTGCATCGTTCGCCACGACGCCGGCATTTACTATAAGATCGACGGCTGGGTCACCGGCAACGAGTTGTACAAGGGGTACTGCGACCCGGCGCTCACCTGCCCCAACCCCTACCCGTTTATCGTGACCGAAATCAATATGCCGATGTATTTCACCGGGACGCCGACTTTCGGCGTGTCCGTGGATGTTGAGCTGGCGGACAACTCGGATCCGTCCTGCCCGATGCCGGGACCGCTGGTGGCGATTTCGTCGGAGTACACGCTGCAGGTTCCGGCCGAGGGTCTCTACGACATCTGGATACCGCTGGACACGCCGGTGACGGTAACCGGGCCGTTCTTTGCCGGGTTCTTCCTCAGCACGCCGTTCGCGGAGGCCGACGGCGCGGCGGTGGTGATCGACACGATCCCGGAGCTGTGCGTCTCGTACAACATCTGGGACACCGCGGTGGGCTTCATCGATCTGGGCGACAACGAAATCTGGAATTTCCCGGGCCGCCTCGTGTTGTACGCGGCCGGCGTGCCGATCGGGACGGCCAATCCGCCGGACGTGCGGCTCCTCAGCCCGAGACCATCCGACACCCTGTTCGGCCCGACCGAGATCTGGATCCAGGAGAAGGGCGGTTCGCCCATTCTCGATTATGCGGTGTTCGAGTACCGTCCCGCCGGCGGCGGAGCCTACGTCGAGATCGGTCGGGATTTTGACCCCACCGCGGCCTTCCGCGACGGGGCCTCGGCCACGGCGGCCAGCGCCGCCGGATTGTCGTACGCGTTCAATTTCGGCGCGCTCACCGAGGGGATGTGGACGCTGCGCGCGACGGTCTACGACACCCTCGGCCGCTTCGACCGCGACAGCGTCACGGTCTACCTTGAACCGACGCCGCCGGTGCCGACGGTGATCTCGCATGAGGACGGCGGGAGTTTCTGCACGCCCCTGACGTTCAACCTCGTCTGCTCGGATGAGGACGTCGACTACACCCAGGGGTTCCGACGCGGGGCGCTCGATGAGTACTCGGCCGGCGTCATTGTCGCCGGCCCGCCCGCGCGCGGTCCGCACTGGAATGCCCCTTACGCGGCGGCCGCGGCCATCGAGCTGTGGTACGACCGGGGGACGACGCGGCCGATGACCGAGAACAACCTCAAGTTGTCGCTGGACACCCTGGCGGCCCGCCTGGCCTACTGGATGGAAACCACGGTCAACACCGGCACCTGGGAC
Organism: Candidatus Zixiibacteriota bacterium; assembly: GCA_017999435.1. Taxonomy (NCBI): domain Bacteria; kingdom Pseudomonadati; phylum Candidatus Zixiibacteriota; species Candidatus Zixiibacteriota bacterium. The sequence goes on from JAGNLV010000003.1 coordinate 180,790, forward strand.
GAGGGGTTTCTCGCCGGGCTCAATGAATACCTGCACGTCAAGGGGGACGACCTCTACACCGCCTATCGGCGCCGCCCCAACTATTTCCAGATCCGCGACTGGGCGGAGAACTGGGAGCGGTCGGTGCTGCTGGGACTGGCCGGCACACCGGGGCAGTGGGTGGTGGTTGACGGGTTCTCGGGATGGCTCCAGGTGGATGGAACCTATCTGGTCAGGATCATGGACCCGCTCACCGGGACGGCGGCGCCGGTGAGCCTTCGTCACAACATGGGGACCGCGGAGGTGTTTGTCGGCGGCGCGTGGCGCCCGGTGGATCTCATGGTATCGGTGGCGACCAAGGCTTGGAATCCGACCCGCTACGCCATCGGCGCCGATCTCAACGGCAGCAACGGCTGGTCGATCTCCTGGACGCCCTCGGGTCTCACCGAAGACGACCTCTATTTCTTCGACCTGGCAGCGCGCGACGGCCACAACATGCGGGGCGTCACGACCCTGTTACTGCAGTACAACTGCGCCGGGAACTACGCCAAGGGAGACTACAACAACGACGGGGCGACGGATATCATTGACGCCGACTACCTCCTCCGCTTCGTAGTGAGCGGCGGTTCGGCGCCGATTGGGGGGGCCGGGCGCGGGGACGCCAATTGCGATGGCTACGTGAATTTCGCCGACGTGGTGTTCTTCATGAATTACCTGTTCGGGGGCGCGAGCGAACCGTGCTATTGACGGTCCGCCGGTCATCGATCCGTGCGCAGAGGGTCAGGGCGACGAGCCCTGGCCCTTTTGTGCGGTCGGAACGGCAGCCGCCGGCGCGGCGCACCCTCAGGGACAGGCGGCCGGCGGCGGACCGCCGCGGAACAGGTAGTTAATCAGCGTGGTCAGATCGGCCACGTTCAATATCCCGCTCCCATCAATATTGGCTTCCTCGTCGCACGCCGGCGCGGGACCGCCGCGGAACAGAAACGCCACGAGCGCGGTCAGGTCGGACACCCCGACCTCGTCCTCCGCATCGCCGTCGACGTTGCCACGCAGGCCGAGGCAGCAGCCGGTCGACACAATCGCGACATCGTCAACATACCACCCCTCATACGTGAGCGCCCCGTCCGAGGCAAACCGAAACATCACCTGGGCGACTCCGGCATAGGCGCTCAGATCGAACACCGCCTCCGACCATTCCGCGTCGCCGGAGTAACACGGCGTCCCGCCGGGAAGGGCGTTGGCGGGGTTGTCGACGATCGTGTCCGGGTACCCCCCCTCGGGGAAGACCTGCTGCCAGGAGCCGCCGGCGACCGAGATCATGACGATGGCGCCGTCCCAGGCATCGGTGGGCGACTCGATGTTGCGCCAGTGCCAGAAACTCAGCACCGCGTTCGGGGGCAGGAGGAAGGGCGGACTCGTCAGCGCCGCATCCAGGGCGTTGTCGTAATAGTTGCCGCCCGTCCCGCCGACTTTCCAGCTCGTCGCGCCGGAGTGCTTCCGGTAGGTCTCGCGGTGCCACTGGTCGCCGAAGAACTGTGTGTGGGGCCGGTGCCACCACCGGTTGTCATCGACCTCGAAATCGGACGCCAGTCCGGCGCTGTTGCCGATGAAGATGCGGATCGAGTCGGAGGCCGTGTGGCCGCCCTCGGCCGCCATGGTGACGTGCAGGACAGCCACGTGCGGGTCGGGGCAGCCGGCATCGACAGCGAGTTTGAGCGGCGTCTGGGTGAATCCCGTCTCGCCCCAGGCAAGCGTGTCGCCGAGGCTCGCCGATGCCGCCTCGATCGCGATATACGGGTCGTCGGTGGAAAGAGTGACGGCCGGATTGACCGCATCCCAGCCGTTGTTGACCACCTGGATGTTCAGGTCCACGGCCTCGCCCGGGTTGGGACGCCCGTTGCCGTCGCCGCCCGCCTCGATGATCTCCTCGCCGACTTTCTGAAGCACCGGCTGGGTCTGCGGAAAGATGTGGGTGATCATGTACTCCTCGCTGGCCGGGCAGATGTCCCCCTCGATCCAGCCGCAGTACAGGCTGTCGAACACGTACCAGGCGTTGAAGGCATCCGCCCAGCCGTAGTTCATGTGGTACTCATAGCGGCCCGGGATCTGCTCGCGGTAGCCGTCGAGGACGATCGAATGCAGGTTGATGCGGTACTGGACGACCCGCCCGCTGTCGATCTCGTTCTTCACCAGGTCGAACCATTCGTGGAGACTGTAGGCGCTGCGGTCGACGCGCCGGACATCGGGGCTGAACTTGAAATACTGCGGGTAGATGAGCACGGCCTGCCCGGTGTAGGCCGCCGAACCGCAGGAGGAGTAGTCCATGTCAAAGGCGACGCCGACCTCGTAGCAGAGTTCGGCCACGGCGTCTTCCTGGGCCGGGGTGCAGCCGAGGCTGCAGCTGTCGACGATGTTCGCCCAGTCGTAGGAATCGGAATAGGAGGCGGTGAGGTAGCCGCCGCCGTAATTGCCGCCGCAATACTGGTCGCCGTCCCAGTAGTATGTGTGGGATCCAACGCCGCTCGGCGGCCACTGCCAGTAGGCGATCACCTGCGAGGCCGCGGTGGCCACGCAGCCGACCACAGAGGTGCCGTACTGGCCCTGCGGGCAGAATTTGTTGTAGGGATACCCCTGGTCCCAGCTGGTGGTGCACAGGGGCCCGCCGTCGCGGGTCGCCCGGGCCGCCTGAGCCGCCAGGTCGGCCCCGAATTCGCCAGCCGGAAGGGTGAGGCGGGTCCACTCGGCTTTCTGGCCGCGCCCGAACAGGGCGGGGCCCTCGGGCGGCTGCGCCGCCTCGAGGCTGCCGAACATCTCCGCATAGAGGCGCGTGCGGTTCGCCAGTTGTTCGGTGATCATGGCGAGAAATCCGCCCGACTGCGAGTCATCGAGGTTGTACCGGTCGGAATACGCTTTCACCGGCGTCATCTCTTTGAGCGCCGCGACCAGCACGAAACCGCGCGGGCTGATGTCGTAGTACCGGGCCAGCAGGGTGTCGCCGACCGCGAGCTCGTGGGCGCCGAGCACGGTCGGCGCCGCCGCGCCGGCCCACGCGCCCCGGGTGAAAACCACTTGGGTCAGCCAGTTTTCGCACGCGCGCGACATCTCCGACGACGAGGCGCGTTCGGCGCGCACGGTCGGGGCGGTTGTGGCAAGGAGCGAGGTGGCGGCGAGAAGAACCAGGCGGTGAGAAAAACGAGCGGCGCGGTAAGAGAGCTTCATGTCCATACCCCACGAAATCGAGTTATCAGCGGCGGCCCGCCGAGTGTCATATACCGCAAGATAGCAGGTTTTGGGGAAAATGGAGGAAAAACATGACGAACCGAGAGTCGCGGGAAGAGCCAACTGCGGGCCGAGGCCCGGTGACACTGACCACGCAAACCACACTGCCTGGAGGGAGGTGACGTGTCAAATCAAGTGTCGTTGACAATTAGAAAGCGGAGAGACAGGGATTCGAACCCTGGATAGAGCCATTAAGCCCTATAACGGATTAGCAATCCGCCGCCTTCAGCCTCTCGGCCATCTCTCCGTTCAGGATTGCGGATTCGTACATAGGAATATATCGGCGCCCCGCCCCCCGATCAAGCCATTTTTTCTGCCGCCCCGGCACTCCCCGCCACACACTGGCCAGTCGGCGCCCGGCCCTCCGCTGGGAACCTGTCGTACGGTCACGCCTTCGGGACGCCACCGGAGATCGGTTCCGCCATTGCCGGTCGGCTCTGCAATCACGGGTCAGTCCTGGGATCGGGCGTGGCGGGATCCGGCGCATTTGCCGAAGCCGCCCATTGGGCCAGGCTCGCGGGCGCGTGGCGCGAGAGCCGGGCGCACAGGGCGGGCGTTTCGATCAGTTCGAGCAGCCGGTCGGCGAGGCCGGCGAAATTGTTCGGCGCCACGAGCAGCCCGTTACGGCCATCGCAGATCACTCTCGGGATCTCCCCGACCGCGGTGCTGACGACGCACCGCCCGCAGGCCAGCGCTTCCAGCAGCGAAGTCGGGAGGGCGTCGATGGTGGCGTTGTTGAGATAGATATCGGCGGCGGCCATGCGGCGGGCGACCTCGGCATGGTCGACCCGGCCGGTGAAGGTCACGCCGTAGATGCGCTCGCGGCGGACAAACTCCTCCAGCCACGGGCGCAACGGACCATCCCCCACGATCGTCAGCTCGGCCCGCGGGTATTTCTGTTTGACCAGGTGGAACGCCTTCAGCGCGCCGGTCAGACCGTTTCCGGGCGCCAGCCGTCGGGTCATGATGATGTGCGGCTGCACGGCGGTGACCTGTTTGGCAGGGAACAACTCGGCATCGACCGTATCCGCCCGCACCGCGGCGGTCAGCCCGTAGCGGGAGAACACCTCCGCCAGATACGCGCACGACACGACCACCCGATCGCTCAGCCGCAGGAAGGGGATAATCGCCCGCGCGTAGTCGTCCAGCTCGGTTTCCGCCTTGTTGCTGCGGTAGAGAACGGTGGTCCGGACGCCGAAGAATTTCGCCAGCAGTAGCACGGGGGCGACCTGGTCGACGAACGAGAGATCGGAGTGGTAAGTGACGGTCAGCGAGGCGAAGCGGGGGAGCGACCGGACCAGGAGGCGCAGTCCCAGGAAGTAGTCGCGGAGCCAGCGGAAGACGGTGGTGCGGGCGGCAAAAGCCGGGAGCGCCATCGACAGCGAACTGTCCCGGCCCGCCCGCAGAGTCGCCGGTTGGGGCTGGGGGCGGCGGTCCGCGGGGGCGGCCGCCGCGAGGTGCGGGGGCGCGGTCGGCGGGCGGGCTATCGCCGCGGCCGGGCGGCCGACTATGTATCCTTGCGTCATCGCCATCGCTGCTGCTGCCTCCGCTGAGATAAGGACCGGGACCGCGGGGGAGCCGGCCCGGTATTTCTTGTACGCGCGGGGGGGCACGAAGTTCACCCGGGGGCCCCGGGGGCCGCGCCAGGGCGAGGGCGCCCGAAACAATTCGCCGGCCCTCCCGTATTGCCTGACGTAGAAGTTGAACAGCGACGCAAATCTCACGTTACAGGGAGTCAGGCCCAATGGTCAAGAAGGTCTTCCTCATCACCTTCATCGTCGTCATCGTCGGAGGGGTTCTGTTTTTCGCCATCGACGGCTCGGCCAAGAAGGAGGAGGGGCTGAAAACGGTGCCGGTGGAGCGGGGGGACATTATTGACAAGGCCCTGGCGGTAGGGCGGATCGTGCCGGAGAAAGAAATCGCGGTCAAGTCCAAGATCTCCGGCATCGTCAAACGCCGCTACGTCGACGTCGGCGAAACCGTGGCGGTCGGCGACCCGCTCTTTGACATCGCCCCCGACCCGACGCCGCTGGAGTTCGCGGAGTCCAAGCGCCAGGTCGAGCTCGCGCAGGTGACGTTCGACAACGCCAAACGGGAATTCGACCGCACGCAGTCGCTCAAGGACAAACAGCTCATCTCCAACCAGGAGTTCGACAAAGCGCGAGCCGCGTACGAGGAGGCGGAACTTCGGCTCAAACTGGCCGAGGAGCGCCTCTCCCTCATCCAGTCGGGGCGGACCACGGTCGCCGACCTGCAGGTCGACAACACGATCAAGGCCCCCATTTCGGGGACCGTGCTCTCCATTCTCGTCGAGGAGGGCGATCCGGTCGTTCCGCTCACTTCCTACCAGGCCGGCACCGAGCTGATGACGATCGCCCGCATGGACAACCTCGTGTTCAAGGGGGACGTCGACGAAATCGACGTCGGCAAGCTGCACGAAGACATGGGGGCGGAAATCGAGGTCGGGGCCCTGCCCAACAGCAAAGTCACCGGCCGCCTCACGAAGATCTCCCCCAAGGCCTCGCAGAAAGAGGGGTCGACGCTGTTCGAGGTGGAAATCGCTCTGGGCGAAGTGAGCGACACCTTCCTCCGCGCCGGGTACAGCGCCAACGCGGACATCATCATTACGAAGAAGGAGGGGATACTGACGGTGCCGGAGCGGCTGGTCAAAACAGAGGACTCCGTCTCGACCGTCGAGGTTCAGGATACTCTCGGTGTGGTGACGAAGCGTGAGGTCAAGACGGGCTTATCGGACGGGATCAAGATCGAGATCACCGACGGCCTTGAGGAGGGCGAGCTGCTGGTGGAGCGGCCGCCGCGCGAGATCACCGGCGACTGAGGCGGACGGAGGATGTGATGGTCCCGCTGCAGGTATTCCGCCAGTTCATGAACGACGTGCGCCGCCAGAAGCTGCGGAGCGCCCTGACCATGTTCGGCATCTTCTGGGGGACCTGCGCGATCGTCCTGCTGTTCGCTTTCGGCCAGGGCATCGGCGAGGCGCAGATCAAGTCGCAGCGCGGGCTCGGCGAAGACATCGCCATCTTCTGGCCGGGAATCACCTCGAAGGAGTACCGAGGGCTGCCGCGCGGGCGCCGTATCCGCCCGACCGAGGACGACGTGCTCCTGATCAAGCAGAAAGCGCAGGCGGTCCAGCGCATTTCGCCGGAGTACTCGCGCTGGAACGCGCCGATGAAGTACGGCCGCAACGAGACCGTCCGCAACATCGTGGGCGTCTGGCCGGAATTCGGCGAGATGCGCAACCTGATCGCCGACGTCGGCTCGCGGTTCCTCAACGGGTCCGACATGGCCGAGCGGCGGCGCGTGGTGTTCCTCGGCAACCGGCTCAAGACCGACCTGTTCGGCGACCAGGACGCGGTCGGCCGCGTGGTCCTCATCAACAACGTGCCGTTCACGGTCGTCGGCGTGATGAAGTCGAAGAAGCAGGACAGCTCGTACAACGGGCGCGACGACAGCAAGGCTTTTATCCCGGCCTCGACCTTTCGCGCGATGTTCTCGATCCGCTACCTGAACGATTTCGTCGTCCAGTCGTACCCCGACCGGACGATGAAAGAGGCCCGGGAGGAGATTTACGGAATCCTGGGGGCGCGCTACCGGTTCGATCCCAGCGACACCGAGGCGCTCATGGTGTGGGACACGACCGAGGGGATGGCGTTTCTCAAGACGTTTTTCCTCGCCTTCCAGGCGTTTCTGGTCGGGATCGGCGCGGCCACGCTCATCACCGGCGGGATCGGCGTCTCAAACATCATGAACGTCGTGCTCGAAGAGCGGACGAAGGAGATTGGGATCAAGATGGCGCTGGGGGCGCGCAAGAGCCTGATTGTGTCGCAGTTCGTGATGGAGACGCTGCTCATCACCGGGTTCGGCGGCCTGTGCGGGTTCCTCTTCGCCGCCGCCATCATCGCCGCCGTGCCCATGTTCCAGGTTGCAGACTATATCGGCACGCCGCGCATCGACTGGTTCGGAAGCCTCGTGGCCACGCTGCTCCTCGGTCTGGTCGGTTTCATCGCCGGCATCTTCCCGGCGCGCCGCGCCGCCAACCTCCAACCCGTGCAGGCCCTGAAGCTGTTCTGAGAGCGGCTATGATCAACCTCGCGACCGTCTACAACGTCTTCATCCGGGATTTCCGGAAGCAGAAGAAACGGATCACGCTGACGCTGATCGCGCTCGGCTGGGGGACGATCTCGATCGTGCTGCTGCTGGCGTTCGGCGAGGGACTCCAGCGGCAGATGTCGATCAACGGCAAGGGGCTGGGCGAGGGCATCGCGATCGTCTGGGGCGGCCAGACAACGATCCCGTTCAAGGGATACGGCAAAGGGCGCCCGATCTGGCTGAAGAAGGACGACGTGCGGTACCTGGAGGAGCGCGTGCCCGGACTCCGCTACATCGGCGGGGAGTACCACCGCTGGGGGACCGAGATCCGCTACGGCGACAAGGTGCTGAGCGAGCACGCCAACGGCATTCCGCCCAACTACGAATTCATGCGTTCGCACATCCCCATGCAGGGGGGGCGGATGATCAACGACCTCGACATGCGGCTCAAACGCCGGGTCGCCTACCTCGGCCACAATCTCAAGGAGCGGCTGTTCGGCGACGAGGATGCGGTCGGCAAGCAGATTCTCGTCAAGGGGATCCCCTTCACCATCGTCGGCGTCGAAATCGAGAAGATGCAGATGAGTTCCTACAGCGGCCAGGATGCCGACAAGCTCTCTCTTCCCGCCACCACGTTCGAGGCGATTTTCGGCGACCGCTACCTCGACAACATCGTGTACCAGCCCGAGCGCGTCGAGGACATGAAAGCGGTGGAGAAGGCCGTGTACGAGGCGATGGCGGCGAAGTACACGTTCGACCCGGCCGACGAGCGCGCTCTGTGGGTGTGGGACGTCGCCGAGTCCGCCCGGCAGTTCGAGAACCTCATGATCGGGCTGAAGCTTTTCCTCGGCATTGTCGGCGGACTGACGCTGCTCATCGCCGGGGTCGGCGTGGCCAACATCATGTACGTGTCGATCCGGGAGCGGACGCGGGAGATCGGCATCAAGATGGCGGTGGGGGCGCGGCGGTCGTACATTCTCGCCCAGTTCCTCATCGAGGCGATCATCATCACGTTCTTCGGCGGCTTCGGCGGCCTGGCGATCAGCTACATCCTCACCGAGGGTTTCAAACGCCTTCCCATCGAATCGGAGGTGCTGGATTTCATGGGACGGCCGACCATCTCGCTGGACGTGGGCGCGATTGTCGTCGCCATCCTCGGCGTCATGGGCCTGCTGTCGGGCTTTTTCCCCGCGCTGCGGGCGGCCTCGGTCAACCCGGTGGAGTCGCTGCGCTACGAGTAACCATTGGAGACAGGGAGCACAAACCACATGCTGATCGCACTGCACAACGTCGAGAAGGAATACCGCACCGGGGCGGTGTCGTTCAAGGCCCTCAAGGGGGTGTCGCTGGCGGTCGACCGGGGCGAATACCTCGCCATCGTCGGGCCCTCCGGCTCCGGCAAGTCGACCCTCATGAATTTGATCGGCTGCCTGGATGTGCCGAGCGCAGGCGAGTATCTTCTCGACGGCCGGCCGGTCGGCGCCATGACCTCCAATCAGCTCGCCGACATCCGCAACCAAACCATCGGCTTCGTCTTCCAGGCGTTCAACCTGCTGCCCTACGCCACGTCGTTTGAGAACGTCGAGGTCCCCCTCCTGTTCGCCCGGGTGCCGGCGCGGCAGCGCAAACGGCGGGTGCTCGAGCTGCTTGCCCGGGTCGGCCTCGCCGACAAAGTCAGCAACAAGCCGACCGAGCTCTCCGGCGGCGAAATGCAGCGTGTGGCGATCGCCCGCGCGCTGGCTAACGAGCCGGAGATCATCCTCGCCGACGAGCCGACCGGCAATCTCGACACCGCTTCCGGAAAACAAATCATTGCCCTGTTCGACGAGCTCCGCAACGCAGGCAAGACAGTCATCATCATCACGCACGATGTCAACATCGCCAAACAGGCGCCGCGCATTGTCCGCATCCGCGACGGGGCAATCGAGGAGAACGGCTACCACCCGGTGGGGGTGAACGTCCAATCCCTCCAGGGTTAAGCGGCTGCCTCCGATGACCGCCTTTTTCGGAACAGGCTATCCGGTCCCGATTCTGCCGGCGCCTTCAGCCGGAATTACCAAAGGTATTCGGCGAGTTGGACGGCGAAGATAACCAGAAAGAGCACCAGCAGAGTAACGCGCACCATCTTGTAGCCCGGGCGGTCGTGCTCGGGGGCAGGCCGATCGCCTCGGCGAACCCGCAGGAACACGCGGGCATAGAGGATCATCGAAAAGGCAATGAGGGCGAGCGTAATCGGCGGCATCACCAACATGCCGAACGGGAAGCGGATGACATAGCTGCCCAGCAGGAAGGCGATCGCGGTGAAAGTGTATTTCCCGGTGATGTTGGAGCCGAGGACGACCTTCCGCCCCTGCAGCAGGAAGAGCCCGGCGGCCATGATGAGCAGGTCCCGGCCAAGAATGACCACCGCCAGCCAGAGCGGAAAACCCCGGTAGGCGACCAGCAGGAGTACCAACACCCCGGCCATGATCTTGTCGGCCACCGGATCGAGCACCCGGCCGAGGTCGCTGGTGAGCCCCCGCCGCCGCGCCAGGTAGCCGTCGAGTCCGTCAGTCACAGCCGCCAGGAACAGGAAACCGACGCAGACAAACGGGGCGGCCGGGGTGTCGAGCCACAGGAAATAGCCGATCAGCGGGGTCATCGCGATCCGCGACAGACTCAGCAGGTTGGGCAGGCGCCCTATTTCACGCCAGGAAATCACACTCTTTTCGCCACGTTTCGGGTTGTCCGGGAAACTAACGCCGCCGGTGAATCTTCGCAAGGGGTATGAACGGCCGCCGGGCGGGCTAAAGCATTCCGCGCCGCGGCCGATACCACTACTACCTCCTTTTGAGAGACTCTTTCGTTAACAGTTGCAGGTGCGCCGCCGCGCCCCGCCGGGCGCGGCGTTCTTCTGCCGGCGGGATCGCTTCCCCGGCCTTCGCAGTGCGCAACTATCGCTTGACAAACGGCACCTTTGCCTGCATGTTAAAGTAGTCATCGGGGATCGCCCGACCCTGCTCACACAAGCGCCGATCCCCTTACTCAAACCATTTATCATGAGCGCGCTTTCGCGCAGGAGGATACTGTGATGATCGTGCCGCGAATATTGGCGGCAGCCATCCTCGGCGTGCTGTTGCTCGCAGCGCCCCAGGCAGCAGCACAGCTGTGCGGCGATGTGGACAACAGCGGGGGCGTCAGCCTTGGAGACCTCGCCGCTCTCGTCAACTGGCTCGGCATTGAGGGTGCCCCGCCGTTGCCCAACCCGGCCATGGCCGAAATGGACGGCCGCGCCGGCATAACGGTGGGCGATCTAGTGCCGCTGCTCGAATACGTCTTCGAGGGCGGGCCGGTCCCCACGTGCGGCGCCACGGATACCTACACCTTCGCCCCTTCGCCGGGCGACACGCTGTTTATCCCCCGCATGCTCGGCATTGCGGCGGAAGTCAATGAGGTTACGCTCCCGCTGACGATCCACGTGCAGTCGGGGGTGCGGGCCTTCAACCTGTCATTTTTGGAAAACACCGCTGGACCGGCCTTCCGACTGGCCGACGTCACCTACCCCCCGGAAGTCGGGCTCCTCCTCGTGGGCCGGGACTACACGAATCACGATTCGTGCCGGGCCATCGGCCTTGAGTTCAACCCGAACCCATTCACGGGCACCATCGTCGTCGCCAATCTGATCTATGAGCGCTATTCGTCGGGAGTGGCCGACATCATTCCCGTCCCGGTCAACCGGGCCGATCCGTACCGCAACGCCGTGGCGCGCGACGGCGATCTGTACGTGCCGACCGTCGCGTATCTCGATGCAGCCCGGCCGCCTGACACGCTGTTCGCCGCTCCCACGGCGCTTGATTTCGACGCCGTCTACGGGTATCCGGCCGTCGACACGCTGCCGGTCAGTTTCACCTCGGCGCCGGCTGCGGTCGACTTCACGATCTCCCCGGACGAGAGCTGGATACGGGTCGTGAACGGCGCCGAATCTCCGTGGACCGCCCCGGCAACGGTGCAGGTGACGGTTGATCTTGCCGGTCTCCCCGGCGGCCTTCACACCGGGCACCTGAACATCTCCACCACCGACCCCGAGGTCATTCTGCCGGCGAGCGCCATCGAGGTCAACCTCACGATCCAGGCGCCGGTCGACACGCTGTTTGTCTCGACCGATTCAGTCCGCCTGGAGGCGGTGGCGGGCGTCCCTTCGTACCCGATTGTCTATGTGAATTTCAGCCACTCCCTGAACCCGCTCCAGTTCAACCTGTTGCCCGGCCAAAGCTGGGTGAAGCTCGCCGACCCGGCCGCGGCGCCGTTCACCTCGCCCGCGACTGTGGGGCTGACCGTCAACCATACCGGCCTGCCGATCGGGGAGTATGTCGGGGAAATGCTGGTCGTTCCGGCAGCGCCCGGCGTCTATGTCGAGCACAGCCCCATCCGCATGTATCTGAAAGTAACCGGACTGGCTCTCCCGCCGGGTGACCTCAACTGCGACGGGGCGGTGGCGGTTGCCGACGTGACGATGCTGATCAACTACCTGTTCCGCAACGGTCCGCCGCTGACGCCGTGCCAGTAAGGCGGCTCAGCCCCCGACCGCAATTCGCACACAAGCCGGCCGCCGCGTCCCACCGGGCGCGGCGGTTTTTGTCGCCGCAAGCGCCCCGGTTTCTCGTTCGGGCGGCCGCCCGGTCCCCCGGCTAGTCCGATCCGGACGGCCCGGCTGTCCCGGAATCTCCCCCGCTCTCCTCGGAATGATTGTACTGGTCCATCCGGTGGCGGGCGATGATGCCCTCGACCATGTAGATGACGTCTTCGGCGATGTTGGTGGCGTGGTCGCCGATCCGCTCGAGCTGGCGGGAGACGGCGAGCATGTGGATGTAAGTTTCGATCTGGTCGGGCTGGGCGCGCATGCCGGCCTCGACCTGGCGGTACATCTCCCGGTGGAGCCCGTCGATCTCGTCGTCGCGGAGACACACTCCGGCGGCGAGGTCGGGGTTCATAGAGACGAGGGAGTCGATCGCCCCTTTGAGCATGTCCTTGGCGATCTCCGCCATGCGGGGGAAGTCGAAGGGGAGGACGACCCTGGGCCGGGCGGCGAGGAAGATCCCCTGCTCGGCGATGCCGGCGGCGAGATCTCCTATGCGCTCGAGGTCGCTGTTGATTTTGAGGACGGCGATAAGGAAGCGCAGATCGATCGCGACCGGCTGGTGGAGGGCGAGAATTTTCAGGCAGTCCTCCTCGACCTCCACCTCCATGCGGTCGATCTCCCAGTCCGACTCGCACACGCGCAGCGCCATCTCGGAGTTGCGTTCGGCGATCGATTTCACGCTCAGGTGGAGGCGTTCTTCGACCATCGCGCTGAGCGACAGGATCTTCTTCTTGATCCGCTCGATTTCTCTCTGCAGGTGTCGGGTCATGCGATCGGGTTCCCTTTTTCCGGGCGTGTGTGGTTTGCGTCGGGCCGCCTCAGCCGAATCGGCCGGTGACGTAGTCCTCGGTCCGCTTGAGCGACGGCTTCGTGAATATTCTCCGCGTCGGCCCGTACTCGATCAGGCGCCCCTCGTAGAAGAAGGCGGTGTAGTCGGAGATGCGGGCCGCCTGCTGCATGTTGTGGGTGACGATGACAATCGTGTAGTTGTCGCGCAGATCGCCGATCAGGTCCTCGATCTTGGTGGTGGAAATGGGGTCGAGGGCGGAGGCCGGCTCGTCCATCAACAGCACCTCGGGCCGGACCGCGAGCGCCCGCGCGATGCACAGCCGCTGCTGCTGCCCGCCCGAGAGCATGTAGGCGCTCTGATCGAGTTTGTCCTTCACCTCGTCCCACAGAAACGACCGCCGGAGCGCATCCTCGACCGACGCGGCGACAATCTGCCTGTCGGTCACGCCGTTGACCCGCAGGCCGTAGGCGACGTTGTCGAACACCGACTTGGGAAACGGGTTGGACTTCTGAAACACCATCCCCACCCGCGTCCGCAGGGTGGAGAGGTCGGCGATGTCGCGGTAGATGTCGAGACCGCCCAGCCGCACCGTGCCTTCCATGCGCGTGCCCGGGATCGTATCGTTCATCCGGTTGAGGGTGCGCAGGAAAGTCGACTTGCCGCAGCCGGAGGGTCCGATGAGCGCGGTGACGCGCTTCTCCGCAATCTGCAGGTTGATGTCGAAGAGCGCCTGGTGGTGGCCGTAGAAGAAGTTCTGGTGATCCACGGTGATCTTGCAGGCGGTCTCGCCCTCGGGCTCGGACGGACGCGCGAACCGCACCTGCGGCGCGCGGAGCGGATCGGCCATCCCCGGGCGGGCCGGTTCTCCGTCGGGCAAAGCAGGCGGCGTCGGCCGCGGCCGGTTGTCGGCGGTGGGCGGTGTGTCTTCAGGCATTCGGACGCCTCGCGCGCAGTCGCGATCGAATGATGATCGCGGTGAAGTTAAGGACAAAGGTCAGCACCAGCAACACCAAAACAGTGCCGTAGAGGATCGGCTTGGTGGCCTCGATGTCGGGCGACTGGGTCGCCATGACGTAGATGTGGTAGCCGAGCTCCATGAACTGGTCGTTGAGCCGGGTGGGGAGGTAGGGCAGGTAGTAGGCGGCCCCGGTGAACATGATCGGCGCGACCTCCCCGGCGCCGCGGCTCACGGCCAGGATGCCGCCGGTGAGAATCCCCGGCATCGCCTGCGGGAGAATGATCCGCCGGATCGTCTGCAGTTTGGTCGCCCCGAGCGCGTAGCTGGCGTCCTTGAGCTCTCCCGGGATGGTCCGCAGCGCCTCCTCGGTCGAGATGATCACCACGGGAAGGGTCAGCAGGGCGAGCGTGGCCGCCGCCCAGACGATCGCCGGCTGTCCCCACACCGGGCCCGGCGCCCCGCCATGAAACACCGCGTCGAGCCCGCCGCCGACGAACCCGATGAAAAACCCCAGTCCGAACAGGCCGAAGACGATCGATGGCACCCCGGCGAGATTGCTGATCGCGATGCGGATCAGCCGCGTGATCTTCGAGTCGGGCCGCGTGTATTCGTGCAGGTAGACGGCCGTCAACACCCCGATCGGCACCACCGCGATCGTCATGAGCAGCACCAGCGCCACGGTCCCGAAGATCGCCGGGAAAATACCCCCCGCCTGCATCCCCTGCTCCGGCGGATGGGTAAGGAAATCGACCGAGAGGACTTCCCGGCCGCCGATCAGAATGTTGGCGAGAATGACGGCCAGCATGAGCGCGATAATCGCGACGGCCGCCAGGGTCAAGGACTTCGGAAGCAGCCCCGTGCCTTTGGCTTTCAACTGAAAGTCGGGCGCCGGCGGGCCGGGCCGCGCCGCGAGGCCGCGGGGGACGGCGCTCATGACGTCCTCCCCTGCAGGCGCGTCCTGATCCGGCGCAGCGCCACGTCGCCCCCGAGGTTGATGAGGAAGGTGAAAACGAACAGGAGGGTTCCGAGCAGAAAGAGCACGCTGTAGTGGGCGCTCCCGAACACGACTTCGGCCAGTTCCGCGGCGATGGTCGCGGAGAGCGTCCGCACCGAATCGCCGGGCGCGAGCGAGACGACCGCGGCGTTCCCCGAGGCCATCAGCACAATCATCGTTTCCCCGATCGCGCGCCCGAACCCGAGGATGACGCCGGCGGCGATGCCCGGCAGGGCGGCCGGAAGCACGACTGTCCGCGAGACCTGCCACCGGTTGGCCCCGAGCGCCAGCGCCGCGTCGCGCAGCGACTGCGGCACCGAAGTCATCGCATCCTCCGCCACCGTGAAGACAATCGGGATGACGGCGAGGCCGAGGGCCAGGCCGGCGGTGATCGCGTTCAGCCGGTAAGTCAACCCGAGCGCGTTCTGCACCACCGTCGCCAAAACAAGCAGGGCGAAGAACCCGAGGACAACGGAGGGAATGCCCGCCAGCAGTTCCACCACCGGCTTGATGAACTCCCGCAGGCGGCGGGAGGCGAACTCGGCCGAGTAGATCGCCGCCCCCACGCCGAGCGGGACGGCGAATAGCATGGCGATGAGCGCCGCCTTCAGCGTCCCCACAAACAGCGGCAGCAGCGAGTACTTCGGCGTCCCGGACTCCGGCTGCCATTTGCACGACGCCTCCCGCCCCGCCTTCCACTCCTGCTTGACGACCATTTTCTCCAGCGTGACTTCCTCGCGGACGGACTCATCGGTGAAAATCGGGACGGCTTCCTTGAAGATAAAGATGAAGATGAGCGCGACCGAGACCAGGGCGGTGAGCGCCGTGACCTGGATGAGGCGCTCGCCCAGGAACTCCCTGATCTTCGATTTCGGTCGGAACTGGTAGGGCTGCATACTTACTCACCCGGCAGCGCGCCGCGGCGGGCGGGCCGATGCCCGCCGCCGCGCGGCTATTGCTTTGCTCTCTCCGCCGGCGGTCGTCGCCGTCTCACGGCTCACGGAACCTGGTTGGCTCTGGCTCTCTCGGCGGGCAGCGGCACGTAGTCGATGTCGGCCGCCATGGTCTGACCGGCGGGCGAGAGCACCCAGTTGAGCAGTTTCTTCAGCTCGCCGGTCGGGGGGCCGTTGAAGAACCAGTAGAGGTCGCGCGAAATGGGATACCGGCCGTCCGAGACCGTCTCCAGCGAGGGCATCACGGCGGCGGCTGTATCGTTTTGCCGAACCGCCGCGAACTTCACGCCCGTCGCCCACGCCAGACCGCCGTAGCCGATCCCGTTGGGATCCTTCCCCACCGCGTTCACCACCGCGGCCGTCCCCGGAAGCGTCTGCGTCCGATCGGCGTAGTCCTCATCATTCAGGACGTGCTCCTTGAAGAACACGTAGGTGCCGGAGTTGTTTTCGCGGCCGTAGAGAATGATCGGAGCGTCCGGTCCGCCGACCTCTTTCCAGTTGACGATGGCGCCGGTGTAGATGCCTTTGAGCTGGGGCACGGTGAGCTCGCCGACCGGGTTCTTCGCATTGAGAAACACGGCGATGCCGTCGAGCGCGACCGCCACCCGGAATGGCTCCTTGCCGTTCTTTTCGGCCAGTTGGTACTCTTTCTCCTTCATGTCGCGGGAGGCCTGGCAGATGTCGGTCGATCCGTTGAGCAGGGCGGCGATCCCCGTGCCCGAGCCGCCGCCGGAAACCTGGATCACCGTCCCCGGATTTTGCTTCATATACTCCTCGGCCCAGCGCTGGCCGAGGCGGACGAGCGTGTCGGACCCTTTCATCGTGATGGCGCCGGCGCTCAGCGCCACTCCGGCCACGAGCAGCAGGGCGCCGCCGATCAGTACCTTCTTCATCGTGTTCTCTCCTCTGCCTTCCATCTGGCGTTCCGATGACATAACATTTGCATTGTTAGGATCTTGTGAGGATGCCTCTTGCACGGGTGTGCCCCTCAGAATTTGAGCTGCAGGTCGACCTGCAGCCGGTTTAAGTACTCGGCCTTGTCGGACGCACCGATTCCGATGGTGTTATAGAAATAGGTGGCGCTGAACGTAGTGTTCCCGGCCACCTGGCAGGCGGCTGAGACCTCGTGGCCGGAGGCGTTGGCGCCGCCCTCGCCCAAGTCGGAATCGGTGAACGCCCCGACGACGGCATCGGCCTCGAGCTCGCGGTAGACATACCGCACCGTCCACGAGCCGGGATTCTTGATTTTGCCGGCCGACGCCCCGAGCGACCAGCCGGCATTGAGGCTGTCGGCTTCGATGTTGTTCACGTAGTGCCCGAACAGCGCCGCCGGCACCGCGCCCAGGGGGTGCGTCAATTCCACGAACGCCTCCACGATGTTGTAGTCATGCGCGTAGACATTGACTGTCTCGCCCCCGAACTGCGCTTCCACCGCGCTGTTGCCGAAAGCATCCTCTTCGTCGTAGAAGAGCGGGAAACCTTTGATATTCTGGTAGTCAAAGTAGCCGGCGCCAACGAGCAGGCCCGATTTGTCCTCGTTGAGAGAGAGACGGGCGGAAACCTGCCCGCTGCCGAGCCAGCTGTCCTTCGTCTTCGATCGCTCCTGGATCCACAGACCGGACACAACCGCGGCCAGAGTGAGCTTTTCAAAGTTGTGCTCCAGTGCGGCCGCCGCCCCCTCCGGGTTGAGGTCGCCGTCCCACTGGAGTTCGGAATGGCCGGGGATGATGAAAGGCTTTTCCATCTTGCCCGCCGTGAGGGTCAGGAAGCTCAGGCGTGCGGGGCGATACATCAGGGAGGCCAGGTCGAGCCCCAGATTCTTGGTCGTGAACGACTCCCCGAGCGTCTGGTTAGTCGAGACCGGATCATCGGAACCTGAGGCCAACCCCACGACCACTTTGGCGGTCTCCGAGACCCGGCCCTCGATCGCCAGGCGCGCCCGAAGGCGCTGGCGGTTGCGTGCCGGCGAAGTATCGCTGTTGCGGTCGAGCACTTCATGACGGTAGCGCAGATCCCCTTTGACCTTGACATTGTCTGTCCACTCCGCGGCCGAGGCGGCGCCGACGACGGAGGCGGCAAGAAAAACGATTATCCCTCTCTTCATGTTCTCAAGTCCCTTTCACCTTGCACGGTTTGCACAGGGGCCGGACGTGCGGCGTCCGGTTTCTCTATTCCATGGCGACAGAACGTACTCAGTGTTAGGCGGAGGTTAGCGCCGGGTTAATTGGCCGCGAATTTTCTCGTCACCGTCTCCGCACCTACGGGCGCTGCACGATGACAAGAGGCTACGGCGCAATGAATTAGGCCGAGTGCGGCAGATGGATGCTGAACGTGCTCCCCTGTCCGACCGCGCTGCGCACCGTCACCCGCCCCTTGTGGGCGCGGGCGATGTGTTTGACGATGGCCAAACCCAGCCCGGTTCCCCCCTGGTCGCGGCTGCGCGCCTTGTCGATGCGATAGAACCGCTCGAAGATCCGCTCGTGGTAGCGCGGCTCGATCCCCGGCCCCTCATCGGCGACGAACAGCTCGACGCCCTCGACCGACCGGCGCGCCCCCGCCCGCACCGTGCTGCCGGCCGGGCCGTAGGTGATCGCATTGCTCAGGAGATTGACGAGCGCCTGCTCCAGCAGGCTGGGGTTGATCGGGGCCACGAGATCGAGGTCGCCCTCGCACAGGAGCGCAATCCCTTTCTCCCGGGCGCGGGATTCGCAGCTCTGCACCGCCGACCGCAGCACGCCTCCCACGGGCCGGCGTGTGACCTCACACCCCTCGCCGTCGCGCTCCTGCTCAAGGCGCGAGAGGGCGAGGAGATCCTCGATGATGTTGTTCAACTGGTCGGCCTGGCGCTTGATGATCTCAAGAAAGCGCCGCGCATCCTCGGGCCGGTCCATCGCCCCGTCGAGCAGCGTCTCGAGAAAACCCTTGATCGAGGTGACGGGCGTGCGGAGTTCGTGGGAGACATTGGCGACGAAATCTGTGCGGATGTTTTCCAGACGGCGCAGGCGGGTGATGTCGTTGAGCACGATCACGCCGCCGGCGGCGTTGCCCGACCCGTCGCGCAGCGTGGTGCCGTGGACCTGCAGCTGCCGCTCGTCGTCGCCGGCCAATTCGATCGTCCCCTCCACCGGCGCTCCGGAGTGGAGCGTCTCCGAGACCAGGCGGTGCAGTTCGCTGTTGCGCACAACCTCGGGCACGCTCCGCCCGACGGCCTCCTCGGGCCGGATGCGGAGCAGCCGGGCGGCGGCGGCATTCAGGGTGAGGATACGTTCGGAGGTATCGACCGCCAGGACTCCCTCGACCATGGCGGCGAGAATGGCCTCCTGTTCGTTGCGCCGGCGGCCGATCGCCTCCATGCGCTCGTGGAGCTGGGCGGCCATTTCGTTCATCGCCTGGGCGAGCCCGGCGATTTCCTGATGCCCGGCCGCCGGAAGGGCATAGTCGAACTCGCCGCGCGCGAACCGGTCGGCGCCGGCGCGCAGGTCGCCGATCGGGCGCACCACCGACCGGGCAACGAGGCGGCTGATCACGGCCGCGAGCAGCACCAACAGCAGTCCGCCGACGACCACATCACCGGCCAGCGTCCCGGTCACCGTCCCGATCCCCCCTTCGGCCGCGTCTTCCGGGATGGCCGTCCGCACCACGCCGACCACCCGGTCGTCGGCAAGGACCGGCACCGCCGTGTACAGCATGTGGCGCTGGAGCGTGCTGCTGTAGCGCCGGGAGGCCATCATCTCTCCGCGCAGGGCGGCGGCAATCTCCGGGCGAAACCGGTGCTGCTCCATGTGTTTCGGATCTTCCTCGCTGTCGGCCAGCACGCGGCCGTCGGCCCCCACGACCGTGAACCGCGTCCGGCCGGCGCGGCCGAGCGCGACCACGAGCGAATCGAGAGCATCGTTGTCGTGCGCATCCAGGTAGGGGGTGATGACCCTCTCCGCCAGCCGCGCCCGCATCTCCAGATCGTGGACGGCTTCATGGTAATGGGCGGTCCGGTAAGCCTGCCGCGTGTAGAGGTAGACGCCCCCCGCCGCCAGCGCCACGACCAGTACAAACGAGGGGAACAACTGCCACAACATCCGCCGCTGCCGCATCAGTTCTCCCGGAGGCGGTAGCCGACGCCCCGCACGGTTTCGATATACCGGCCGGCCGCGCCCAGTTTCTTGCGCAGACCGACAATCTGCACATCGACCGACCGGTCGGTGACGATCACATCCTCGCCGC
The DNA here is from genome assembly GCA_017999435.1 of Candidatus Zixiibacteriota bacterium. Classification (NCBI taxonomy): domain Bacteria; kingdom Pseudomonadati; phylum Candidatus Zixiibacteriota; species Candidatus Zixiibacteriota bacterium. Next base: position 200,689 of record JAGNLV010000003.1, read on the forward strand.
GCACCTGGTTGACGATCTGGTACCGCGTGTAGACCCATCCGGGCCGCCGCGCGAGGAGGTGCAGGATCTGAAATTCGGTGTGCGTGAGTTGGACCGGGCGGCCGTCGACGCTCACCTCGTGCCGCCCGGGGTCGATGATGAAGCCGTGAATGGCCAGCCGCGCCGCGGCGTCCTCCGGCCCGGTCGCCTTGCGCCGGAGCACTGCCCGGATGCGCGCGATGAGCACTTTGGGGCTGAACGGCTTGGCGATATAGTCATCGGCCCCCATTTCGAGCCCGGCGACGATGTCGCTCTCTTCCCCCTTGGCAGTGAGCATGACAATCGGGATCGCGCGGGTGGCGGGGCTGTGCTTCAACTGGCGGCATACCTCCAAACCGTCGACGCCGGGCAGCATGAGGTCCAGCAACACGAGCGCCGGCGGCTCCCGGCGGGCGCAGGCCAAACCGTCTTCGCCGGTCACCGCCCGCACGACGCGGTACCCCTCGCGGGCGAGGTTGTAGGCAATCAGCTCCTGGATGTCCTGTTCATCTTCGATGACGAGAATCGGTTCCTTCGCCATGGCGCCTCTCCACCGGCTGCGACGGTCGCTTTCCGCACTAAGGTAAAACGCCTCCCCCGGTAAGGAAACCACTAACTTTCCGTTAGACTTGTGTGAGGAACGACGGGGCCCCCCGAGGACGCGCGGGTCGCCGACCGCTCAGGCGTCCGGGCCGTGCAGGCCGTACTTCTTCATCCGGTACACCAGAACGTGCCTCGGGATTCCGAGCTGCAGCGCGGCCCGCGACCGATTGCCGCCGGTGCGGGTCAGCGCCTTGATGATGAGTTGCTTCTCCGTCTCCGGCAGGGTGCGCTCCGGTTCCGGGTCGCCCGCGGCGGGGCGGGCCTCGGCCGGGCCGACGTCGCGGCCGAAATCCGGAGGCAAATCCGCGGTCGTGAGCACCTCGCCGCGCCGGAGGATCGCCATGCGCTCGATCAGGTTTTCGAGTTCGCGGATATTGCCCGGCCAGGCGTACGCCGCCAGCCGCGCCATGAGCTCGGCATCGACCGCCAGCGGCGCGGAGGGGGCGAAAGCGCGCGCGAACTCCTTGACGAGAATGGGGATATCCTCGCGCCGCTCGCGCAGGCTCGGCACCCGGAGGGGAATGACGTTGAGCCGGTAGTAGAGATCCTCCCGGAATCTCCCCCGGGCGGCTCGCTCCTTGAGGTCCACATTGGTCGCCGCGATCAGGCGGACATCCATCTCGACCGGCTTTTCCGCGCCGACCGGCTCGATCGTTTTCTCCTGAATCGCCCGGAGGAGCTTGGCCTGCAGGTCGATCGACAACTCAGCGATTTCATCGAGAAAGAGCGTCCCCCGGTCGGCCAGCTCGAATTTCCCCCGCTTGTCGCGCACGGCCCCGGTGAACGCCCCCCGCACGTGCCCGAACAGCTCCGATTCGATCAGATCCCTGGGGATGGCGGCGCAGTTGACGACCACCAACTCCCGGTCGGCCCGGTGGCTGCCGTAGTGGATCGCCCGCGCGATCATCTCCTTGCCGGTGCCCGACTCTCCCGCAATCAGCACCGTCGCATCGGTCGGCGCGATTTTCTCCACCAGCGCCATCATCTCCCGGAAGGGGCGGGAGACGCCCACGAGTTTCCGCATTACGTCGCGCCCCCGGAGTCGTCCCCGCAGGAGGCGGTTTTCTTCGGCGAGCCGGCGATGCTCGAGGGCCTTGTCGATGGCCACGAACAACTGCTCGTCCTCGAACGGCTTGGTGAGATAGTCGAAGGCACCGAGCTTGACGGCCTGCACCGCCTGGGCGACCTCGGCGTGGGCGCTGATGAAAATCACCTCAAGATCCGGCTGTACGCCGCGCACCCGCTCGAGCAGTTCGATCCCGGACAGCCGGGGCATCCTGATGTCCGAGAGGAGCAGGTCGAAACGCTCCCGGGTGAGGCGGTCGAGAGCCTCGGCGCCGTCGCCGGCCGCCGTGACCGCGAACCCCTGCCGCTCCAGCTTGAACTGGAGGACGCGGCGCAGTGAGGCGTCGTCGTCGGCCAAAAGAATGCGCACCGTCATCGCACCTCCCCCGCGGGCAGCCGGAGCGTGAACGTCGTCCCCGCCCCGACCGTGCTCTCGACCGCGATCGACCCGCCGTGGCTTTCGACGATCTGCCTGGCCACGGCCAGCCCGAGACCGCTGCCCGAGGATTTCGTCGTGAAGAACGGGTCGAAAATGCGCCCGACTGCCTCCGGCGGGATGCCGTGGCCGCCGTCCGCTATCGTGAGGCGCGCGCCGCCGGCCTCGGATTCCACGGCCACGCGCACGGCGCCTCCCGGGGCGGACGCCTCGAGCGCATTGAGCAGCAAATTGAGCATGACCTGGTGGATCTTCTCCCGGTCGCCGACGATGGCGACGTCCGGCTGGATGTGCCGCACCAGCCGGACGCCGGCGTGGGCCGCCGGGGCCTCGATCTGGCGCAGTCCGGCCGCCACCGTCTCCGACAGATTCATCGGCGCCAGGTGCGGCTCGCGCGGGCGGCCGAACTCGAGGAAATCGCGGAGCGTCCCGTCGATCCGCCGGATCTCGCTCACCGCGATCTCGCGGAACTCCGCCCGGTCCGCCTCCGGCGTGTCCTTGTCGCAGATGATCTCCACCGCCCCCTTGATGCTGGCGATCGGGTTCTTGATCTCGTGGGCCACGGTCGAAGCCATCCGGCCCACCAGCGCCTGGCGCTGCGACCGTTCGAGCGCGAGTTCTGTCTCCTGCTGGCGGCGGCGGACCCTGCGCTCGCGGTCGACGATCCCGCCGATCAGGCCGCCGAGGGCGAAGTAGAAGACGATTTCAGTGACCTCTCCGGCCGTGTTGTGCGCGCCGAGGTCGTTGACGAAGATGAACGGGAGCACGAGCAGCGAGATCGCTGCCGCCGCCCCCAACCCCCCCCGCAGGCCGAACCAGGAGGCGGCCAGGACGATCGGGATGTAGCACAGCCGTCCGTGGATGGCATGGATCCAGTGCTGGGGACCAAAAATCGGCTCCAGCACCCAGCCGTAGTGAATGCTGACCGTAACCAGGATGATGCCGCCGATGATCGCCAGACGGTAGCGCGTTCTCTCAGGCAGAGATTCAGTGAGCGAGCCGGAGCGCGGGCCCGCCAAAGGGGAGCTTTCCGGATGGGCAGGCGTCTTCTGCACGTTTCCTCCTGAAAACGGTATCACCGGCGGATTGGCCGGCTTGTGATCGACCGATCCATACACCAACTTATAGTCTCATTCGGCATTCTTGTTAACAATATTCTTCACCCGTTGAATAATATTCTTCAATGACTTCATTCGTCAGCCATACATTCAAATGTTAAGTTGCTGCTAATCATACCATTATCAGGTCGGCACGTCGGTTGTTTTGTGAGTTGGCATGAAGAGCCGAGTACTCCATGCTCCCACCAGTTGGTTCATCGTGGCGCTGCTGCTCGTTCTATCGATCTCCGGAGCGTCCCGGGGCGCCGAGCCGGCACTGGCCGACACGGTTCTGCCGGCCAGCCCGGCTCTCGACGATTACCTTCGGGTCGCCCTCAACCGGAGTCCCGATGTCCGTCGGGCCTATGAGAGCTGGCGCGCCGAAGCGGCTCAGACGGGTTACGCGGGAACGCTGCCCGACCCGATGCTGATGTTCGAGTACATGGTCGATCCCAAACAGCCGCGGCTCGGGGCGCGCCAGGAGATTCCGTGGCTTGGCGGGCTTCGGGCCGAGAAGGCGATGGCGGCGGCTGCCGCCCGGGCGGCGTACGACCGCTGCGAGGCGGCGCGCCTGGCTGTGATCTACCGCACGACCGCGGCCTACTACAACTACTGGAACCTCAGCCGGCAGGTTGCGCTCATGCGCGAAAACCTGCAGCTCCTCACGTTCTGGGAGGAGGTTGTCCGCACCAAGTACCGGGCCGCCCTGGCCTCGCATCCCGATGTAATCAAGGCCCAGGTGGAGTTGGCCGCCATGGACAACCAGGTGCACTCGCTCGAGGATCGCCTCGGGCCCTCCCGACAGCAACTGCTCGCGGAGCTCAATCTGCCCGCCGCGACTGAACTTCCCGTACCGGCCGGCGTGGTTCCCCCGGCGGTTACTATCGACGAAACGACGGCGCTGGCCGCGATTGACTCGGCCAATCCCGACCTTCGGGCGATGGCGGCCATGGTGGAGCAGGAGCGGGCCGGGGTGCGGGCGGCGAATGCCGCACGGTATCCCGGCCTGACCGTCGGCGCCGACTACCTCTTCGCCGGCCGGTCAGCCGACCCGGGGATGACCGGCGACGGTGCGGACACCTGGGTGCTCAGTGCATCCGTCTCCCTCCCCCTTTGGCTCGGCAAGAACCAGGCCCGGTCGCGCGCGGCCGAGGCCCGCGAACGGGCCGCCGCTTATGATCTGACCGAGTCGCGCAACCGGCTGCGTACATATGCCGCCGACGTGATGTACCAGTACCGCGACGCGCGCCGTCGGGTCGAGTTGTACGCCGGCGGCCTTCTGCCCAAAGCCGAGGAGGGGCTCAATGCCGCCTACACAGCCTACCAGGCCGGGGCGCTCGATTTTCTGAGTCTCCTGGACGCCCAGCGGCAACTGCTCGAATTTCAACTGGCCCACAGCGAGGCTGTCGCCGCCGCCGCCGTCCGCCTGGCGGAGCTTGAGATGCTCGCCGGCGGCCGACTCACCGGCGAGACGCCGGCGACCGAACGGTGACATACGATGATTCCGAAAACTTCGCACAGAGAGAACAGCTATGAACGATTTTGAGGCTGCCGGCGGCCGCTCCCCCCGGAGCCGAATCGACCGGTTCCGCCGAACCCGGCTCGGCCTCGCGGTGCAGATTGCGCTGGTCATGGGCGTGTTCGCGCTCGGCCTGATGATCGGCGGGGGCGGGAGTCCCGCTCCCTCCGCCGACAGCGGGCGCCCCGGCGCCGAAGAGGCGAACGCCCCAGTGCTGTGGACCTGCTCCATGCACCCGCAGATTCAACTGCCCAAACCGGGGAAGTGCCCGATCTGCTTCATGGATCTTATCCCGGTCGAGACCGGGCGCGGCAGCGGCCGCCTCGGTCCCCGCCAGATTGCGATGAGCGAGGCGGCCCGGAGGCTGGCCCGCATCGAGACCGCGCCGGTCCGGCGCGCCGACGCCGAGGCGGACATTCGCCTGGTCGGGCAGATCGACTATGACGAAACCCGCCTGGCGTACATTGCGGCCCGCGTGCCCGGCCGTATTGACACGCTTTTCGCCGACTACACCGGGGTCACCGTGCGGCGGGGGGCGCCCCTGGTTTCGCTCTACTCGCCCGATCTTTTGTCAACCCAGCAGGAGCTCTTGCAGGCGAAGAAAGCGCTGGCCGCAGCGGCGCAGAGCGCCGGACTGGTGCGCGCGACAGCCGAATCGACCCTGGCCGCAGCCCGCGAACGGCTCCGTCTCTGGGGACTGACCGCCGAGCAGATCGAGCGTATCGAGGCCGGCGGCCAACCCAGCGACCACTTGACGATTCTCTCGCCCATCAGCGGCACGGTGATCGAGAAAGAAGCTCTCGAGGGGGAATATGTCGAGACCGGCATGCGCATCTATACGGTCGCCGATCTCTCCCGGCTGTGGGTGATTCTGGAAGCATATGAGTCCGATCTCCCCTGGCTGCGCGAGGGGCAGCGGTTCACCTTCACTGCCCAGGCGCTACCCGGCGAGACGTTCTCCGCGGTCGTATCGTTCATCGACCCGGTCATCGACCCGGAGAGCCGGACCGCGCGCGTCCGGGCGGCGGTGGACAACGCTGCGGGCCGGCTGAAACCGAAGATGTTTGTCTCGGGCGAGGTTGCGGCGCGGCTTGGCTCCGAGAGCGGCCTCGCGCGCTCCACCGGCCGGCCGGACGCCCCCCTGCTCATCCCCACCTCGGCGCCGCTGGTGACCGGCACGCGGGCGGTGGTTTACGTCAAAACGGCCGAGGACGGCGACGGCCCGGTGTACGAAGGGCGCGACATAGTCCTCGGTCCGCGGGCAGGGGATTTCTATGTCGTCGCCAACGGGCTGGCCGAGGGAGAGGAAGTGGTCTCGCGCGGGGCGTTCAAGATCGACGCCGAGCTGCAGATTCAGGCGAAACCTTCGATGATGTCCCCTGCGCCGCTCGCCCGCCGGGCGGCCGACAGCGCGTCTGTGCACGGCGACCATCCCGCCGCCGGCGCGGACGTCGCGATCTCGCCGGACGCCCGGGCATCCCTCTCCCCGCTCTACGAGGCGTATTTCGAAGTCCAGATGGCTCTCGCGAAGGATCAATTCGAGGCTTCGCGGCGCGGCCTGGACGATCTGGCGGCGAAGACGGCGGCGGTTGACATGAGCCTCTTCGCCGGCCGGGCACACGCACTGTGGATGGACCTGTCGCGGCGCCTGCAGACCGCCGCGCGGGCGGGCGCGGCCGCCGGCGACATCGCCGCCGTGCGCAACGCTTTCCGCGATCTTTCCGCCACCGCCATCGACCTGCACCGGGCGTTCGGTCACGCCGACGACCGCCCCTTCTACCTCACATACTGCCCGATGGCTTTCCACAACACCGGCGCCTACTGGCTGCAAACCGAAGGGATTGTCTGGAACTCCTACTGGGGGGCCGCCATGCTGCAGTGCGGGGAAATCCGCGACACGCTTCCCGCGCTCTCGGCCGGAGCCGGGATCACCGCCCCTGACTCCGGACAGGGCCGCTGACGTATGAGCAACTCCCGACCGCCCGACCACAGCGCGCGCGCGTCGCTGCTGGACCGCCTGATCGGCTCCTGCCTGGACAACAAGCTGGTCGTGATCCTCGTCGCCCTGGCGGTGATCGCCTGGGGGGTGATCGTCGCCCCCTTCGATTGGCACATCCCCGGTCTCGCCCGCGCCCCGATCCCGGTTGACGCCATCCCCGATATCGGCGAGAACCAGCAGATCGTGTTCACCGAGTGGATGGGTCGGTCGCCGCAGGACGTCGAGGACCAGATCACCTACCCCTTGACCACGACGCTGCTCGGCATCCCCGGCGTCAAGACCGTCCGCAGCTACTCCATGTTCGGGTTTTCGACGATTTACGTCATCTTCAAGGAGGATGTCGAGTTCTACTGGTCCCGCTCCCGCGTGCTCGAGAAACTCAATTCGCTTCCCTCGGGGACTCTGCCCGCAGGCGTGCAACCGATGCTCGGACCCGACGCCACCGCGCTCGGCCAGGTCTTCTGGTACACGCTTGAGGGGCGCGACCCGGAGGGACGACCCGCCGGCGGGTGGGACCTCGAAGAGCTTCGGTCCATTCAGGACTTCCACGTCCGCTACGCTCTCCAGTCCGCCGACGGGGTCTCGGAGGTCGCGTCGGTGGGCGGGTTCGTGCGCGAATACCAGATCGACGTCAGTCCCGACGCCATGCGCGCGGCCGGAGTGACGCTCGAAGACGTGTTCGAGGCGGTGCAGAAGAGCAACATCGACGTCGGCGCCGGCACGATCGAGATCAACAAGGTCGAGTACGCGATCCGGGGGCTTGGCTTCATCGAAAACCTCGACGACCTCCGCGCAACGGTAGTCAAGTCGGTGCGGGGCGTCCCGGTCCGCATCGCCGACGTGGCCACGGTGCAGCTCGGGCCGGCGCCGCGGCGCGGGGCGCTGGACAAGGGAGGCGCGGAGGCGGTCGGCGGCGTGGTAGTCGTGCGCTTCGGTGAAAACCCCCTGCAGGCGATCAAAAACGTCAAAGCCAAAATTGCGGAAATCGAACCCGGTTTGCCGAAGAAGACGCTCCCCGACGGCACCACGAGCCAGGTGAAGATCATCCCCTTCTACGACCGCACCGGGCTCATCTACGAGACGCTCGACACCCTCAACATGGCGCTGGTCGACGAAATCCTGGTCACCATCATCGTCATCCTCTTCTTCGTCATGCACCTGCGCAGTTCCCTCCTCATCTCCGGCATGCTCCCCCTGGCCGTGCTGATGACCTTCATCGGGATGAAATTGTTCGGTGTCGACGCCAACATCGTGGCCCTCTCCGGGATCGCCATCGCCATCGGCGAGATTGTCGACATGGGGGTGGTGTTGTGCGAGAACATCCTGCGCCACCTGGACGAGGCGCCGCCCGAGGCCAACCGCCGCGACGTCATCTACCGCGCTTCGACCGAAGTCGGGGGCGCCGTCCTCACGGCGATCGCCACGACCGTGGTCTCGTTCCTGCCGGTGTTCACGCTGGAGGCGGCGGAGGGGAAGTTGTTTCAGCCGCTGGCGTACACGAAGACCTTTGCGCTGGTAGCGTCGATCATGATCGCGCTGACGGTTCTTCCGCCGCTGGCCCACCTGCTCTTCACGCGCGGGCGCCGGTCGGGCGTTTCGCGGCGGCTCCTCCCCCTCGGCCTGGCGGCGGCCGCCGCGGCCGCCTTCGTCTGGCAGCTCTGGCTGACCGGCCTCGGCCTGCTCGGGCTGGCCGCGTTCTACCGGTTGAGGCACCGACTCCCCGCGCGCGCCCAGGCCGCTGCGCCCCGGTATGCGAATTACCTCCTCCTCGCCGTCGTCGGCTGGATCACCGCGCTCCACTGGGAGCCGCTGGGCGTCGAGGCCGGGCTGTTTCTCAACTTCCTCTTCGTGGCGGTCCTCCTCGGCGGCATCCTGCTGCTGTTCCACCTGTTGATCCGCGCCTACGAGCCGATACTCCGCTGGTGTCTCGCCCACAAGAAGATGTTCCTGGCCTTTCCCGCGGCCCTCGTCTTGACCGGTCTGGTCATCTGGATCGGGTTCGACGCAGTTTTCGGATTTGTCCCGCAGTTTGTCGAACGGACCTCTCCGTATGTGGCGCTCCGGCACATGTTCCCCGGCCTCGGCCAGGAGTTCATGCCCGATCTCGATGAAGGTTCGTTTCTCTATATGCCGACCACGATGCCGCACGCGTCGATCGGCGAGGCCCTCGACGTGCTCCAGACCCAGGACATGGCGTTCAGCGCCATTCCCGAGATCGAATCGGTCGTGGGCAAGCTCGGCCGGGCGGAGTCGCCGCTCGACCCCGCGCCGATCTCCATGATTGAAACGGTCATTACCTACAAAACCGAATACCTGCTCGATGCCCGCGGCCGGCGGATGAAATTCCGCTACGACGAGGAGAAGGATGAGTTTGTGCGCGACCAGCGCGGGCAACTGATCCCCGACGACGGCGGGCGCCCCTTCCGCCAGTGGCGGGACGCCATCCACTCGCCCGACGACATCTGGAAGGAGATCCAGGAGGCGGGGAAGCTCATCGGGACCACGTCGGCGCCGAAACTACAGCCGATCGCCGCCCGCGTGGTGATGCTTCAGTCGGGCATGCGCGCCCCGATGGGCGTGAAGATCAAAGGCCCCGACATGGAGACGATCGAGCGGGTCGGGCTGGAGGTGGAGCGAATTCTCAAGGAGGTGCCGTCGATCGATCCCGCCACCGTGGTGGCTGACCGCATCGTCGGGCAGCCCTACCTCGAAATCGCGATCGACCGCGCCGCGATCGCCCGCTGCGGCCTCCAGATTCGGGACGTGCAGGACGTCATCGAGGTGGCGATCGGCGGCCTCCCGCTGACCACCACGGTCGAGGGGCGGGCCCGCTACGCGGTCCGGGTGCGGTACCAGCGCGAGCTGCGCGGCTCGCTCGAGTCGCTCGCGCGCATCCTCGTGCCCACCCCGGCGGGAGCCCAAATCCCTCTCGGTGAGCTGGCCGAGATCGCCTACGTGCGCGGGCCGATGATGATCAAATCGGAGGACACCTTCCTCGTCGGCTACGTCATCTTCGACAAGCGGCCGGGGCGGGCCGAGGTGGAGGTGGTCGACGAGGCCCGGCGCACCCTCGCGGCCAGAGCGGCCGCCGGCGAGTTCGACATCCCGGCCGGCGTCAGCTACGCCTTCGCCGGCAGCTATGAGAATCAGGTACGGGCGGAACACAAGCTGCGCATCGTCCTGCCGCTCACCCTGTTCATCATTTTCATGATTCTCTATTTCCAGTTCCGCCGTCTCCCCGCGACCTTCCTCGTATTCTCCGGCATTTTTGTCGCCTGGGCCGGCGGCTTCCTCATGCTCTGGCTCTATGGCCAGGACTGGTTCCTCAACGTCTCGCTGTTCGGCGCGAACCTCCGCGAGGTGTTCCAGGTCCACCCCTACAATCTCTCGGTGGCGGTGTGGGTCGGGTTCCTCGCTCTGTTCGGAATCGCGACCGACGACGGCGTGATCATCAGCACCTACATCAGCCAGGTTCTCGACCGGACCCGCCCGACGACGGCCGCGGAGGTGCGCGAGGCGGTGGTGGCCGCCGGCAAGCGCCGGATCCGGCCGGCTCTGATGACGGTCGCCACGACCATCCTCGCCCTTTTGCCGGTGCTCACGTCAAGCGGCAAAGGCTCGGACATCATGGTGCCGATGGCGATTCCGTCGTTCGGCGGCATGACCGTGGTCATCATCACCGTCTTCGTGGTGCCGGTGCTCTATTCGGCGATCGACGAGGCGCGGGCGGCGCGGGCCCGGCGGACGTGATTCACAGCCGGCGGCGCCGCCGGCGGGCGTTCCTCGCCGCTTGCGTTGCGGCTCTGCGCAAGCTACCTTGGCGTGCGACCCTTGCCTCCCGGAGGCCCGCAGAAGCGCGCCGTGCTCCGGACGGTTCGCCGGACCCGCCGGTTCACATCGAGATCAGAGGACGCCCATGCCCGATTCCGCTCCTGTCGAACGCCCGATCAAGGTGGGTATCAGCACCTGCCTGCTCGGCCAGAAGGTCCGTTTCGATGCCGGGCACAAGCACGATCGCTACATCACGGACGTCCTCGGCGGCTACTTTCGCTTTGTCCCGGTGTGCCCGGAGCTGGAGGTGGGAATGGGCGTCCCGCGCGAATCGGTCCGGCTGGAGGGGGCGCCCGACGCCCCGCGCCTGGTCGGTACCCGGAGCGGCGCCGACTGGACGGAGCGGATGAACCGCTATGCGCGCGAGCGCACCGCCCGGCCCGATCTCGCCGACATCTCCGGCTACATCCTCAAGAAGGACTCCCCCAGTTGCGGGCTCGAGCGGGTGAAAGTGTATCCCCCCTCCGGCATGGCCGAGCGCAAAGGGACCGGGCTGTTCGCCGCCGCCCTGCGGCAGCGGTTCCCGCTGCTGCCGATCGAGGAGGAGGGCCGCCTCAACGACCATCGCCTGCGCGAGAACTTCATCGTCCGCGTTTTCGCCTACGACCGCCTGCAGACGCTGTTCCGGGAGCGTTTCAGCCGCGGGCGTCTGGTCGCCTTCCACACGGCCCACAAGTATCTCCTCATGGCGCACAGCCCGAAGCACTATGCGGAGCTCGGCCGGCTCGTCGCCGCGGTGAGCCGGCACTCGCCCGCCGCCATGCGGGAGCAGTACCGCCGGCTTTTCATGGAAGCCCTCGCGGTCCCGACCACCACGCGCAAGAACGTCAACGTCCTCCAGCATCTCCTCGGGTATCTCAAGCACCGGCTCGGCCCCGAGGAGAAGCAGGATATCCTGAACGTCATCGCCGACTATCATCGGGAGCTGATCCCGCTGGTGGTCCCGCTCACGCTGCTGCGCCACTACGTCGACAAACATCGCATCGCCTACATCCAGGACCAAGTGTATCTGAACCCGCATCCGAAAGAGCTCATGCTCCGGAACCACGTGTGAGGCATCTCTCCGCACGCTACCTGCAAGACCGCGGCGCCGATTACGTACGGTGCCTGCGCGGGCAGCTCGACCGCCGCATCGAGCTGACGGTCGGCGCGGCGATCCCGAGGTCCCCTCGGGCGGCGACGCCGACCTCGAAATCCATCCTGCGGATCATCTGCCCGCATCGGCGCAGATTGCGGAGCCGGCGGCGATGCTGAAGGCGGCGGCCGATGGGCGGCCGATACCCAATCCGGTGGATCCCCGGAGGGGCTATTAGGGGGCGACGACGCTTCCGCGGCAACACTAGGAAATTTTTTCCCACAACCGCAGTGGCGCGTGGATGGTCGATGCGGGGACTATGAGGGTCGATCTTGGCAGGTGCGGGTGGGGCCGTATTTTCGACGTTGTTGTTTTTTCCGCCAGGCGGCGTTTTTTTTGGTGACAACCACTTGTGCCTGTCTGTAATTTGGCCCCGTATTGACCAACAACGCGGAGAGAAAACGGAAACTGGACTCTCTGCCAACGTATCAAGGAGGTGCTTTGTGATCAAACGGTTAACGCTTCTCACCCTGGTCGCGCTGCTGGTCGCGCCGGCGTTCTCCAATGCCAAGGACATGACCGGCAAGTACGGCCTCGGCTATTTCACAACTGACGCCCCAATCGGCTTCCGGTATTGGGCCACTCCCAAACTGGGTATCGATGTCGGAGTAGGGTTCAAGTCCGATGCGGCTTGGGTCGGCGAGTACGACGAAACCGAAGACAGAACGGTGTACTCCAAGGAGACGGCTAGCAGCTTCTGGTTCGAGGTTGGATTCCCGTATGTGGTCGTTGCGACGGATCAGGTGAACTTCTGGGTTCGCCCGGGATTCCAATTCGCTTCGTTGGACGACCGCATCTTCAGCCCCGACTCGAAAGTCTATGATGCAGATGACGACTTCGAGGAACAGGGGATGGACGATGTCGGCCTCGACGCCAAGTTTACCCAGATGACTATCAGCCTTACTCCCGCAGCTGAGTGGTTCATTAGCGACAATTTCTCGATTGAGGCCGGCCACGGGATCAAGATCCAGATGCTCAAGTTCCCGGACGACAAAATCCCCGGAAGCGACCCGGCCGAGTACTACTACGGTGATGCTGGCGGCGAGACCGAGACCAGCATCGTGACCTTCTCAGCCGACAATGTCTTCTTCGCATTTCACTTCTACTTCAAGTAGGCCGTCCCCTTCGCTGAGGTGATTAGTGCAAACGACACGGGCAGGGTCATCCGATCCTGCCCCTTTGTTATATTTGTTTGTCCTCAGAACCCCGATCGCGGCGCCCGGTTTTTTTGTAGCTTTGACTGAATACTGAAAGTAGTTTGACACGGAAGTCTGGCCATAGGCGAGAACCGGAAAAGGATAGTCAGGTTCATTACCCAACACTCAGGAGGTGCTCCATGTTTAAGCGTGCTGCAATGTTCACTCTGGCCTTGTTGCTGATCGTATCCATGCCCACGTGGGCCCAAAACCAGATAAAACCGGTGGTGTATGCGGGCGGTGGAATTGACTTGCTCCTGTCGCCTGATTTGCTCAAAGACTACTGGAAGATGGGATATGGATTCGGCGGCGGCGTGGGCATTCAAGTCAAGCCTAACCTTGAACTCATCGGTCGCGTGTCCTTCAACACTTTTCCCTTTGACGCCGACAAATTCCTGGACGACATGGATGCCCCGGCGGGAGTCTCTGTCGATGGGCTTGACTTCCGCTCCCTTGAGTTCGGAGCCGATATGAAGTATATCTTCATGTCTGATCAAGCGAATATGATGTTCAAGCCATTCGTAGTCGCCGGGCTCGGCTTTGCGAACATCAAGGCCACGGATGCGACCATTACGGCTGAGGACGAGGATGACATAGAGGAAGTTCATTTGCCTTTTGGCGATGCCAGCGAAACCGATTTCTCGTTTAACTTCGGCGGGGGCTTTGACTACATGTTCGCGCCAAAGGCCGGCGCCTGGGTGGATGTTCGCTACACCTATATCGCCAGCGAAGGAGATGCCATCTCCTACTTGCCGATTCGTGCGGGCGTGAAGTTCCTCTTTGGCAACTGATTCCCTGTACGATAGGTCCACTGAGAACCGGGCTTGGCAATTCGAGCCCGGTTCTTTTGATACCTCCGCAGCGGCAGGTGGGCTTGGGCTCTCTCGCAACGACTCCGCACCTGCACCTTACCACGGTTTGTCTGAAAACAACAGCGATTGCGAAGCGCATGGGTGAGAGGTTCAAGATCGCCGGCGAGTGTCTTCACCGGGACGGCAGCGACCTCTCCCCTACGGGCGCCTCGTGGATCGCCCATTCAAACTGCCCGACAGAAAGCCGCTAAGCCTGCTGTCGTTCCAATCAGGCTCGGCGAAATCGCGGCATTGACCTTATCCTTCTGTCAGCGTCTCGGCCGAACGACAGATGGGAGAAGTGGCCGCCGCGGCTCAGATTCCGCCCCGCGGGGACCGGTGCCGCAGTCAGCTCGCCGGCGTCCAGCCGCAGGTTATCTTCATCAACTGCGAACTCCCAGCCCTGCCCGCTCCCCCCGCCAATCGTCGACTAAAATGGACGACCGGGTAAAATATGTTGACAGCCGGGCCGCGGCACGGTAGAATTTCCTCATTCGTGTACCTCTACCGCGGCAGAGTCCGAAGGCAGCCTGCGGCAGTCGGTCCGGCATCCCGGTTAGAGGGGTATTCGGCATCGTCTCTCAACACCAGGTACCCATAGACGAAAACACCAGCGTTCATCACCGAAGGGTGCCGCTCTTGTCGAGGGCGCCGCACTAGCGGAGGAAAGGAGGGGAACGAACCAATTCGCTCCATGGTCTGACGTCGTGCCGACTCGAAGATCTCGTCGGGCCGGTTCAGGGGAATCACCACTTAGTCGAAAGGCAGTGACTTATGAAAGCAACGTTTGTGGCCGCCTGTGTCTGCCTGCTGATCCTGGGCGCGGCGCTGTCCGCGCAGGCGCAGAGTGAAAAGCCGACGCTTGGTCTGGGTTACCACGGAATTCTGGCCGGCGACGTCCTGCAGGGGCTGAGCGGCCGAATCTGGACATCGCCCAAAGTCGGCCTTGAGGCCAACCTCTACTACGCCCACGTGGGCGTGGACGTGAAAATGGAGGGTGGGGAAGGGCAGGAAGACGACGAGTACGATATCAGCGGCACGCTGACGGACTTTTCGGGCAAGTTCCTCTACGCGGTAGCCAATCACAGCCAGAGCAAGTTCTATGTCGGCGCGGAACTCGGTTACGGCCATGTGTCGGTCGAGGTCGAGACCCCGGGGCTTCCGGCCGCGCTGGCCGAGGGATTCGACGTGATCACGCTCGGCCCGCTCATGGGCGCCGAGTTCTCGTTCGCCGGAATCCCCGAGATGTCGGTTGACTGGGAGCTCGGCTATCGCACGAATTTGGTCGATATCGAGGTCGCCGACTACGACATCTCGCTGTCGATGGGCGTCCTCGCGGCCTCGGTCGGCGTGCACTACTACTTCGGCCGCTAGCCGCACTCTGTTCCAGGTTCGCGCAACGGAGCCCGGCCCTGCCGCCGGGCTCCTCGCACCGGAGAGGGCGGGAGCGGCGGCGCTTCACTCGCAGCAGACTCGGACGCTCTCGCGCTCGTCATCCACGTCGATACTCATCTCCCCGAGCGCGTCGATCAGCCGCTCGAGATCTTCCATGTTCAGCTTGCCCAGGTCGACCGTGAACCCTTTCTCCGCCAGTGCCTCGTTGATCCGCCCCTTCACGCTGTCCGGCACTACGCCGCCGAGTTTCACCCCGGCCCGGAGCAGAGCGAGGGGGATCCGGATATTGACCTGATCCCGCTGCCCCTGTTTCGGCTGCACGATTACCCGGAGGTATTTGGGCCGAGCGCCGGCCGTCCTCCCCGTCGTCTCCGGAGCGGTGCGCTCCGCCGTCCGGCCGAGCGCCTCGAGCAGCCGCTCGGCCTCATCGGCCGTGATTTTCCCTTCGGCCAGCATGTTGAGAATGCGGCGACGATCCTCACTCATGATTCTGCTCCTTCTCCAATTGCGACAACGCGTCCTGAACCGTGATTTCTCCCCGCTCGAGCCGGTCGAGCAGTTCTTCCCGGCGATCGCCGGGCTCGACCTGCACCTGGGCGAATGACAGCGCGGCCCCGATCCGGTTCAACCGGTTCTTGACCGTCGGATAGCTGATCCCGAACACCTCCTCCATCTTCTTGATCGA
This sequence comes from Candidatus Zixiibacteriota bacterium, assembly GCA_017999435.1. Lineage (NCBI taxonomy): Bacteria > Pseudomonadati > Candidatus Zixiibacteriota > Candidatus Zixiibacteriota bacterium. The sequence continues at coordinate 216,519 of JAGNLV010000003.1, forward strand.
ACCGTGGCTGCGCACGAAAGCGGCGACAAACAGCTGATCCTCGGCCGTAAGTTTCGCCAACGGCGGCAATTCGAACTCCCCTTCCAGCGCAATGCCCTCGACGACCAGCCGCACGCGCTCCACGATCACTTCTTTATCGCCGGTGAGGCGGGTCAATTCCTGCCATTCATGGGCCATATGTGTCTTCCCATTGTTTCAGTTATTTAATATTGTATACGATCAATAGTCGTAGAAGTTAATACGAGAATTGATTTTCATTGTAAGAATTTGTGGATTCAGACCTCTCCGCTCATCAACAGGCCTTGTTCTCAATCGGCAAGCCATTATTCCCCATTTACTTAAGCGAGAACGCTCTGGGCAGCGCATCCATTAATGAAGAAGCGGCGCGAAAACCGACCCATATCGGTTCTCGCGCCGCTGAAGCAGGCAGAGCGCCGCCGAGTATGCCTGTCCTGCGGGCTACCGGAAGATCTCTTCAAAGAACATCTTCATTTGCTCCCACGACCGCCGGTCGGCCGCCTCGTTATACGCGGCGCCCCTCGACGCGTCGTTGCCGGCGTCCGGGTTGGTGAAGCTGTGCACCGCCCCGCCGTACTCAGTCAGTTGCCAGTCGGCGCCGACCCGGCGCATTTCCTCTTCGAACGCGGCCACCTGCGAATCCGGTACGTACGGATCATCGGCTCCGCCGAGCACGAGGATTTTGGCCTTGACCGTCCCCGGCTCGGCCGGCTGAGTTGTCGAGAGAATGCCGTGGAAACTCACCACGCCGCGGACGTCGGCCCCCGCCCGCGCCAGCTCCAGCACCGCGGAGCCGCCGAAGCAGTATCCGATCGCGGCCAGCCGGCGATCATCGGAGAGTTCCTGCCCGCGCAGCACGGCGAGCGCCGCCTGAACGCGGTCACGGAAAAGGCGGCGGTCCTGGTAGTAGGTCTGGGCCAGTTTCGCCGCCTCGTCGGCGTTTTTCGCACGGATCCCTTTGCCGTAGACGTCGGCGGCGAAAGCCACATAGCCGAGTTCGGCCAGCCGCCGGGCGCGTATCTTGACGTAGTCGCCCAACCCGGTCCACTCGTGGACCACCAGCACGCCGGGGACCGGTCCTGTGCCGATCAGGCTGGAATCATAGGCCAGGTATCCCTCGAGGACGACCTTGCCATGCCGGTACTCGACGGTTTCGGTGTGCACCGCGGCGCCGGCCGCCGTTGCCCAAAGCAGCGCCGCACAGAAGATGAATGCAGTCCTCATTATTCGGGTCCTTTCTCAGGGATGCGCCGGCGAACTGTTCGCCGGGTCCGCGCACAAAAAACACTGGCCGTTGACTAATGTCAAGGCTATCATAGGCCTATTCAGTCGATACTTCGCGCGGCGGTGCGTACCGGCCCCCGTGCCCGGCGTCCGCGACAAACTGTCCGCCGCCTGCTCCGTAATACGTGCGGGGAATCAACCCGCACCGGGGCGGCTGAGCCGACATGGCGAGGTCTCATATATGAAAGGAGCTTTGGTGTGAACTACTTCCGACTGTGGCTCGCGATGGGTGTGGTGATTGTCGCCTCCTTCGCAGTCCTCGGTTATTTCGGCGGCGATATCTATCGTCAGGCCCCGCCGGTGCCCGACCGGGTCGTCACGTCCGACGGCGCGGTGCTGTTCACCGGCAGCGACATCAAGGATGGGCAGAACGTCTGGCAGTCCACCGGCGGCCAGCAGGTGGGCACGGTCTGGGGACACGGCTCGTACGTAGCCCCCGACTGGTCGGCTGACTGGCTGCACCGGGAATCGGAGTGGATTCTCAATGAGTGGGCGCGCACCGAGTACGGCGTGTCGGCCTACACGTCCCTGAGCGGCCCCGATCAGGCGGCTCTCCGGGAGCGTCTGCGCGAGGAAATCCGCCCCAACACGTTCGATCCGAAAACCGGGGACCTGGTGGTCTCCCCGGTGCGGGCGCGCGCCATCGAGGCGGTCGGACGGCACTACGCGGGTCTATTCGGCGGCGATCCGGCGCTCGGCAAGCTCCGCGAGGCCTATGCGATCCCCGGCAACGCGGTCAAGGATCCTGCGCGGCTGGCCAAGCTCAACGCTTTCTTCTTCTGGGCCTCGTGGGCCTGTTCGACCAACCGGCCGGGCGAGAGCATCACCTACACGCAGAACTGGCCGCCGGAGGATCTCATCGGCAACCGCCCGACCAGCTCGAGCATCGTCTGGTCGGTCATCAGTTTCGTCCTGCTGCTCGCGGGCATCGGCGCCCTCGCCTGGTACTACGCGGTGCTGAAGCACAAGCCGGTCGGGGAGGTGGCGCTCCCGGAGCAGGACCCGCTGCTGGCGCTCCAGCCGACGCCCTCCATGAAAGCGACGCTCAAGTATTTCTGGGTGGTGATCGGCCTGATGATTGTGCAGATCATCATGGGAATTCTCACCGCCCATTACGGCGTCGAGGGCTCCGGGTTCTACGGCTTCCCGCTCGCCGAGTGGCTCCCTTATGCGGTCACGCGCACGTGGCACACGCAGCTCGGCATTTTCTGGATCGCCACCGCCTGGCTGGCGACGGGGCTCTTTATCGCCCCGGCGGTCAGCGGCTATGAGCCCAAGTTCCAGCGCGCCGGCGTCAATTTCCTCTTCGTCTGCCTGCTCATTATCGTGGTCGGTTCGATGTTCGGCACGTGGTACGGCACGCGCCAGCAGATGGGTCTGACGGCCAACTTCTGGTTCGGCCACCAGGGCTACGAGTATGTCGACCTCGGCCGGTTCTGGCAGATTTTCCTGTTTGTCGGGCTGTTCGTCTGGCTGGGGCTGATGGGCCGCGGCCTGTGGCCGGCGCTGCGCAAACCCGGTCCCAACCGCCACCTGCTCGTGCTCTTCTTTATCGCCAGCGCGGCGATCGCCCTATTCTACGGCGCCGGCCTCATGTGGGGACGGCAGACCAATCTCGCGATCGCCGAGTACTGGCGCTGGTGGGTGGTCCACCTGTGGGTGGAAGGATTCTTCGAGGTGTTTGCAACGGTGGTGATTGCGTTCCTGTTCACACGCATGGGGTTGTTGCGGACGGCGACGGCCACGGCCGGCGTGCTGTTCGCCACGACCATTTTCCTCGCCGGCGGAATCATCGGGACCTTCCACCACCTCTATTTCACGGGCACGCCGACGGCGGTGCTCGCGCTGGGAGCGACATTCAGTGCGCTCGAGGTGGTGCCGCTGGTGCTGATCGGTTTCGAGGCCTATGAGAATCTCTCGCTCAGCCGCGCCAAACCCTGGCTCCAGGCATACAAGTGGCCGATTTACGCGTTTGTCGCGGTCGCTTTCTGGAACCTGGTCGGCGCCGGCCTGTTCGGGTTCTTCATCAACCCGCCGATCGCGCTGTACTATATGCAGGGACTGAACACGACGCCGGTCCACGGCCACACCGCCCTCTTCGGGGTGTACGGCATGCTCGGGGTCGGTCTGACCCTCTTCTGCCTGAAAGGGCTGGCCTCGCGCTACGCGTGGAAGACCACGTGGCTGGCGGTGGGTTTCTGGTGCATCAACATCGGGCTCGCCCTGATGGTGCTCTTGTCCGACCTGCCGCGCGGCCTCATGCAGACCTGGGCGAGTGTTTCCCACGGCATGTGGTTCGCGCGGTCCGCCGAATTCATGCAGACCGGCCTCATGGATACGTTTCGCTGGCTCCGCGTGATCGGCGATACGATTTTCGCCGTGGGCGTTTTCGCCCTCGGCTATTTCGTCTTCGGGCTCAAATTCGGATGGTCCGTGTCGGGGCAGCTTGATCGCCCGGTCGGCGCGGCGCCCGAACGGCCGGAAGAAGTGACGAGGCCTTAAATCTCACATGTCCGCCGGCGGGGTCGGACCGGAGCGCCCGACCGCGCCGGCGATGGAGGGACACACATGTTGCGCTACAAGTCCGGGTTCTCGATAAGTCTGGCGGTGATGCTGCTGGTGGCGGCGTCGGCCGCCGCTCACTGCGACCGGGAAGACGGTCCGGTCGCCAACGACGCCCGCGCCGCGCTCGCCGGCGGCGAGTTCACCAAAATCGCCGTCTGGGTGGGCGAAGCGCAGACCGATGAATTGCGCCGGGCATTCGACCAAACCCGCGCCGTCCGGTCCCAGAGCGAGGAGGCGCGCGAACTGGCCGACCGCTGGTTTATCGAAACCGCCGTCCGCCTGCACCGCGCGGCCGAAGGCATGCCCTACACCGGCCTGCAGCCCGCCGGCCTCCCCGCCCCCGCCGAAGTGGCCGCGGCCGACAAGGCCTACGCCGCCGACGACGTGGAGCCCGTGATCGAGCTGCTCGAATCGTCGCTGGAGGAACATGTCCGCAGCCTCTTCACCGAGGCGATGCGCGCCAAGAAGGAGGGAGACAAGTCACTGGAGGCGGGGCGGGAGAAGATCGACGCCTACGTCCGCTTCATTCTCTACGTGCACGGCCTGGTCGAGAAAATCGAGGCCGGGCCGGAGCACGGCGTGGGCGAACACTCGTCGGTCCCCGACCCGCACAATACGAAAGGAGCAACTATGAATACCGTTTCTGCCGACCGGACGGTCGGCGATCTGGTCACCGAACAGCCCGGCCGCGCCAAGGTCTTTGAGGATCTCGGCATCGACTACTGCTGCGGCGGGCACCGGCCGCTGACCGAGGCCTGCGCGGAGAAGGGGATCGACCCTGAAAACGTTCTCGCTCAACTCGCCCGGGTCGATGCGGCGCGGCGCCCCGACGCCGACGCGGACTATGGTTCGATGAGTCTCACAGCGCTGGCCGATCACATCGTCGACACCCATCACGCCTACCTGCGCCAGGCGCTGCCGCGCGCGAACCAACTGGCCGCGAAAGTCGCCCAGGCCCACGCCGCCTCGCCCAAAGGCGCCGACCTGAAGCGCGTCGACGAGCACGTGCGCGCCCTGGCCGCCGAACTCCAGTCGCACATGGTGAAGGAGGAGCACATTCTCTTTCCCATGATCCGGCGCATCGACGCCGGGGAGCGCGGCCTGGTGATCGACGGTCCGGTGATGGTCATGATGCGGGAGCACGACGAGGCGGGCGAGGCGCTCGCCGCCATTCGCACGCTCACCGATGATTTCGCCCTCCCCGCGTGGGGATGCAACACCTACCGGGCGATGCTTGACGCCCTCCAGGAGCTGGAGCTGGATCTCCACCAGCACATTCACAAGGAGAACAACGTCCTCTTTCCTCGGGCGCAGCAGGCGGCCGCCGTCGGCGCCTGAACGCTCACACAGCCGACACCGGCGCCGGCGGCCGATCCGCCGGCGCCGTTTTTGTTCTTTCGCGGCCCGGTCGGTCCCATCCCCGCCGCGTTTTCTGCAACAACCGGCCCGCGCGTTTCGTATACTGGCGGAAACCGCTCGACGGAGGAGATATGAACCGTCCGCTCGTGGTTCTTCTTGCGCTCGCCTGCGCCGTCGCACCCGCGGTCGCGTCCGCGGATCCCGCCGCTCCGACGGCTCTGCCCGATACTCCCGCCGGCCGCTGTCTGGCCGAATTCGTGTCCGCACTGAACAGCAGCGACAGCGCGCAGTGGATTGCCTTTTTGGCCCAGCATCCGCCGGCGGATGCGAATGACAGCGCCACCGTCCAGGAGCGCCGTTTCGGGCTGATGCGGACGGTCCACGGCGATTTCGGCGGGCTCGACCCGGTCAAGGTTCTCGAATCGTCGGAGTACTTTCTCTCCGTCATCCTGCGCGGCCGCGTCCCCGTCCAGGCCTCCGGCTATCTCCGTCTCGCCTTCACCGTCACCGACCAGCCTCCCCACCGGTGGGTCCGGATGGAAGCCGAGATGCTCGATGAAGACCCGTTCGCCCCGCCGCCCCCGCGCATGGAATCCGACGAGCAGCTCGCCGCCTGGGTCGACAGCGTGGTCACGGCGATGGCCGCCGCCGGGCAGTTTTCCGGCGCGATTCTCCTGGCCAAGGACGGCGTCCCCTTCTACTCCCGCGCCGTCGGTCCGGCCGACCGCTGCTGCGGCGCGCCCAACCTCCTCGACACCAAATTCAACCTCGGCTCAATGAACAAGATGTTCACCGGCGTGGCCATCGCCCGGCTCGCCCAGGAGGGAAAGCTGGCCTTCGAGGATCCGCTCATCAGGTACCTTCCCGACTATCCCGACCGCGAGGCGGCCGCGAAGGTCACGATCCACCAGCTCCTCACCCACACCGCCGGCGTTGACGACTACTGGGAGGAGCTCTTCGACACCAGTTTCTGGGAGATCAAATCGGTCGACGGTTACTATCAACTGATCAAGGACAAGCCGCTGCGTTTTGAGCCCGGCACGCAGTACCGGTACTCCAACGGCGGTCCGATCCTCCTCGGTGTTATCATCGAGCGGATCACCGGGCAGTCCTACTACGACTACGTGCGCGATCACATCTTCCGGCCGGCGGGGATGATCAACACCGACTGCTACGAGGTCGATGTCCCGACGCCCAACCTGGCGATTGGTTACACCCGCCTTGACTACAGCGGCCGCCGGGACACGGTGTGGCGCGCCAACTACTTCATGCATGCCGTCAAAGGCGGCCCGGCCGGCGGCGGCTACTCGACCGTCGAGGATCTGCTGGCTTTCGACCGGGCGCTGCGCTCGTACCGGCTGCTGAACCAGGCCTTCACCGACACCGTCCTCGCCGGCCGCGTGGCCATGGAGCCCGGTCCCGTGAGCACGCGCAAGGCGGACGAGATGTACGCGTACCTCTTCGGCGACATGAGGACCAACGGTCACCGCATCGTGGGCCACTCCGGCGGCGCCCCCGGCATCAACGCCGTGCTCGAAATGTACTGGGACGACGGCTACACGGTGGCGGTGATGGCGAACATCGACGAAGCGGCGTCGACGCTCGCCGCGCGCATCCGCCGCGTCCTGACGCAGCCGTAGGCCCGGCCCCGCCCCCGAGCGTCCCCTTCCTCCCGCGGCGACGGACCCGCGGGCGCGGTCACTTTAATCTTGACCTCGCCCGGCCCCTGCCTACCTTACCTCCCAGACCCGCATCTGATGAAAGGAACGCCATGGATGACGTGACCCTTCTCTCTCGAGTCCAGTTCGGCCTCACCGTCGGTTTCCACTACATCTTCCCGGTTCTGAGCCTCGGTCTCGGTCTCTTCCTGGTGATCGCCGAGGGCATCTACCTCAAGTCGAGGGATCCGCTCTGGGAGAGCATCACGCGCTTCTGGGTGCGCATTTTCGGGCTCATTTTCGCCCTCGGGGTAGCGACCGGGATCGTCATGGAATTCCAGTTCGGCACCAATTGGTCGGTCTACTCGCGGTTTGTGGGCGACGTGTTCGGCAGCGCCCTGGCGGCCGAAGGGATCTTCGCGTTTTTCCTCGAGTCGGGCTTCCTGGCGATCCTCCTTTTCGGATGGGATCGGGTCAAGCCGCGCACCCATTTCATCGCCACCCTCTTGGTCGCGCTCGGCGCACACTTCTCGGCGGTCTGGATCGTGGTGGCGAATTCCTGGCAGCAGACGCCGGCCGGCCACCATCTCGTCTCGCACGCGCAGGGGATGCGGGCGGAGGTGGTCGATTTCTGGCAGGTCATCTTCAACCCGTCGTTTGTCGACCGCATCACGCACGTCTTCATGGGGGCGTGGCAGGCGGGGGCGTTCCTCGTCCTGAGCGTCAGCGCCTGGTACCTCCTGCGTCGGCGGCACCGCGCGGCGGCGGTGGGTTCGATCAAGATTGCGGTCGTCATCGCAGCGGTCGCCTCGCTCGCCCAGTTGGTGAGCGGCCACAGCTCCGCGAACGTTGTCGCCCGCCACCAGCCGGCCAAGCTGGCGGCTTTCGAGGGCCATTACCCCGAGTCCGCTCCCGGCGATTCCTACCTCTTCGGCTGGGTCGACGAAGCCGGCGAGATAGTGTACGGACCGAAGATTCCCGGCCTGCTGTCGTTCCTCGCCTACTCGGATTTTGACGCTCCGGTGACCGGCCTGCGCGCCTTCGCCCCCGAGGACCGTCCGCCGGTCAACCTCACCTTCCAATCGTTCCACCTGATGGTGGCGATCGGCTTGGCGCTCATTGCGATCAGCCTGGCCGCGGCGTGGTACTGGCGCCGCGGCACGCTCTGGGAGAAGCGCTGGTTTCTGTGGATCCTGGTGCTCGCGGTGGTGCTCCCGGAGCTGGCCAACCAGCTCGGCTGGTTCTCCGCCGAGGTCGGCCGCCAGCCGTGGATCGTGTACGGGCTGCTGCGGACGAGCGCGGCGGCCAGCGTCGGCATCGGCGGCGCCCACGTGTGGGGGTCGCTCGTGATGTTCGCCGTGATCTACATCCTGCTCGGCGCGCTGTTCATCTACCTGCTCAACGACAAGATTCAGCACGGTCCCGACGGCGCGGAGCCGCCGGCCCCGTCCGGTAGTGAACCCGTAATCGCGAAGGAGGGCCCCCGCGCATGATGACCGATCTCAACAGCCTCTGGTTCGCCCTGGTCGGGCTCCTCTTTATCGGCTACGCCATCCTCGACGGTTTCGATCTCGGCGTCGGCGCGCTGCACCTCTTCACGCACACCGACGAGGAGCGGCGGGTCATGATCAACGCGATCGGGCCGGTGTGGGACGGCAACGAGGTCTGGCTGGTGACCGGCGGCGGCGCTCTGTTCGCCGCCTTTCCGGAGGTCTACGCGACCGCCTTCTCCGGGTTCTATGTCCCGTTCATGCTGCTGCTCTTTGCGCTCATTCTCCGCGCCGTCGCCATCGAGTTCCGTTCCAAGCGGGCGTCGCACGCCTGGCGCCGGACGTGGGACGTCAGCTTTACGGCCGCCTCGCTCCTCGGCAGCCTCCTGATCGGCGTGGCGCTCGGCAACATCGCCTGGGGCATCCCTCTCGGCCCCGGCTACGAGTACCTGGGTTCGTTCTGGGATCTGCTCAATCCCTACGCCCTGCTGGTCGGGGTCACCACGGTCGCGCTGTTCATGATGCACGGGGCGATCTACCTGACGCTCAAGACCGAGGGGGCGATTCATGACAAGGTGCGCGGCTGGATCAACAACACGATCATTTTCTTCATCATCTGCTACGCCACGACGACCATGGCGACGCTGTTGTTCGTGCCGCACATGACCGACAACATCCGCAACGACCCGGTCCTGTTCGTCCTGCCGCTCCTGAACATGCTGGCGATCGCCAACATCCCCCGCGAGATCCATCACGGCCACGATTTCCGCGCCTTTCTCTCGAGCGCGGCGGCGATGTTCTTCCTGCTCGTGCTGTTCGGCGTCGACATGTACCCGCGCCTGATCCTCTCCAGCCCGCTTACCGAGCACAGCCTGACCATCTGGAACGCCGCCTCCTCCGACCGGACGCTCGGCATCATGGGGATCATCGCCCTCATCGGCCTCCCGCTGGTGCTGACCTACACGATCACGATTTACTGGGTATTCCGGGGGAAAGTGCGGCTCGACCGGAGCAGTTATTGAGCGCACCTCCGCGCCCCGGCGGGCCTTCAGCCCTGCCCGGCGAACGCCGATAGAAAGGGCAGGGGCGGCAAGCCCGACAAGCCCCGACGGAGGAGACTGTGAACGCCAAATCTCTGGTGATGGTGATTGCGCTGTGGGCGGCGGCGGCGGCGGCCTCGGCCCAGGAACTGCTTCCCCCGGACACGACCGTCACGGTCGCCGACATCATGAACCGCATGGCGGCTCTGATGGGCGGGCCGGAGTCGGTCGGCGGCATCCGGACGGCGCACATCGTCGGCCATTCCCGCCTGCCCAATTCCGACCGCGCCGCCACAATCGAAGTCTGGTGGGCACAGCCGAACCTGTTCCGCGCGGTGACCCGGCCGCCTGTCGGCGACGCTGCGGAATGCGGTTTTGACGGCCGCGTGTGCTGGCAGAGAGAACCCAAGACCGGCCCGCGAATAATCAGCGGCGAGGAGGCGGGCGATCTGATTCTCGAGTACCACCCCGGCCGGTTTATCCTCTGGCGCGACCTCTACCTCAACGCCGATCTGATCGGCGCCGACAGCGTTTTCGGCGAACTCTGCGACATTGTGCGCCTCGTCCCGGACCAGGGCCGCGCCCAGGACGTCTACCTCAGCCGCTCAGCGGGACTCCCCGTCATGATCAAGACCGAGCGGGCCATGGGCGCCCGTCTCGTCGCCGTGAATATCTACCTCTCGGACTACCGCGCCACGGGCGGGACCGTGCTCCCCTGGCGCTCGCTCATGGAGTTTTCCGGCCGCACCCGGACGATGCAGGTCGACAAAGTCAGCCTCAACGGCGACCCCCCTGCGGACATCTTCAGCCTCCCCGACGATGTGCGCGTGCTCGCGGCGGCTCCCGATGATCCCCGATAGCTTCTCCCTTTCGGGCCCGAAAAACTGCGGCCGCGCCCGGGATTCCGCGCGCGGCCGCTTTTTCTTTCACCCGCCGGTCAGCCGGCCGGTCTATTCTTTCGTCATGAGGGCCTTGATGTCCTCCGGAAGATCAAACAGCCCCGGTTTGAGCTCGACATTGTGCGCCACGCTGTCAACCTTGATCGCACGCGTCTGCCCCATCACATCCATGGTCGTCAGGAAGGGCATCTTCATCCCGTCGACATTGCGGTAATCAGTCATGTAGACGGTGATGGGAATCTGCCCCATTTGGTGTTCGACGGTCATGACCATTTTTAGGGGCAGGCCGGAGTCGCGGCTGATCGAGAGTTTTTCCGGCTGCGAGCCCTCGCCGGTGAGCGCCACCACATCGCACACCTCGCCATTGACCGTGTCGACCCCGGCGAGTTCGGCGCTCTGGTAGATCTGGCGCCAGACGGCGTACTTGTCGAAGTGGGCATCGCGCAGCCGCTCGGCGGCTTCCGCTCCCTCCAGTACGCGCGGGCCGGTCATGACCGAGCGTTCCCAGGCGGTGACGCCGTCGCAGCCGCTCTCGATGGAGCCGGTCGCTTCCGAGGTAGCCACGGCAAACTGGAGGTTGGGTTTCGCCGAATAGGTTTCGATGCTCAGGCTGAGTCCCATGCCGGCGATTTCGAGCGTGCTCCTGGAGTAGCGATTGTTGATTTTGGCGAGCGTTTCCAGACCGCCGGTGGCTTCAACCATGCGGTCCATGAGGGCGGCCGCTTCCGGAGTAATGCCTGCGGGGGCCGCCGCCTGCGCCGGGGGAACCGGCTCCTGTGCGGCGGCGAGGCCGAGGCCGGCCCACAAGAGCACGCCGGCCAGAACGACGGTAAATCCCAACTGTTTCATCATCGATAGCTCCTTTAGTTCAGCCGTTCACTTTTCCTGTTGCCGTATCCAGTCGGCGGCGGCCTCGATCACCCGGTCGCGCCCGGCCAGCAGGCTCTCGCGGGTCAGTTCGACCGGCTCGTCGGGCGTTACACCCGTCCCTTCGAGACGGGTGCCGTCGGCCGATAGAAAATCCGCAAACACGTACAGGAGCGCATCGCCGTTGGCGAGCTTTTCGGTCATCGCCGAGAGCGCCGCCCCCATCGACCGGGAGCCGAACACGCGCGCCCGCCCGATCGCCTGAAGGCCCCCCGAGAAGAACTCCGCGCTCGAGCCCGAGAGCCCGTCGATCAGCACCGCGACCCTGCCGTCGTAAGTCTCTGCGCGGGGGTTGATCACCATCTTGAGGTTTGACTCGCGGGTGGTCAGAGTGCCGATGAGCAGGTTTTTTTCGCTGACCATGAATCCGGCCAGACCCATGGCGATCCCGCCAATGCCACCGGGGTTGCCTCGCACATCAATAATCCACCCCGGGGCGTCGCGGTGGGCGGCCACAAATTCCTGGAAACGCCCCATCAGCATTCCCGGGTCGAAAAAGCAGTTGAAGGCAAAGTAGCCGATCCCCCCTTCAAGCGTCGCCGTGTCAATGGTCAGGTAGAACGGCGGGAGGTTGCCAAACACGGTGCGCTGTCCGACCCGTTCCGCCAGGACGAGGCTGTCGGTGACGAGGTTCCCGGAACTATCGCGGAAGGTCGCCGTCACCGTGTCGCCGACCTTGCCGGCGAGGCGGTTGAGCACGGCGGTGGCGGCATAGATGGGATAGCGGATATGGTCCGCGTACTGCTCCTGCAGCGGCGCCAACACTTCCGTCACCTTGTCGCCGCCGGCCGTGACCACTTCCCAGCCCGGCCGGATCCCAGCCTCGGCGGCGGGTGTTTCCGGCCGCACGCGCGCCACCAGCGCCGCACCGCCGACCACCCGGACCACCATTCCGGTGACCCCCGCCTGGTCCACCGGGTTGTCCGGGATGTCCATGGTGGAGAGAATCTCGCCCGGGAGAATTTCAAAATGGCTCAGCCCGAGGCGGTGAATCATCTCCGCCAGCAGCACCCGGACATCGGCCATGGTTTCGCAGGTGTCCAGCTTCGGCCGCAGTTCGATCCTCAAGCCCGGCCAGTCGACGCCCCCGAACGTGGTATCGTAGTGGCGGTCGTAGACAATCTGCCACACCTGGTCGAACGACTGCTCGCACAGGCGGCGCTGCTCGGGTGTGAGCTGATCGCCGCCATCGGCGGCCGCCGCGGGCAGGCAAAACGCCAGCGCCGCCAGGACACAGAACGCCCGCACTCGCTTCATCGTGTCATCTCCTCATGTGACATATTACGCGGCCCACGGCCGGGTATTCGACCGGAGCAGCGGCCGCACCGAAACCGCTCCGGGCCGATTTCAGGTTGTCTAAATGTCAACCTCCACGCCCCGGTCCCGCAGCGCCTGCACCTGGCCGTTGGTGGAGGGGTCGGGGATGGGATTGAATTTGAGATAGACGGCATCCCCTTGCCCCACGCCGCCGTTGTCGACCAGCGGCTGGAGGTCGGTGATCGCATTGTAGTTCAAGTGAATGATGCGGAGGTTGGCCAGGTTACGCAGCGGCGACAGGTCGACAATGTTGTTTCCCGGCAAGTAGATATCCTGAAGCGCGGCGTGGCCGGCCAGGGGCGCGAGGTTTGTGATCGAATTGTTGGCCAGCGTCAGATCGCGAAGCTGGGGGAACCGGCCCGAGAGGAAGCCGATATCGCTCAGGTTGTTGCCGCCGAGACGGAGAAGCTCCAGCTTCTCCAGACCGTAGAGCGGCGAGAGGTCGGCGACCGACACATAGTCGAGGCTGAGTTGCGTCAGGTTTCCGAGTCCGGCCAGCGGCGCCAGAGTCGCCAAAGGGTTTTGCGAGAGCGCGAGATCCCGCAGACCGGTCAGCCCGGCCAGCGGGCTGACATCGCTGATGTCGTTGCCGACTGCGTTCAGCGAGACCAGCGCCGGCAGTCCGGCCACCGGCGACAAGTCCGTGATGTTGTTGCCGAGGAGGTGGAGAAAGGCGAGCGAGGTGAAATATTCCACCCCCGTGATGTCGGCGATGTGCTGCTCATTGGCGTTCAATTCGCCGATCGTGTCGACGTCGGAAGAGTGAATGTCCCCGGTCGGCTTATGGATATGCTCGCGGACGACCCGCTCGAAGGCCGTATCCTCGAAAGCGACGACAAGCTCGGCCGGAATGTGCACGCGGCAGCAATTCGATAGGCCGCTCGCGTTGCCGGCCTCATCGATCGTCTTCATCGCGAAGTAGTAGATGCTGTCGGAGAGCAGATCGTCCACCACCACCGTCTGCGGCTGTCCGGCGACGCCGGGAGATACGATGTCGGCCAGCGGGACTGCCCAGACGAAAGTGGCGTCGGTGATGGTGTCGGCGGACGCGCGCAGGTCGTAGGCATTCGCAATCCCCGTCAGGCCGTCGTCCCCCGGCGCGGTCCACCCGAGCACGACTGAACCGGTGGTGACCGTCAGCGCCCGCAGGTCGGTGATCGCCGCCGGGGCGGTGAGGTCGTCCTCCCCGCCGTTGTCGCCGTCATCGGTGGCGTTCTTCGAACAGGCCAGGGCCAGGCAGACCAACCCGATGACCGCCGGCCACAGTACTCTCATGCGCTTCATGTCCGACCTCCTGAATCAAAACCTGCGCGCCCTCGGACCGGCCGGCCGGTTGAGTCAACCGCCGGGGATCCTCGTGGACCATGGCGGTAATGTACCGCGCCGTCCCTGACAGTGTCAACGGCGAACTGGGGGCTCGATCGCGCGCCTCACAGCGACAGCCGCTGGAAGGCCATCAGCTTGTTCGCATACTCGACGTTCTGCGCCACCACAGGGATGCCGGTAGCGCGCTTGACGCTGCCGGGCCCGGCGTTGTACGCGACGCCGGCGAGCAGGAGAACGTGGGCTTCGTCGGAGAGGTTGAGATCCCGCTTCACGCCGCGGGCGAGCATGGCGAGGTAGCGCACGACCAGGTCGTCGGCCACCGCCGGGTCGAACCGGGCGTCGTAGGCCCGGCGCGCCTCCGGCGTGAGGGCGAACATGCGCCGCCGGAAGCTCTCCATCGTGGTGGCGTGGAGCAGATCGTAGTCCTCTCTGAGGGTCTCCGCCTCGGCCCGCTGGGCCCGCGCCCCCGCGTCGTCGCCTTCCTGAAAAGCCGCCACCGCCTCGCTCATCTTTCGCTGGAACGCTCCGCGGAGCCGCAAGACCTCGTCCTGATCGGCGAACACGTCGGCTTCGGGGAGCGCGGCGCCCAACTCTCGCGCGGTGGTGTGCATGAGTTGCGCCGCACCCGCCGCAAAGGAGGACGAGATAGCGTCGTCGGCAAAGCCCGATTCGATGGCCAGCACCTTGGCGGCCAGCACCGGCGGAATCGGGTAAATCCCCGCGTGTCTGGCACAGGCCGCCCGGAGGCGGGGAAGATGTTCGCGCGCCTGCGGCAGCTCCCGGAGGATCTTCTGCAGGTCCCGGTCGTTATCCAGCGCGCCCGCCGTCGAATCGGCGCTCGCCGAGTCCTGCGGGACCAGCGCCCCAAGCGTCTCCGGAAGCAGCAGCGCGGTCGCGCAGGCAGCAAGGAACATCCGACGGTCGGTTGTCAAGGTCATGATCTCCGTTCTCTTCCGCCGCCGAGTCAGCCTCGGCGGCCGCCGTTCAGTGTGGCTGCGTTCTTCCGATGTTACGTCCGGGACGGCAATTGTCGCCATAAAACAGACCGGCGCCGGATTTTTGTGACAGTTTTTGTCGCCGCGCGGCCGGATTTTGCGTATAATCGGTCGGCGGACACATGGGCGCTGGGAAAACCGTCGCCCGCTCGCGGCTGTCGGAGGATCTCGTGAGAGTATTCAAATCGCTCGTTATCTGGTCGTTTGGAGCAATGCTCCTGGCGCCGTTCGTTTCGCCCCGGGCCGCCCGGCCCGAGCCGGTTCCCTCCGACACCGCGGCCCGCCTGGAACCTCGGTCGGTGACCAGCGGGCTTTTCCTGGCCGCCGTATTTCCGGGCCCCTTCATACACGGCGCCGGCAACTATTACGCGGGCGCCCCGGCGGCCGGCGCGGTCATGACGGTCGCGGAAATCGTCGGCGCCGGGGCGATCATAGCCGGCTTCGCCTCGGGCGGCCTGGACTTGTTCGATAACGAGGAGGACGATGAGACCGGCGAGGCGCTCATGGCCGGCGGCCTCGTGCTTTTCTGGGGCTCCTGGCTTGCCGACATCGCCACCACCCCCTTCCAGGTGCACCGCTACAACCGCCGCCTTGCCCAGCGCGGAATGGTGTTCGGGGTTTACGCGGCGCCTCCCGCACAGGGCCGCCCGCCCGCTTTCGGGGTCACAATCCGATTCTGAGTAAGCGCCCTGCTTCAGGAATGCGGAACTCTCCCCGGTGGGAGCGTCACCGCCCGAGGATGCGGGCGGGAAGCGTCAGCACCGCCCGGAGCAGCTCCAGCACGCCGTCGACCGCCGCCCCGACCACGCGGAACGGCAGCAGGAGGAGCCAGACGATCGGGTAGAGCACGAGCGCGAGGAGCGCCAGCGGCCACGCCACAGCCAGCAGAATCAACCACAGAAGGAAAGTCGCCATATCATCGCCTCCGAACACCGGTACGCGCCGGGCCGGAGAAAGATTCGCCCCCCTCTCACCGGGTTTCGACAAAAGCGTCGATTTCGGTCCAGATCCGTCCGATCACGTGCTCGGCCGCTTGCTCAACCGGAAGCGACATCTCGGTCCCCGGTGCGCAGGTATCGGCCTCGATACCGAAAACGATAAGCTGGGGGGGCATCTGACCCATGGCCGCGGCGAGCGCCAGGGCGTCGACCACGCTGAAGGCGTGCGTGGAGTAGCGGCAGAACAAATCCTCGGGGATCGGCTCCCGGAGGGCGTCGAAGCGGTGCACCGTGCCGGCCTCGCGGCCGGAGACGGCGCAATCGACGAGGATCACGAAATCAGCCCGGTTCCACAAGTCGAGGAGATCAAGCGCGTCGGCCACCCCGATCATGACCCCCACTCCGGGCCGTCCGGCCGCCTCGACCCGCCGGGCGACATACAGGCCAACCCGGTCATCCGATCGAAAGTCGTTGCCCAGACCGATCACCAGGATGCGGGGCGCGGCGGCCATACCTCCTCACTCGCGAATGATGCGCAGCTTGAGGAAGTGGCAGGAGCACGAAATGCACGGGTCGTAGTTGCGCACCACCTGCTCGCACTGCCAGGTGAGATCCTCCTGCGACAGGTGGAGGTTGCGTTCGACGAAGTGCAGGAGGTCGTCTTCCACGGCCTTCTGGTTCTGCGAGGTGGGGGGGACGATGCGCGCCGAGAGGATCAGCCCGTGGCCGTTGAGCGTGTACTGGTGCAGGAGCATGCCGCGCGGCGCCTCGGTCGCCCAGGCGGCCGTGCCCGCCCGCGGGGGGACCGGAATCGCCGGCTGCGCCGGCGGCTGGTAGCGCTCGATGAGGCGGAGGGCCTCCCAGCAGGCGAAGACGAGCTCGACGCTGCGGACGATGATGCTCTTGAAGGGGTTGCGACAGGTCGGGCCGAGCCCGGCCTCCCGGGCCGCCCGCTGCGCGATCTCCGGCAGTTGGCCGTAATTCAGGCTGTACCGCGCCAGCGGTCCCACGAGGTAGTGGCCGCGCTCGATCACCCGCGCGTGCAGCGAGGTCGAGTGCTTGACGTGCTCCTCTTCGAAGTACTTGAAGAAATCGTTGAAGGGGATGTCGATACCCCGGTTCGAGACGATCCGCCCCTCGGTGATGGCGTACTCCTCGGGGTGCCGGATGGCCACCATCTCGTAGTCCGGCTCAAAATCCGGGAACGACAACCCGGCCGTCCACTTGACCGTCTCCAGCGAGGCTTCCAGCGCCCACTCGAGATCCTTCTTGAGCGCGAGCACGGCCGCCCGCGAGGGCACGCTGTAGAACCCACCGGTGCGGATATTGATGGGGTGGATTTCCCGCCCGCCCAGCAGCACCATGACGTCGTTGCCGATCTTCTTCAGGCGCAGCCCGCGCTTGACGATGTCGGGGTAGTCGGCGGCCATGTGGATGCCGCTCGCGTAGCCAAGGAAGTCGGGGGCGTGCAGCAGGTAGACGTGGAGAGCGTGCGACTCGATCCACTCGCCGAGGAACAAGAGGCGGCGCAGATCGCGCAGCGGACCCTCGACGGCCGCCCCGCAGATCGCCTCCATCGCCTGGGCCGAGCTCATCTGGTAGGCCACCGGGCAGATGCCGCAGATGCGGGCGGTGATGTCCGGCGCCTCGGAGAACCGCCGGTTGCGGAGGAAGGCTTCGAAGAACCGCGGGGGCTCGAAGATGTTGAAGCGGACCTCGGTCACCTTGTCCTGCTTGACCCGGACCGTCAGCCCGCCCTCCCCCTCGACCCGCGCGAGCATGTCCACCGTGATCGTTCTATTTTTCATGCGCTTCGCTCTCTTTCCGGAATGGCTCCGCGTACGCGTTGTACTGGCGGAACGTGCGGACTATGTCGTCGCTCGACATCTGCTGCTCCTTGAACCAGTTCGCCAGCGACGACGGATTGGGGGTCTCCTTCGGTCCGAAACAGCCGAAGCAGCCGCGGTTGTAGCTCGGGCAGAGGGCGTCGCACCCGGCCTGGGTGACCGGGCCGAGGCAGGCGAGCCCTTGGGAGACCATGACGCAGACGGTCCCGCGCCGCTTGCACTCGAGGCAGACGGAGTAGGGGGGGACGTTGGGCTTGCGGCCGTTGAGGAGGGCATTGACGACCTCGAGGAGCTGGTACTTGCTGATCGGGCAGCCGCGGAGCTCGAAATCGACGTGGACGTGGTCGGCGATCGCGGTCGACTTGCGCAGCGTTTCGATATACTCCGGGCGCGCGTAGACGGCCGGGATGTAGGTGCGGATTTCGGCGAAATTGCGGAGCGCCTGGATCCCGCCGGAGGTCGCGCAGGCGCCGATGGCAATGAGCAGTTTCGATGCCCGGCGCACCTTGTGGATCCGTTCGGCGTCGTGGGGCGTCGTGATCGACCCCTCGACCAGCGATACATCGTAGGGCCCGGGGACCACTTCGCGCGAGGCCTCGAGGAAGTTGGCGATCTCCACCGCCCCGGTTATCGCCAGCAGTTCATCCTCGAGTTCCAGCAGACTCAGCTGGCAGCCGTCGCACGAGGCGAACTTCCACACTGCGAGTTTCGGTTTGACTGACTTCGCCATAATGTCATATCTCCCGCTGCGTAAAGAGCGGTTTTACGCGGTCCAGGCGGAACACCGGCCCGTCCTTGCACACGAACAGCGACCCCGTCTGGCAGTGGCCGCACAGGCCGATTCCGCATTTCATGTTGCGCTCCATCGACACGTAGATCTGCTCGTCAGCCAGCCCGCGCTTGGACAGCGCCAGCGCCGTGAACCGCATCATCACCTCCGGCCCGCACGCCATCGCCAGGCAGTTGGCCGCGTCGAACGTCACCTTCGGAACCAGCGTCGTCACCACGCCGACATTCCCCGTCCACTGCCCCATGCCGCGGTCAACCGTGGTCAGCACCTCGATCTCGGGCCGGGCTCCCCACTGCGCGAGCATTTTCGGATAGAGCACGTCGTCCGGCGTCCGCGCGCCGTACAGCAGGATCACCTTGCCGTACCGCTTGCGGTGCTTGAGGAGATGGTAGAGCGCGGGGCGCAGCGGCGCCAGTCCGATCCCGCCCGCCACCACCACCACGTCGCGCCCCTTCGCCTCCTCGACCGGCCAGGCGGTGCCGTAGGGACCGCGCACCCCGATCACGTCGCCCTTGCGCAGCTTCTGCATCTGTTTCGTGACCGACCCGACCGCGCGCGTCGTGTGAATGAGGGCCCGGGGTTTGGCCGGATCGCCGGATATCGATATCGGGACTTCTCCCACCCCGTAGACATAGAGCATGTTGAACTGACCGGGGAGGAAGGCGAACCCGTTCCCCTCCTCGGTCGGCGCCAGCTCCAGCGTAAAGGTATCGTAGGTCTCCTTGACCACCCGCCCGATGCGATAGGGCTGCCCGAGCATGGGATCGAGGAGGGCCGGAGACTCGGCTGCGGCATTTGTCTTAGTGATGGCCATATACATCCAGGAGCTGCATGCGCGTGGCGTCGAGCCGTTCGGCGATGACGGTGACGAACCGGCGCATGACTTCGTATCCCAGTTCATGGTCGCTGGCGAACCTCTCGCGCAGGCACTTGCCGTCGAACACGATCGCCCGCGTTGTTTCGACCGCCCGCGCGTCAAAATGCCACCGGTAGGGAGGCACCAGCCAGGACCACCCCAGCACCTCGCCCGCCTCCCGGCTCTGAATGGCTACCGGTCCGCGGTGCGGCACGTGCGTCTCCACCAGCACTTTGCCCTGGCGGATCACGTAGAACTTGTCCGCCGCTTCGCCCTCCCGGAACAGAAACTCCCCTTTCGGGAACACCGTGTTGGCGGCACACCCGCAGATAATCGCGTTGTGCGCAGGCGAGAGGTCTTTGAAGAAGGAGTGCTCCGACAGAATTTTCTCAAGGGTCTCCATAGGTTCCTCCTGACTCAGGTATGCGCTTCCGCGCGCTGGAGGCTGTGTGCGAATACTCGGGCTTCTTCCGTTATATCTATGCCCACCGGGCACCAGGTGATACAGCGGCCGCAGCCGACGCATCCGAAGGTGCCGAACTGATCGACCCACGAGGCCAGCTTGTGCGTCATCCACTGCCGGTACCGGGAGTAGGGCGAGGGCCGGATGCTCCCGCCGAAGATGTACGAAAAATCGACGGTGAAACAGCTGTCCCACTTGCGCACCCGCTGGGCCTTCTCCCCCCCGAGAGCGGTCCAGTCCTCGACCGTCGTGCAGAAACAGGTCGGGCAGACCATGGTGCAGTTGCCGCAGGTGAGGCAGCGCGCGGCGATCTCCGCCCAGTGCGGGTGTTCGACCGCCTTTTCCATGCGGGCTTTCAGACCGTCCGTGTCCAACTGCCTTCCCATGTGGTGGGCGGCATCGGCCGTCGCCCGCGCCGCCTCCTGCCGGTCGCTCTCGCCCGCCGGGGGCGCCGCCAGTTCGGCGAGCACCGCCTCTCCCTCGACCGTACCGGCCTCGGCGATGAAGACGTGCCGGCCATTCGCCGACAGCTCCGTCAGCACGATGTCGTAGCCGCTGCGGGCCTCCGGGCCGGTCCCCATCGAGCCGCAGAAACAGGTCCCGCCGGGCCGGGTGCAGTTGACGGCGACGAGAAACAGGTTCTCGCGCTGGCGCCGGTAGAGCGGGTCGGCGTACGGTCCCGCGGTGAACACTTTGTCCTGGATCGCGATGGCGGCCAGCTCGCATGGCCGGACGCCGATGAACGCCCGCCGGGGCGGCGGCTCCGCCGCCGGCGCGGTCCGGAAACCCTCCGCGCTGCGCTCCGCCTCCCAGAGCGTCGCCGTCGGCAGGTGCAGATACTTCTTCCACGACCCCTGGCCGACGACGTAACCGAAGACCGCGGCCGTTCCCGTGTGCGTGAGCCGATAGGTTCCGCCCTCCTGATGGTCGGTCCATCCGAGCGGCAGGTCCTCGACCCGCTGAATGTCATCGTACACGATGCCGCCATTTCTGACGGTCGGGCCCAGCAAGCGGTGACCGCGCCGGGCGAGCGCATCGAAAAGAGCCTGGAGATGACTCCGCTCAATGACGCGCGGCTGATAGGTATGGTGTGTCTGTGTCGACATTGTGATTTTTTTCACATATACTCCGACCGCAATCTACATCCGCTTCCCCGGGTGTCAAGCGAAAAGTGCGCCCCCGTCCCGAAAATCGGCGCGCCCGGCGGACGGGGCGGTCCCGATCGGTCTTGACAAACCGCGCCCCGCATGGTATACAAACTAGTTAAACGTCCACATATTCTTCGAGGGTGTGTGAACCCCGTCCCGCGGCGCTCGCTCTGGGGTCGCCCCGAAGTGCCGTCAGACGACACACGTGAGCGATGGCGAAGGCCCCTGGCCTGCGATGGCGGATTACTGCAGCCGTGCTCCTGGCGGCCCTGTTGCCCCTGGCGTTGGCCGGCTTTGGCGCCTGGATCGTTTTCGGCAGCCTCTTTGAGCAGCGTTCTCTGGAGTCGCTCCGCGGGCTCGTTCGGGCGCACGCCCGCACTATAGACGCCGACCTTTCCGAGCACATCCGTCTCCTGCAGGTGCTGGCGGCCTCGCAGACGCGCACGCGTTTGGCCGACGATGCGCAACTCGACACCCTTCTGGCCGAACTCAACCGCGCCGGCGACAACAGCTTCACCGACCTGGGAGTCATCGACGCCGAGGGGGACCACCTCGCCTATGCCGGTCCCTTCGACCTCAAGGGCCGCAACTATCGCGGGGACGAGTGGTTCGGCGAGGCCATGGAGCGCGGCGTTTCCCTCAGCGATGTTTTCCTCGGATTTCGCGGCGCGCCCCACTGCGTGATTGCGGTACGGGCCGGGAATGCCGCCGAGGGTTTCTGGATTCTCCGCGGCACGATCAACTCGGCGCGGTTCGACACG
The DNA here is from genome assembly GCA_017999435.1 of Candidatus Zixiibacteriota bacterium. Classification (NCBI taxonomy): domain Bacteria; kingdom Pseudomonadati; phylum Candidatus Zixiibacteriota; species Candidatus Zixiibacteriota bacterium. The sequence continues at coordinate 238,200 of JAGNLV010000003.1, forward strand.
TTGGTGCAGGCGGGCAAGTGCAACGGCGGCGACGCCTACATCGTCAGCCGCCGCGGGCTCTACCAGACTGCGTCGCGGCGCGGCGCCCTTCTGGACACGGCGCGCGGCATCCCGCTTGTTCCCCACGAGGGCGCGGCGGACTACCGGGCCACCCTGGCCGGGACCGACCTCATCCTGCTCACCGCCTGGCTCCAGTCGGGGCGCTGGCTGCTGGTGGTCGAGCAGGACCGCACGGCGCTGCGCGCCCCGGTCAACCAGGCGATCACCCGGGGGGCGCAGGTTGTGCTCATCGCCGTCCTCATCCTCATCGTCACGACCGTCATCGCCACCCGCCACCTCTGCCGTCAGATCGACCGCGCCAATGCGCAGCGCGAGGAGCTGTCGCGCGCGTTTGTCCGCTCGGCCCGCCTAGCCTCGATCGGGGAGCTGGCCACCGGCCTCGCCCACGAAATCAACAACCCGCTGGCGGTGATCAGCGCCGAGCACACCAATCTCGCCGACCTGCTCCGCGCGAGTGACCTGCCGGAACCGACCCGCGGCGACCTGCTCGAGTCGGTCGAGCGCTGCCGCCGCCAGGTGCAGCGCTGCGCCGGCATCACGCGCAAGATGCTCCAGTTCGGCCGCCGCCGCGAAGCCGCGCCCGAACCGACCGACATCACCCCGCGTCTCCAGGAGATCATCGCCCTGCTCCGCCGTCGCGCGGGTGTTCGCAACGTCGCTCTCCATCTCGAGACGGCGGCCGGGCTCCGGCCGGTGCTGGTTGACCCCATCGAGTTCGAACAGGTCATCGTCAACCTCATCAATAACGCGGTTGACGCGCTGCCCGGCGGCGGCGACGTCTGGGTTCGCGCCGGCGCCGCCGGCGACCGCCTCCGCATCGAGGTCGCCGACAACGGCGTCGGCATCCCGGCCGACACGCTCGAACGCATTTTCGAACCCTTCTACACCACCAAACCGGTCGGCCAGGGGACCGGCCTCGGGCTGTCCGTGTGCTACGGCCTGGTCGGCGAGTGGGGCGGGCGTATCACCGCCGAGAGCGCCGTCGGCCGCGGCACCACCATGCGGGTGGAGCTGCCGCTCCCGCACCCCGACAATTCCACCGCGAGACCATAGAGGGATCCACATGCACAACCCGTATCAGATGATCCGCGTGCTTTTGGTCGACGATGAGCGGGATTTCCTCGCGTCGACCGCCCAGGCGCTGACCCGCCGCGGCTTCCGGGTCACCACCGCCGACAGCGGCACGGCCGCGCTCCGCCTGCTGGAGGGGGACTTCTTCGACGCCGTCGTGCTCGACGTGAAGATGCCCGACGTTGACGGCCTGGAGGTCTTCCGGCAGGTCCACGGCCTGCGGCCGCAGCTCCCGGTCATTCTCCTCACCGGCTACGCCTCGGCCGCGCAGGCGGCGGCCGCCGCCGAATCCGGCGTCGCCGTCTACCTCGCCAAACCGTGCGAGATCGGCGACCTGGTGGAGCATATCCGGAACGCCCTCGGCGCGCGCCGGGTGGTCGATGAAAACGGTTTCGAGTCCGCCGCCATGGAGGAAGTCAGCGTGCTCCTGGTCGACGACGAGGACGAGCTCATCGCCGCGCTTTCGCCGGTGCTGCGCCGGCGGGGCATGACGGTCAGCGCGGCCTCCGGCGGCGAGGAGGCGCTCCGCGTTCTGCGCGAGTCGTTCGTCGACGTCGTCGTGCTCGATCTCAAGATGCCGGGCATGGACGGCCTCGCGGCGCTCCGCCACATGAAGCGGGAGTTCCCCGACGTCGAGATTGTCATCATGACCGGCCACCCCTCGGCGGATTCGGCGGTCCAGACGATCAAGGCGGGCGCGAGCGAGTACCTCATGAAACCGCCGGACACCGATGAACTCGTGGGGGCGATCCGCAAAGTCTTCCGCCGGCGCCGCCAGCGCCTCGAACAAAAACAGCAGCGCCTCATCGACGAGGTCCGGAAGCGCTATCCCGAGTGACCGCCGGCGTTGCGGATTCGGCGGCCCCGTCTCTCTCACGAAAAAAAATGCCGCCGGCAGGGTAGTTTGGCCGACGGCACTGTGGAGGAACCAAGTACACAAATAGAGCGCGAGCCCTATTTCCTGATGTAACGGTTCTTGGGTGCAATGAACAGGCGCCGGCCGTGGAGCGTGCCGGCGTCCGTTCCCTGGTTTATCTCTCTCTCGCTGGTCTCCTTCCTTCGCTTGGTCTCCGGTCTTCCGTTTAACGTATTCGCGTTTCGATAGTCGCTTCTTTCGCTACCGGTTGTCGGTCAGCCGCCGCAGGTACGCGGGCACGGTCCGGTCGGTGTCGGCAAACATCGGCACGCGCGGTTTCCCCTTGCCGTTGCCGTTGCCGTTGCCGTTGCCGCCGCGGTCGCCGTACTCGGGGACGCCGGCCGCGGCCAGCACTTCTTCCGGCTCGGCCGCGGGCGCCGGTTCCGGGGGCCGCGCGACGGCGCTCTCGGGAAAGAGCGAGATCGGCGCGCCCGAGGGGACTTCGCGCGCCGCCCGCTCCCGCTCGTCCTTCTCGACCTGGGCGCGCTTGGTCTCGACACCGCCGAACCCGGTGGCGATGACGGTCACCCGCATCTCGTCGGCCATCGTCGGGTCGATCACCGCGCCGAAGATGATGTTGGCGTTGTTCCCCGCCGCCTCGTAGATGAGCGAGGTCGCGTTGTTGACGTCGAAAAGAGTCATGTCCTCGCCGCCGGTAACATTGATGAGGACGCCGCGGGCGCCGCTGATCGAGACGTTTTCCAGGAGCGGCGACGAGATCGCCTCCTGGGCCGCATCCACCGCTTTCTCCTCCCCCTTCCCCCAGCCCGTGCCCATGAGGGCGTCGCCGCGCTCGAGCATGACCGTGCGCACGTCGGCAAAATCGCAGTTGATCAGGCCGGGGATCGTGATGAGGTCGGAAATCCCCTTGGTCGCCTGGTGCAGCACCTCGTCCGCCACCTTGAAGGCGTCCGCGAGGGTGGTCTTGCGGTCGACAATCTGCAGGAGCCGCTCGTTGGGGATGGTGATGAGCGTATCGACCTTCGAGCGCAGCTCTTCCAGGCCGGTCTCGGCCCGGTTGATCCGGTGCGCCCCTTCGAAGCGGAACGGCTTGGTGACGATGGCCACCGTAAGCGCCCCGGCTTCCTTGGCCAGCTCGGCCACTACCGGCGCCGCCCCGGTGCCGGTGCCGCCGCCCATGCCGGCGGTGATGAAGACGAGGTTGGGGCGGCCGATCGCTTCGGCCACCTGGGCACGGCTCTCGTCGATCGCCCGCTTGCCCACGTCGGGATTGGCCCCGGCGCCGAGACCGCCCGTGAGCTCGATCCCGATCTGCACCTTCTTGTCCGCCCGGTTCGCATCGAGCACCTGGGCGTCCGTGTTGATGGCAATGAATTCTACGCCCTGCAGGCGGGCCTCGATCATCCGGTTGATCGCGTTCCCGCCTGCGCCGCCCACACCGACTACTTTGATGTTCGCGTAGCCGATGAAATCCTCGGCGAAATTGAAACTGTGTTTACCCTCAGCCATCGGTTCCTCCATGAGGCTGTTGTGTTAGAACTTATTGGAAATCCATTTCTCGAATTTCTTCAGCAAACCCCGCACTTTCCCCCGGGCCGTGCCGGCCAGTTCCGGTTCGTTGTGAAAGCCGTAGAGGAGCAGGCCGTGCGCGGTGGCGAAACAGGCGTTGTTCATCTCGTCGGGAATGCTCGTAAAACCGCGGATCTGCCCCGGCCGGACAGGGATGTCGAGGAGCTGCTCGGCCAGCGCGATCGTCCCCGGCAGCAGCGACCCGCCCCCCGTCAACACCACCCCGCCGGCGAGCATGTCGTCGACGTCCGCGCGGCGCAGCTCGCGGATCACCAGCGCGAGGATCTCCTCCATCCGGGGCTCGATGATCGAGGCGAGCACGTTGCGCGAGATTTCCTTGGCCTCGTGCCCGGCGGCGCTCTCGACCGGGATCATCTCTTCCGGGTCGACCTGCGAGGCGAGCGCCGCGCCGTGCGCGATCTTGAGCGACTCCGCCTGCTCCACCGTCGTGCGCAGGCCGATCGCGATATCGTTCGTCACGTTCCGCCCTCCGAGCGGCACCACCGCCGTGTGCCGGATCGCCCCGTCGTGGAAGATCGAGATGTTCGTCAGCTCCCCCCCGAGGTCGACCACCACCACCCCGTGCTCGGCCTCGTCGTCGGTCAGGATCGCTTCGGACAGGGCCAGCGATTCGAGCACGATATGGTCGGCGTCGAGCCCGCACCGTTCGAGCGCCCGGTAGATATTGCGCGCGGTCGTCACCGAGGCCGTCACGATGTGGGCCTCGACCTCCAGCCGCACGCCCGACATGCCGATGGGGTCCTTGATCCCCGTCTGGTCGTCGACCGAATACTCCTGCGGGATGACGTGGATGATTTCGCGGTCGACCGGGATGGCGATCCCGCGGGCTGCGTCGACCGCCTTGCGCACGTCGGCCGCGGTGATCTCGTTGTCGGCCCGGGTCACGGTCACCACGCCGTGCGAGTTGATCGACCGGATGTGTTCGCCGGCGATCCCGACCGTCACCCGGTCGATCACGGTGCCGGAGACGAGCGCGGCGTCATCCACGGCCTTGCGGACCGACCGCACGGTCCGCTCCATGTCGACGAGGACGCCGCGCCGGAGCCCCTCGGCCGGGGCTTGGCCGTGGCCGATGACGTAGATTCGCCCGTCGGTGTCCATCTCGGCGACCAGGCAGACCACCTTGGTGGTCCCGATGTCGAGGGCGGCTATGATGTTCTCGGTCGCCATCGCCGGTCAGTCTTTCGCCTCCTGGGTCGCGGCCTCGGCCTTGGCCCGCTCGCGGGCCGCTTCCGCCCGCCGCTCCATCTCCTCGTCGGAGAGTGCGCAGATGATCATGTTTTCGTAGCGCAGGTCCATGCGGATCACGCCGGAGAGGTCGGCATCGTAGCGGCCCGTGAATTCGACGAACCGGTCGAAATCCTCAAGCACGTGGTCGGGCCGCACCCGCAGGCGGTAGGGGAGTCCGGCGAACGTCACCTCCAGGTACTCGCGTTCGCCGAAATCGATCTCGTCCAACAGGCGGTAGAGGTCGGCGCGCGATTCGCGCAGGTCCTCGAGCTGGTCGATCACCGGCAGCACCCGCGGGTCGGCGCAGATCGAGTGGAGCGCCCCCGTCGTTAGGCCGGTGAACACCGGCTGCTCCCAGTTGATGTCCGGGGCGTCGAGCGCAATGAGGCGGGCCCGCCGGTTCAGCCCGAACAGCTTGCCCGTCTCCATCCCCACCACGAAACAGACGGGCCGGAACTCGTTGGTCCGGACATCGATCCCCCCCGGCAATTCGAACCGCACGTCGACTTTGTAGACGTCCTCGTCGGCCAGCAGCTTCTTCGCCAGCCGCTCGACCGGCTGGGCGGCGAGAGAGCCGGGGCGGAGCATCGCAAACTGCTGCCGCCAGTTCTCGACCGGCTTGCCGTCGACCGTCACCGCGCGCAGGCGGCAGGCATCGGTGAAATTGACCGTCACCGTGAGCCCCAGGCCGACCAGGAGGCCGGCGAGGGCGAACAACCGGTATTTTCTGCCGCTTATCCCCACCGCTCCCTCAGCGCCTCCAGAATGTTCTTCCGCTCCAGCGTGATGGAGCCGGCCCCCATGGTGATGACGATATCTCCCGGCTGCGCCCGCTGGACCACTTCCCGCGCCGCGTTCTGCCGCTCGCCGATGCAGGTGAATTGGCCGAGACCGCGCGCGGCGGCTTTCTCCCGGATCAGATCGGCCGTCACTCCCGGCATCGGCTTCTCCCGCGCCGGGTAGATGTCGACGAGCAGGCACTGGTCGGCGATGGCCAGCGCCTGCGCGAATTCATCGGCGAAATCCCGCGTCCGGCTGAACAGGTGCGGCTGGAAGACGACGATCACGCGCCGCCCGTACACGTCCCGCGCCGTGCGCAGGGTCGCTTCCACCTCGGTCGGGTGGTGGGCGTAGTCGTCGACCACCGTCACGCCGCCGGCCTCGCCGACGATCTCGAAGCGGCGCCCGACGCCGGTGAATCCGCGCAGACCGTCGGCGATCAGCTCGAACGGCACACCCAGTTCGGTGCAGGCGGCCGCCGCCGCGAGAGCGTTGGCGACGTTGTGGCGCCCCGGCACCCGCAGGAGGATGTCGCCGAGGTACTGCCCGCGCCGGTAGAGCGAGAAGACTGACCGTCCCGGCTCGAGCCGCACCTCCACCGCGCGGTAGTCCGCCTCGACGGAAAAGCCGAAGGTCACGTAGGGGCGCGCGAGGCGGTCGCGCATCTGCATGAGCTGCGCGTTGTCCGCCGACAGCACGACCGAGCCGAAGAAGGGCACGCGGTTCATATAGGTGAGGAAGGCGTGCCCGAGGTCATCCAGGCCGCGGTAGCAGTCGAGGTGGTCCGCCTCGAGGTTGGTCACCACCGCCATGGTCGGGAACATCGCGAGAAAGGACCGGTCGAATTCGTCGGCCTCGGCCACCAGGTACTCGCCTTCGCCGAGCGACGCCCCGGTGCCGAGCTCGGCGACGATTCCGCCGACGATGATGGTCGGCTTGAGCCCGCCGGACTGGAGGATGCGCCCGATCATCGAGGTCGTCGTCGTCTTGCCGTGGGTGCCCGCCACCCCGATGGAGTACTTCAGGCGCATCAGTTCGCCCAGCATTTCGGCCCGCTTGATCACGGGGATGCCGCGGCGGCGCGCCTCGACCACCTCCGGGTTGGCCTCGCCGACGGCGGACGAAATCACCACCACCTCGGCATCGCCGAGGTGCGCCGCGTCGTGCCCCTCATGGATGCGCAGGCCGCGTTCGGCCAAATAGCGGGTGAGGTCCGAGGCCGTCTGGTCGGAGCCGCTGATTTCGAAGCCGAGGTTGTGGAGGATCTCGGCGATCCCCGACATGCCGGAGCCGCCGATCCCGACGAAATACAGCTTGCGGATTTTTCCAAACATGAGTCTGTCGTTCGCAAAGGGTGCGATTTCTTTGGGTTTGGTGGTGACTGCCGTTTTCACGCCCGCGCCTTTCTCTCACGGTTGATGAGGTCGATGATGTCCTCGGCGATGATGTCCGTCGCCGGCCGTCCCTGACGCCGCGCGGACTCCAGTTTCTCTCTCATGGTCCGGTACTCGGCCGCCTCCAGCAGGTCGGCCGCCTCGGCGATCAAATCGTGCCGGGGAAGATCGTTTTCGTCGATCACCCGGGCGAGACCCGCGGCGGCGAGGTCGCGGGCGTTCTTGCGCTGGTGGTCTCCGGCCGCGTGGGGATAGGGGATGAGAATGGCCGGGATGGCGCAGGCGGCCAGCTCGGCCAGCGTGAGCGCCCCGGCCCGCGCGACGGCCAGGTCGGCCGCGGCATAGACCGCGGCCATGTCATGGGCAAACGGAAAGAGGGCGCAGCGCGCTGCCGTGCCGCCTGCCTTCGCAGAAACCTCCGTGTAATCCCTCTTTCCGGTCTGCCACAGAATCTGGCAGCCGTCCGCCGGCGCGCCGCCGGCGAGGCTCCGGAGCACCGCCTCGTTGATCGCCCGCGCTCCCTGGCTGCCGCCCAGCACGAGGATCGTTTTCTTGGCCGGGTCGAGCCCGAAGGCCGCCGCCGCCGCGGCGCGGTCGCCGCCGCTCAGCCCCCGCCGCACCGGGTTCCCGGTCGTGAGGACCTCCGCCTCCGTGCGGAGGTACTGCCGCGCGCCGTCGAACCCCAGGTAGATCTTGCGCGCGTGTTTCGCCCCCTGGCGCGTGGTGATGCCGGGGAAGGAATTCTGTTCCTGGAGCACGGTGGGTACGCCGCGCCAGCGGGCAGCTTTCAACACCGGCAGGGCGACATAGCCGCCCGTCCCCACCACCGCATCCGGCCGGAAGCGCCCGAGCAGGAGCCAGGCCCGGACGAGCGCGGTGACGAGCACGAACGGCACCAGCAGGTTGGCCGGCGACAGCGCGCGCACCAGTCCACGGACGTTGATAACGTGGAGGGGATAGCCGAGGGCGTCGCGCATCCGGTACTCCAGGCCGCGCCGCGTGCCGACAAAGAGAATCTCCACCGGGGCCGTCCCCGCAAGCAGCTCGCGGACGCGGTCAGCGATCGCAATCGCCGGGAAGAGGTGCCCTCCCGTCCCGCCGCCCGCGAACACCAGCCGGTACTCCTGCGTCCGCCCCGTCATTGCTTCGCCCTCCCCACCATCCGCCGCGACAGGTTGAGCAGGACGCCGATAGTTATGCTCGTGATGAGGAGCGATGAGCCGCCGTAGGAAATGAAGGGCAGCGGCAACCCGGTGACCGGCATGAGGCTCGTCACCACCGCGACATTGACCGCGATATTGATGAACAGCGACAGCACCACGCCGCTCGCCAGCAGGAACCCGAACCGGTCCGGCTGGTCGGCCGCAATCTTGAAGCCCCGGTAGAGAATGAACCCCAAAAGCGACAGCAGCAGGAGCAGCCCCACGAGCCCGATCTCCTCGCCGGCGGCGGCGAAGATGAAGTCGGTGTGCGGGTAGGGCAGGAAGAAGTGTTTCTGCCGCCCGTCGCCGAGCCCGACGCCGAAAATCCCGCCCGCCCCCAGCGTGAGCGCCGCCTGCTTCGACTGGTAGCTCCCCGCCAGCGGATCCATGACCGAGGCGAGGAAGTCCATCACGCGGGCCTTTTTGTACCCGATCACGAACACCAGCAGGGCCGCCCCGCCCATCGCCGGCAGAGCCGCGTAGGCGATGTGCTTGATCTTCGCCCCCGCCAAGAAGAACAGCCCCACCGCCGTCGCGAATATCACCATCGACATCCCGAGATCCGGCTCCAGCACGATCAGCACCAGCCCCGCCCCGAGCATCGGCCCGTAGGGCATCCACACCTGCTTGAGCTTCGTCACGTCGCGGTTGCGGTTGGCCAGGGAGAAGGCGAGGAAGTAGATCATGACGAACTTGAACAGCTCGGCGGGCTGGAGGGTGAGGGGTCCGAGGAAGAGCCAGCGATGCGAGCCGTTCCGCGCCGGCATGAGAAAGACCAGCGCCAGCAGCCCGAGGGTGAGCACGAACAGCAGCCACGACCACACCGCCCACCGCTGGAGATCGATGCGGCAGACCAGCCAGATCGCGGCGAGCGAAATAATCGCCCAGACGAACTGCCGCCCGATAAAGTGCAGGTGCGAGCCGAACCGGCTCTCCGCCAGCATCGACGAGGTCGAGTAGACGAGCACCATTCCCGCCACCACCGCGACGAGGTAGGCGATCAGCAGCTTCTCATCGTAGCCGCCCTTAAGGAGCAACCGGGTTGTGGTTTTTCTTACCATTTTTCAATTGTGCGACCGCCTCCTTGAAGGCCCGGCCGCGGTGTTCATAGTTGTCGAACATGTCGAAACTGGCGCAGGCGGGCGAGAGCAGGACGGTCTCCCCGGGGCGCGCCTGCGCAAAACACTTCTGCACCGCCTCCTCGAGAGTGTCGGCGAACTGCACCGGGAATTCCCGGCCCAGCGCCCGGAAGATCTTCTCCCGGGCCTCCCCGATCGCCACCACGCCGCGCACCTTTCCCCGGGCCAGCGGCGCGAGCGGCTCATAGGGCGCGCCCTTGTCGCGCCCGCCGAGAATCAGGTAGACCGGCGTGTCCACCGACTGCAGCGCGAAACAGACCGAATCCACGTTCGTCGCCTTGGAGTCGTTGATGAAATGCACGCCCGCGACGCTCGGCACCCGCTCGAGCCGGTGCTCGACGCCCGGGAACGTGCGCAGGACCCCGGCGAGTACGGCGGCCTCGACGCCGAACACGGTCGCCATCACCGTCGCCGCCGCCGCGTTCTGCAGGTTGTGGGGCCCCGGGATGAGGATATCGCGGGCCGGGATGACCGGCTCCTCGGCCCGGTCTTTGCGGCGCCAGAGCACCCCCGCGCGCACGAACGCGCCCGCCTCGGTCGCGTCCCCCGTCGTGAAATACACCCGCGCCGCCCGCGTGGCGATCCGCTCGCCGGACGTCACCGGATCGTCGAGATTCGTCACCAGCACGTCGTCGGGACCCTGGTTCTCGGTGATCCGGTACTTCGTCCGCTTGTACTCCTCCATCGTCCCGTGCCGGTCGAGGTGGTCCGCGGTGATATTGAGAATCGCGGCCACGGCCGGGCGGAAATCGGCGATCGTCTCGAGCTGGAAGTTCGACACCTCCACGACCGCCACCCCGTCGGGCGGCACGCTCGAGGCCGCTTCGGCGAAGGGCCGGCCGATGTTGCCGCAAATGCAGGTCGGGCGGCCCGCCGCCGCGAACATCTCCCCCGCCAGCGTCGTCGTGGTCGTCTTGCCGTTGGATCCGGTGATCGCGACGATACGCCCGCGGCAGAACCACGAGGCGAATTCGATCTCCGAGAAGAGCGGAATCCCCCGCTCGCGGATCCGCCGGGCGATCTCCGCGGAGAGCGGGATGCCGGGGGAGATCACGGCGTAGTCGCTCTGCAGGATCCGGTCGCTGTGGCCGTCGGTCTCGAACGGCACGCCCGACTTCTCAAGCTGGGCGCAGGCGGGCGCGAGCGCCTCGCGCCGGCCGCTGTCGGTGACGAAGGGGATGCCGCCCATTTCTTTGGCCAGCAGCGCCGCCGCCAGCCCGGACCGGGCCATCCCGATCACCCCGACCTTGCGTCCGCGTATCCTTTCTTCCCGCGTCATTGTCCTACCGCACTTTCAGGGTCGCCAGCGTGGCCAGCGTGCAGAGCGCCCCGATAATCCAGAACCGCACCACCACCTTCTCCTCCGGCCAACCGAGCAGCTCGAAATGGTGGTGGATCGGCGCCATCTTGAACACCCGCTTGCCTCCCCGGTAGCGGTATGAGAGCACCTGGATGATCACCGACAGCACTTCGACGACGAACACGCCGCCGACAATCACCAGGAGCAGTTCTTTCTTGAGCATGATGGCGATCGCGCCGAGCGCGCCGCCGAGAGCGAGCGACCCGGTGTCCCCCATGAAGACCTCGGCCGGGTGCGAGTTGAACCACAGGAACCCGAGGGCCGACCCGATCGCCGCCCCGCAGAACACGGTCAGCTCGCCGGCGCCCGGAAGGTACTCGATCTGGAGGTAGCTCGAGAAATCGAGCCGCCCGGTGAGATAGGCGATCCCGCCGAAAGCGAGGAAGGCCAGTCCGGACAGCCCGATCGCCAGCCCGTCCGCCCCGTCGGTCAGGTTCACCGCGTTCGAGGCGCCGGTGAGCACGAGGATCATCCACGGGATGTACAGGACGCCGAGGTCGAGCATGTAGTTTTTGAAGAACGGGATCCCGGTCATCCCGTCGTAGAGACCGTTCGGGGCCACCCACAGCAGGAGGCCTCCGAACACGAGCCCGAGCCCCACCTGCCCCATGAACTTCTTGCGCGCCACCATTCCGTTGCGCTGGTGCTTGAGGGCCTTGCTGTAGTCGTCGAGGTAGCCCAGCAGTCCCAGCCACGCCGTCACCAGCAGCGCCATCAGCACGTAGAAATTCGTCAGATCCGACCAGAGCAGGGTGGGGATAATGATCCCCGACACAATGATGAGCCCGCCCATGGTCGGCGTTCCGGCTTTCTTCTGGTGCGACGCCGGCCCTTCCGCCCGGATCCTCTCCTTCACCTGGTGCTTGCGCAGGAGCCCGATGAAGAACGGCCCGAGGATGAGGCAGATGAAGATCGCCGTCGCCATCGCCCCGGCCGTCCGAAACGTGATATACCGGAACAGGTTGAGCCCCGACACCTGGTGCGCCAGTGGATAGAGCAGGTGGTAGAGCATTACAGAACCTCCTCACCCGGTTCGCCCAGGCCGTTGAGAACCGCTTCCAGGCCGATCCCCCGCGAGGCCTTCAGGTACACCAGGTCGTTTTTCTGCACGATGGCGGCGATCTCTTTCGCGCACCCCGCCGCGTCGGCACAGTGCCGCAGGCGCCCCCGGTCGGCCCCGGACGCGACCGCTCCCTCGAGCGTCTCGCGCGAGCGCGGCCCGACCAGCACCGCCAGGTCGAACGGGTAGCGCGCCAGCACGGCGCCGCTCTCCCGATGGTAGCGGGGCGATTCGGGGCCGAGCTCCAGCATGTCGCCGAGCACGACCACGCGCCGCCCGGCGGTCGGGAGGGCGAAGAACCCCGCCAGGCCCGCCCTGACGTTTTCGGGGTTGGCGTTGTAGCAATCCACGAGCACCCGCACGCCCCCGCGCGCGACCAACTGCCCCCGCATCGGCGCCGACGCCAATTCTATCTGCGCCGTCTCCACGCCGTCAAACCGGTAGCCTAGCGACCGGAACAGGGCGTAGGCGCAGGTCAGGTTGTACACCTGGTGCTTCCCGACCAGCGGCATCCGGAACGTCCGCCCCTCGAGCACGACCGTCATCATCCCCGCGTCGTCGATCCCCCAGGCGTCCGGCCGGAAATCCGCGGCGCGGTCGAGGGCGAAGGTCACGTAATCGGACCGCACCTTCTTCGCCTCGGCCGCGAGCACGGGGTCGTCGGCGTTGATCACCGCCGGCGCGCCCGGCCGCGCCCCCCGTACGAGCTCCAGCTTGGCCTGCGCCACCGCCTCAACCGTTCCGAGGAACTCCAGGTGGGTCGCGCTCACGTTCGTGATCGCCACCGCATCGGGCTGCACGATCTCCGCCAGGCGGGGCATTTCGACGTCGGTCGAAATCCCCATCTCCATTACCGCCGCCCGGCAGTCCGCGGGAATCCGGAAAATAGCCAACGGCACGCCGTAGAGGTTGTTGAGGTTGCCCGGCGACCGGTAGGCGCGCGGCTCCACCGCGGCGAGAAGCCGGTAGGTGAGTTCCTTGGTTGTGGTTTTCCCATTCGACCCGGTGATCCCGACGAAGCGCGCCGCGACCGTGTGCCGGTAGTGGCGGGCCAGGGCAATCATCGCCTCGTGCGTGTGCGGGACCGTAATCACCGGGGTGTCGCCCGCAAGCCGCGCCAGCTCGGGGTGGTCGAACTCGGCCAGAATACCGGCCGCGCCGCGCTCGAGCGCCTGCGCGACGAACTCATGACCATCGTGCTTCTCCCCCCGGATGGCCACATACAGCTCGCCGGCCGCGAGCGTCCGGGTGTCGATGGAGACGCCCCGGAAGGAGGCGGTGCGGTCCGCGGCCCGGTGGACGCGTCCGCCAGTGATGGCGGCCAGTTGATCGAAACGCAACTTTATCACTTCCGTGCCGTTGAATTTGCCCCGGCCGATGCCTTCTTGTATCCCATTGCCGCCAGCGCCGCCCGCGCTTCCTCCACGTCGTCGAAGGGGCGGCGCTCGCCGTTGACTTCCTGGTACCGCTCCGCGCCCTTGCCGGCCAGGAGCACGACATCCCCCGACGCGGCCGCGCGCAGGGCGAGTGCGATCGCTTTCCGGCGGTCCGGTTCGATCGCATACCGGTCCCCCCGCAGGCCGGGCCGGATGTCTTCGATTATCGCCAGCGGCGATTCGGTCCGCGGGTTGTCGCTCGTGACCACCGCGTAGTCGGCCATGGTGGTCGCCGCCGTTCCCATAAGCGGCCGCTTCCCGCGGTCGCGGTCGCCGCCGCACCCGAACACCAGCAGCACCCGTCCGGCCGTCATCTCCCGTGCCGACTGGCAGAGCCGCTCGAGCGCATCCGGCGTGTGGGCGAAATCGACATATACGCCGAAGGGCTGCCCGGCATCCACCGCGTTGAACCGCCCCGGCACCGGGGTCGCGCTCTCCAGCCCGGCCACCACCGTGTCCAGGTCGATTCCGGCCGCGAGCCCGCCGGCCGCCGCCGCCACCGCGTTCATCAGGTTGAACCGTCCCGGCAGCGGGAACGTCACCGTCCGCATCCCCGCCGGCGTAGCCAGGTCGAACACCGTCCGCATCGGCTCGATCTCGTAGCGGCTCGCGTAGACGTCCGCGTGCGTGTCCTGGAGCGAGTAGCTCATATGCTCCGACCGCGCATCGCCGAAAAAGGCGCGGAACTCCGGCACATCGAGGTTGAGCACGGCGCAGGCGTGGGGGCCGGCGAGCTTGCCCAGCAGCCGCTTCTTGGCCGCCAGGTACTCCGCCATCGATTTGTGGAAATCGAGGTGGTCACGCGTGATGTTGGTGAACACGCCCACCCGGAAGAGAATGTGCTCGACCCGCTTGAGCGCGAGGGCGTGCGAAGACACCTCCATGACCGCCGCCGCGCACCCGTTCTTCCGCATGAGAAACAGCAGCCGCTGCAGGTCCAGCGCCTCCGGGGTCGTGCGTTCGGCCGGGAACTGCTCCCCGCCCACGTCGTAGAGCGTCGAACTCACCAGTCCCGCCTTCCGCCCGGCCGCCTCGAGCATGCACCGGAGCAGGTAGCAGGTGGTCGTCTTCCCGTTGGTGCCGGTTACGGCGATGGCGAAGAGCTGTTTGCCGGGAAAGCCGTAAAACTTCGCCGCCGCGTCGGCCATGGCCTGGCGGATATCGGGCACGCGGACGTGCACCGGGACCGCCGGATGGGATTCGCGCTCGCCCATGACCGCCACCGCCCCCCGCGAAAGAACGTCGGCGACAAAGTCGTACCCGTCGCGCGTGAACCCGGTCACCGCAAAGAACAGGGTGCCGGGCCGCACGAGCCGCGAGTCGTACTCGAGATGCTCGATCGCAACCTCGGGATCGCCGGTGATCACCGCCCCGGCGCACCCGTGCACCAGCTCACGCAGAGTAATGGCTGCCTCCTATGTCGGCCGACATTCCAGCTGACATACGTCTTCCGACCCGGCCGCCTGGCCGGGACCGATCGATTGTGAGATAACTTTGCCGCGCCCTGTAATTCTGCACTTTATACCGGCGAAGTCCAGAAACGCCGATGCTTCCCTGATCGACAGCCCGGTCAAATCCGCCATTACGAACCCGGTCTCGACCGGCGATTCCACTACCACGATCAGGTCATCCTCGGCGAACATGAGCCGGTCGGCCGGCGGATACTGCCACACGATCATCCCCTCCGTCCGGTTGGCCCGGATCGTCAACCCGCGCTCTTCCGCGTCCTCGGCCGCATCCGCCAGGCTCCGGCCGACCAGGTTGGGGGCCTCGACCGTGCCTTCGCGGCTGCTCGACCGCTCGGCCAAAAGCTGGTTGCCGGAGTCGAACAGGTCGGGGTTGAGGATCATGTACTGCTCGGCCGTCCGCCGGAATATCGGCCCCGCGGTGTAGCCGCCGTAGTGGATCGGGTTCGGCTCGATGAGCATGACGATCCCGGCGATGGCCGGCTTCTCGTACGGGAAGAAGCCCGCGAAGCTGGCCGTGTATTCGTCTTTGTAGCGGTGGGTGACAGAGTCGGGAATCTGGGCGGTACCCGTCTTGCCGGCGATGGCGACAGCTTTCGAATTCACCTTCGTCGCTGTCCCCCGCTCTACAACGCCGCGCAGGACCGCTTTCAGGGTATCGGCCCAGACTCCCTCCATCACCTTCTGCATTACTTCCCGTCCGAACCGGCGGGTCACTTTCTGGTGTTCGTCGACGCAGCACATGAGCAGGTGGGGGCGGAGGAGTTCGCCGCCGTTGGCGATGGCGGCGAAGGCATTGGCCATTTGCAGGCAGTTCACCGCCACCGCGTGCCCCATGGCCAGCGAGGCCACGGCCCGGTCCGCCCAGCGCCGGGGCTTGGAAACACGCCCGCTCTCTTCCGCCCCGAGCCCGATGCCGTATTTCTGTCCGAACCCGAACTTCCGCGCCGCCTCGTAGAGATTCTCGCCGCCCAGGCGGATTCCGTATTTGGCCACTCCGATGTTGCTCGAGAGCTCCATGATCTCGCGGAACGTGAGGTTGCCGTGTTTTTTGTCGTCCTTGAGCGTCCCGCCCCGTTCCATTTTCCACGCCCCCATTTCGCAGTACGTGTACTCGCGGAAGTCCACCTCCCCCGCCTCCAGCAGGGCCGCCGCCGTGATCGCTTTGAACGACGAACCCGGTTCGAACTGGTCGCTGATCGCCCGCAGCTTGACCGGCTTCTCCGGGTGCTCTTCTTTCGGATCGTAGTGGGCCATGGCCAGAATCTCACCGGTGCGGCAGTCGATGAACGCCCCCATCCCCGCCTTCGCCCCGTACTCCTCGACCCCCTTGCGGAGCTGCCGTTCGAAGATTTCCTGGAGGTTGAAATCGATAGTGAGGACGAGCGCTTGCCCCGGTTTGGGTTTCACGGCCGCCTGCTCTTTGACGCGGAAGACGTTGCGCAGACCGTCCCGCCGGATATCCGCCTCCCCGTCCTCCCCCTTCATGAGGCTGTCCCACGCCAGCTCCAGCCCGGACTGCCCCTGGTTGTCGATATTCGTGAAACCCAGAATCTGCTTGCCGACCAGTCCGTAGGGATACACCCGCTGCGTCTCATCGCGCAGGTACAGCCCGGGCGGCGCCGTTTTTTCGATGTGCCGGGCGAACTCGTCGCCGAGCAGGCGCTTGATCCAGCTGAACTTGTTCACCTCGAGGTTGTACTCTCTGCGCGCTGTTCCCCGCTTCAGGCCGAACATTTTCTCGACATAGCGGGCGGCGTTCTCCAGCTCCGTTTGCGACCCGGGGTAGGCATAGAGCGACGGGCATTTGACGTTGTTCACGACCAGGCGCCCGTACCGGTCGTAAATGAGGCCCCGCTCGGCCGGTATTTTCACCCGTCCCTCCGACTGGATGCGCACGATGTCGGCGTACTTCTGGTGGAGGACCACCTGGAGGTGGACCAGGCGCGCCGCGACCGCCAGGAAATACAGGCAGACGAGCGAGAAGAGGATGCCGAGTCGGATTCGTTCGGTGCGCGTCCGATGCATCAGTCGTCCCCTCCGTTGGCCAGGGAGTCGATGACCGGGCTGATCAGTTCGCCGGCGTTCGCCTGCGCCTGGGTCACGCTCGGCAGGACGTTCGCCCAGCGCTCCGCCATTTTCACCACCATGTGGAGGTCGTCTTTGACCGACGGCGCCTGAACGCCCTCCGGCACCAGCGTGATCAGCTCGGTCGCGGCCACCTGCGCCAGCCCGAGCGAATCGGCCGCGTAGGTCTCCACCCGCGATGACATCGAGAGCGCCGACAGGTCCGCGTGCACTTTCCGCGTGTCGTCGCCGAGCAGCCGGTTCTCCATGCGGAGGACTGCGATCTCCTGGGCGAGGTGGATGACGTGCACGCGCTGCCAGATATGGACGCACGCGGCGAGCAGAAACACGCCGGCCACCGCGCCGATCGGGAAGTAGCGGTGGGAGCGGACACGCACGAGCAGCGAGGACCGGATCTCCACCGTCTCCTTGAATTTTCGCACGGTCTTTTTCACGCGCCCACCCGTTCCGCGGCCCGCAGCTTGGCCGAGCGCGCCCGCGGGTTCGCCGCCGCCTCCGTCTCGTCCGGCACGACGGCGCGGCGCGTGAGAATCCTCAGCCGCGGAGCGCGCCCGCACGCGCACAGCGGCGCCTCCGGCGGACACACGCACCCTTTCGCCTCGGCCTGGAAGAACCTTTTGACCAGACGGTCCTCGAGCGAGTGGTAGGAGATCACGACCAGCCGCCCGCCCGCCCGCAGTCGCGGCAGCAGGCGCGGCATGGTCGCGGCCAACTGCTCCAGTTCGCCGTTGACGGCAATGCGGAATGCCTGAAACACCCGCGCGAGCGTTTTGTGGAGATCCCGGGCCGGGGCGATGCGCTCGACGAGGCCGGCCAGCTGCGATGTTGTCTGCACCATCCGCATCCGTCTCTCCCTGACTATGGCCTGCGCCACCCGCTTGGCCCGGCGCTCCTCGCCGTACCCGTGCAGCAGATCGACCAGCTCCTTTTCTCCCAGCGAATTCACCAGATCCGCAGCCGTAGGACCGCCCGACTCCGGATCAAAACGCATATCCAGCGGACCGTCATGGCGAAACGTGAAACCGCGCCGGGGATCGTCCAACTGCAGGCTCGAAAGACCGAGATCCATCAGCATGCCGTCGTAAGTCCGGTCGCCGAACGCGGCCGTCACCGTTTCGAATTCTCCGTAAGCCCCTCTGGCGATCGTCACCGTCTGCGGCGCTCCCGCAAGCTGGGCGGCCGCGGCCGCCGCCGCCGCCGGGTCCCGGTCGATGCCGTACAGCCGGGCCGTTCCGTCCAGATAGTCACTCAGTGCTTTCAGGTGGCCCCCGGCGCCAACCGTGAGATCCAGGTACGCGCCGTCCCGCCGCGCCGCCCAGAGCCGCACTGCCGCGTCCCGGAGCACCGGGACATGGATGGGCTCAGGTCCGGTCATCGCCGCTCGGGCGAGGGAACAGCCGCTCCGCTACATCCTCGTAGGTGGCCTCGTACCCCCGGAGGTAATCCTCGTAGCGTTCCGGATTCCACACCTCAATCCATTTGTTGACACCGATCAGCAGCAGCTCCTTCTTGAGATCGGCCTCGGCGATTAAATGCGTCGGGACGAGAATGCGGCCGCTGCGATCGGGAGTCACCCACGCCGCCATCGAGAAAAAGCGGCGGCCGAAGTAACGAAAATCTCTTTGGGTAAAACTCAGTGAGGAAAGACGCTTCTCGATATCGTTCCATTCGGGTTCGGTGTACAGACTCAAACACCCCTCGAGCCCTTTCGTCAGAATCAGCGCGCCGTCCAACTGCGGCTTGCCGCCTGCACCCAGGATGCTCCGGAGTTTGGCCGGCAGCGCGAAGCGACCCTTCTCATCGAGAGTCGTGTTATACCGGCCGACGAACCCGTTCACAAGGCGTTTCCTCCACTTTTCTCCACTTCGACCCAAGAACGCCCACAAATATCACATTTTATTGCCTCAAGTCAAGACTTTTTGTGCCCCCCGCCGGAGAAAAAACATCGCGGTAAGTTCCATCACGGCAATTGATAACGCCGAATGAAAATTGATGATGAAGGAACCATAAGACCTGACGGTTCCTGCCACCCTATTCACTTGTGTGGATAACTATGTGGATAACTCTGCGCGCCCCCCCATTTAGCCCAGCATCGAACCTGACCGGTCGATCCGATCCCTTACCGGTAGCTCTGTGGTTTCTGACGGTCCAGCAGTGCTGCGAACTTCTCCGTCATTCGCCGCGAGGAGTAAGGTTCGGCATAGGCCGGTCGAAGAGTCACAGGTGTCTTCCCCTCCCCGTGCGCCTGCACCAGATCGGCCAGGTACTTCACCGCTGGCGAATCATCGCTGCCGAAAAAGCAGACCCCGCTGCCGGTGTGCGCCAGCAGGCGCGCCAGTTCCGAGTCTTCCGGCGCCCAAGCGAGAATCGGCCGCCCCGAAGCCAGCATCGTGTAGACGCGGCCGGTCGACAGCCCCCGCTCCTCCGCCGAGGCCACCCCGAGGTACATAAGCGACGCCTCGGAGAGGATCGCGATCGTCTCCCGTCGGGGTTGCCAGCCGTAGCGATCGAAAATCTCCTGCACGCCGCAGGCATCGATCTGGCGCTCGAGCCACTGCCCGTCGACCTCTCCGACCTGCCGCACTCTCACGCGGGGAAACACCTCCGGCCGCTCCCTCCGGAGGCGGGCCAGCAGCCGCAGGAGCGGGGCCACCGGCGTGATCTCGTTGAGTGCGCCGAGGACGCCGATGACGAACGGGCTTCCGGCCGGCAGAGTCCACCCCGCCGCCAACGCTTCATCGTAGCAGTTGGAGATCACGGTCCCGGCCCCGACATACTCCCTCACCGTCTCGTTCACCGCCGTGACTTCGCTTGCTTCATCGCGAATTGCCGCCAGGAGCCGCTGCGCCCGCCGCCGGCGGCGCGGCCGGTTCGCGTACAACTGCTCCGGCCGGTGGATCGTCCAATAATCGCGGAAATCGGCGATCCATGGCCGCTTGAACTCCCGGCTGAGCGTGCGCGCAACCAGGTGTGCCGAGACCGGCGGCGAGGTCGAGATGATCGCGTCATAGTCCCGGTTCGCCAGCAGTGTCCGTCCCAGCGCCGTCGCCCGTCGGACCCACCCGATCTTGGGGTCGGGGAAATACCAGTCGGCCAGCGCCCGTCCCTTGCGGATCACCCGGTCGGCGACCGTTCGTATCCCCATCAGGCGCATGAGCCGCTGGGGATCGGACGATCCCGCCCGGTAAATGTGCCGGCCGGGCAGCCCGTCCAGCAATTCCGGTTCGAACGCCCGGTACGCCACCGGCTTGACCGAGAGCACGTGGCACTCCCAGCCGAACTCCGGCAGATGTTTGAACAGGGCCAGCGGCCGCGCCACGCCGGCGCCGCTCAGCGGCGGGAAATAGTAGCACACCAGCAGCGCCCGCCGCATCAGTGCCCCGCTTTCCCGCACAGAGCGCGCATCACCGCCAGCTGTGCCGCGATGTTGTCCTCGAATATCGCTTCCCGTTCCACCTGCTCCCGGTTGCGCCTCCGCAGGCCGTCGAGCGCGCACTCCGCGCCGCCGGCCTCCCCGGTCGCCAAGCGCGCGAGAATCGTCCGGAGGCTCTCCGCATCCCCCGGCCGAAAGGCAAACCCGCTTTCGGGCGTCAGCCACTCCCGCACGCCCGGGATATCGGCCGCGACCGGCGCCAGACCGAGCGCCATCGCCTCGATCAGCGTCGCCGGCGAGGAATCGGATCGCGCCGCCGACACATACACATCATGGGCCGCCATGAGGGCGAGAAACCCGTCGCGGTTCCTCTTCTCGTAGCAGCAGACGGCGCCGCGAGGATCGGCTTCCGTTCCCGTGCCGTCCCGCGCCGCGCCCGCCTCCAGAGAAACGACGCGCAACCCCATCCCCTCCGCGCGCCGCCGAAACCGCTCGTACCTCGACCCGAACGCCGGAAACGTCACCGTCGCCTCCCCCCGAATGATCATTTCCCGCAGCGCTTCGAGGACAAACTCGTTATCGTAGACGGTTTCATGCATGCGGGGGACGATGATGCGGAGCGGCCGCCCTATCGACCCGACGCGCAGGCGCCGCTGCAGGTGCCGCCGCTCGATCCCCCACGGGTGAACCGTGACGTTGGTCACTCCGGCCAGCCGCCCCGCCTCTTCCGCAAGGTAGCGGGAGTCGGCGAAAATGTGGTCTGCGGCGCGCAGCCCCCGCACCACCTTGCGCAGGTGCAGCCGCGATCTGTGCGGCACGACCAGGACATCGGACCCCCAGACGTGGAGCGTCGCGGGGGGCCGCCGCCGCACCCGGCTGAGCAGGTAACCATACCCCGCGGCATAGTGCGCACTGATCGCCTCCGGCCGCCACCGCTCGATCAGCCGCTCGACCTCACGCGCCGCCCAGGCATACGCGACCGTCCGAATGGGAAACCGCCGCCGCAGCCGGACCGAGGCGCCGCACCCCTCCTCCGGTTCTCCCGGCGCACCCGCGGCCTCCGGAGCAGCGGTCCGCTTCGGATCCTCTTCAGCGCCGCCCAGGGCGGGGTCAACGGGCGATCCTTCCAGCGACGCCACCAGCACCGCGCACCCCTGCCGGCGCAACTCGGCCGCGAATCGCTGCGTGTGAACCGACCGCGCATCGGCCAGCACGAGCACGCGCAGGTGCGCACCGGTCACAGCCACCGCCCGATTCCGCGCCGCAGCGTGAGCGTCGGGTAGATGTGTTCCCGTCCGCCCCAGCGCCGCTTGAAGAACTCGGTTCCGCCCGCCCCCTCCGGCGTCGCGCCGAGATCGAGCGTCCGCGCGCCCCGGTCGCGCGCCTCGGCGCAGGCACGGGCGATCAGGTACGCATTAGCCTTCAGCGGCGAGAACTTCCGGTCGTAGTACATCTGCCACCCGATGAGCATGTCGCCCTCGACGAAGTAGATGTGCGACGCCACCGGCCGGTTGTTGAAGCTCGCATAGTACCACGCCACGCGTTCATCCTGCTGCGCGGCGTGCGCGAGGGCCTGCCAGAAATCCGCACCGTAGCGGGCCTCCCCGCCGCGTCGGTGCGCTTTTCCCCGCAGCAGCGTCAGGAATCCCTCCCCGTGGGTCGCCCAGACCATCCGTCCGACCGCCAGCCCCTCCCGCTCGGCCTTGCGGATTTCGCCCCGGAGTTTCCGGTCGGGCGGTTCCCAGGCGGGATCGCCGATGTCGACCAGCAGCGCCGTTTGCAGGGCCACTGCAAACGGCCCCGTACCGGAGGTGAAACAGCCGAAGAAGTCGAACAGGTAGGTTTTGACATACCCCGCCTCGGCGATCGCTTCCAGGAGCACTTCTCCGGTCTTGCGCGGGTCGGACCCCTCGGCCGCGAACACTCGCCCATACAGCCCGTTGGGCATGGCCATGAATCGTTTTATCGGGGCGGGCCCGAACTCGATGCCGGGGAGAACCCCGGCGATCCCCTCCCCCGCCTGGGCGGCCCACACGGCGCGCCGCCCCCCGCGGACCGCCCACAGCGAGGCGAAGGCCGCCGATGCCAGAAAGGAATCGCCGGTCAGTGCCCTGACCGGCTCCTCCGGCATGTCGTCATCATGATAGCAGATCGCTTTCATTCCTTCCGCACCAACAGAATCTTGCCCCGGTGCGAGGCTCCCGTCTCATCGGTGATGACATACACGTAGGCGCCCGAGGCCACCGCGCGGCCGCGGTCGTTGCGGCCGTCCCAGGGTTCATTGACCGGAAATTCCGCCACCCGTTCCCCCGCCGCCGTGTAGATGCTCACGGTCGCCGGGCGGTCGAGGTTGAACCGCAGCCGGTCGGCGGCGGAGCGAATCACGAACGGATTGGGGATCGGCACCACCGAATCCCCGACTGTCTCGACAAAGTTCTCGATCGGCGTCCGCAGGACCGACACCCCGCCTGCCGTCGCAATGTAGAGGTCGCCGCTGCGCCGGTCCAGCGCCAGATCCCGGATCTCGTCGGACACGAGGTCGCTGGTGGCGGCGGTGAAAATGTCGGGCGCCCCCCCGGTGGCGTCGAGCCGCACGAGTCCGCCGCGCGTTCCCACCCAGGCGTTCCCCCGCCCGTCGAAAACGATCGCGGCCACGTCGGTCCCCACCCCGACCGGCAGCACGACATCGACCAGCCGCTCGATGCCCGAGTCCCAGCGCGAGATTCCCAGGTTGGTCCCGATCCAGGCCTCCCCGTTCGGCGCGTAGGCCACCGTCCGTATCGCGTTGGAGATGAGCCGGGAGTTGTCGTCGGTGAAATGCCGCACGGTGATCGCCGTCCCCCGGTAGGGCGCGCTGCCCAGCCGGCAGAGGTAGACCCCGCGGGCCATAGTCCCGACCGCCAGCTCGCCGTCGGCATACGCGAGCGCCGTGACATACTCGTTGGCCAGCCCTTCGGGCACGCCCAGCGCTCCCCAGGCCGCCTCGTCGTGCACGCGGTCGAGCGGCGCCCAGGCCACGACGTCCTTGTTGTAGGCCTGGAAGAGCGAGGCGAAAATATTGACGCCGTCGGTGGCCAGGCTCCGCACCACCGTGTATTCGAGCGGATCGCCCGCCACCACCCCGACCACGGTGGAGTTGCTGTCGGTGTACTGGGTGATGGAATCGCCGCGGATCCGGAACAGCCCGCCGCCCCACGATGCGGCCCAGATATCGCCCCGCCCGTCCGCCAGAAGATCCATGGTGCCGTCGCCACGGCGGTAGAAGATCCGGCGCATCCACCGGTCGCCGTCGTACTGCGCGAAAATCTTGTCGCCGAACCCGGCGGTGATGCGTCCCTCCGGTCCGAACAGAATCGTCCGGACGTCGTTGCCCGGCGCCCCGGTGTGGGGGTACTCCCGGTACTGCCCGGCGGCGCCCACGAACAGCCCGCTGTCGCGCATACCCACCCAGCGCAGCCCCTCCCAGCCGATCCCGGTGGTCGGCGGCAGGCTGAGTCCGGCGCGGGGCAGATCGGCCGCGCCGCCGGCCGTCACCACTGCCAGCCCGCCGCTGTGGTAGATGAACAGCGAGTCCCCTTCGGCCACCAGGTCTGTGACCGCCCGGCCGGCGGTGAGTGCGACCGGGACAAAGGACGTATCCGCCCCGTCCCGATTGAGCCGGAACGCGCCGGCAGAGGTCGCCGCATAGATCTCCCCGCCGAACGCCTCCACCGTCGCGATCGAGTCCCGCCCCAGTTCCGGGTACCGGGCCGCCGCAAACGTCGTCCAGGTCCCGGGCGTCTTCAGCAGCACCGGACTGGCCGCGGGCGCCGCCGCCAGGCCGGCCGAGGTGGCCAGCCAGAGGGTGTCGTTCACGAGCGCGACATCGACCACGGCCGGCGAGGGCGTGAGAGTACCGAACATCGGGTAGCTGTCTTCGATCTGCCCGCCATCGTCGCTCTTGGAGAACAGCACCAGCCCCCCGTGCACGCCGACCCACAGGCGGTCGCCGTCGTCGGCCAGCGCCTGCAGACGGATCGCCTGCCCGTCGCGGTCGACAAAGAGGAACTGCCGCGGCGCGGGCCGGTCAAACCGGATGAGGTGCCCGAGACCCGCCAGCCACACTGTCCCCGCGTCATCGACCAGCACATCCTCGAGATCGTTAGTCCCGAGACCATCGGCGTGCAGGTAGGCCCGGCCCGGGGAACTCGAGTCGGCGATCAGCAGCAGCCCTCCGGGCGTGGCGGCGTAGAGCGTGTCACCCACAACCGCGAACGCCCGCACGGTCTTGAACGACGTCAGCGTCGTCCAGGACTCCCCGGCCGCGGCCGCCCCGCCCGGCAGCGCCGCCGGGATCAGGACCGCGCCCGCGAGGAAAACCGCGAGAGTTTTTGCCGGCACCATAGTGCGATGAATATACAGATGATCCCCGCCGTAAGCAAGAATGACCCCCGCCCCGCGACATCGCCGATTCTCGTGAACACCGAGTAATTGTACAGGAGGCCGACTTTCCCCGCCAGCACCTGCACGGCGTAGAGATCGAGGCCCTCCCGGATCCGCCCGTAGTCGTCCACGATATACGTCAGCCCGCTGTTGGCCGCGCGCGCTCCCCAGGAGCGGTTCTCCACCGCGCGGGTGATAAACACCCGCGAGTGCATGTGCACTCCCACCGAGCGCTCGAACCAGGTGTCATTCGTGATTTCGACCAGGAAATTCGCCCCCCGGCGCACCATGGCGCGCACGTACTCGGGAAAGGCGACCTCGAAACAGATCAGCGCCGCGTACTGGATGTCGCCCACCGCGAAGAGCCTGAGCGAATCGCCCGGGTAGAAATCGGACCACCACTGCACTCCTCCCTCGTCGATGAACGTGAGGTACTTGCGCAGGAAATCCTTCTCCAGAAACCGCAGGTGGTCCTGGTAGGGTACGTGTTCGGAGAACGGCACGAGTTTGACTTTGTCGTACTGCGCAGTGAGGACGCCCTGGCCGTCAAACTGCACGGCCGAGTTGTAGTGCCGCATTTTTCCCCCCACCATGCGCGCCGCGAGCGTTCCCACCAGATGGGGGGTCCCCGACTCTGCGGCGATCCGCCCCACGGCCGCCTGGCACTCCGGGGCGTGCGTGATATAGCAGGGCGCCGCGGTCTCGGGCCAGACAAACAGCTTGACCGCGCTGTCGGCGACGCTCGCCGTCAGCCGCTCGTAGAGGGCGAAGTTCTCATCCACGGAGTCCGGCGACCACTTGACATCGAGCGGCACCGACCCCTGCAGGAGCGCCACCCCGAACGTCCCCGGCTTCGGATGGGGCGGCAGCACGACCCACCCGTAGGCCGTGACCAGACCCACGGTCGCCGCCGCGCCGAAGAGCGCCCCGACCCGGCGCTCGTAGGAGAGCGACGGCCGGAACACCTGCGCGAGGAGCACATTCACGGCCACGATCAAGAGCGACAGCCCGTGCACCCCGATCACCGACACGATCTGCAGAACCCAGAGATAGTGCGCCTGCGTGTACCCGAGGTCCGACCAGGGAAAGGCGAACTCCGACAGCGTCCGGAAATATTCCATCCCCACCCAAACCAGCGGCAGCGCGACATACCCGGCCGCCGCTTTCCAGCGGTGCAGCCGAACAAACAGGCACAGCACGACGGCGTAGTAGAGGGCGACGATGGCCACTGCCGTGATCATCCCCGGCGGCGTCACCAGCGCCACCCAGTACAGCGAGAAGAGATTGAACAGGAACCCGAACAGGTAGGCCGAGCGGAAGGCCGCTTTTCCTCCCAGTCGGGCGAAAATCATGATCGGCCGCACCAGCGCCACCCAGGCGAGAAACCCCCACGGCCCGGGGTAGAACGCCAGCGAGAGGACAAACGCCCACACCGTCAGTTCCAGCCGCCGCCGGCGAACGTTGACGTCGTCGGGCAGGATCACCCGCCATATGCGCGTGGCCAGTGCCATTGCCGATCTCCGGTTTGTTCGGACCGCCCGTTCACCGGTCGGGTCGCGGTGACCGGCGGCTTCCCTCCGCCGGCGGGCCGAAGTACGGGAGAAAGTACCCTGCCGGTCCTCCCGGCACAAGCCTTTAAGAGGAGTCGGCCGGTGCGAGCGCGCCCGATCGGACCGCGAAAGACCCCCGGCCGGCGATCGCCCGGCCGGGGGCTGCGGTATCCTGCGGCGTGAAACGAAACGGCTACTTCAGCAGGAGCATCTTCCTGGTCAATTGGGCCTCCCCGACTTCCAGGCGGTAGAAGTAGACACCTGAGGCGGCGCGCTCGCCGGACCAGGAGACCGAGTGCTGTCCCGCCTCCTGCCACTGGTCGATCAGGTGCGCCACGACCTGGCCGAGCATGTTGAAGACGGTGATCTTCACATGCCCCGGTTCCGGCAATTGGTACCCGATCACGGTCGCCGGGTTAAACGGGTTCGGGCTGTTCCACGCCCCCAGCTCGGTCACCGCCACCGGGCCGGACTCCGCGGGCGTGTCTTTCGGTTTGTACCGGAGGATCAGGCAGTCGCCGCCGGCCAGCGGCGTTCCGTCCTTCAGGAGACCGGTGATCTGGAGCATGACGCTGCCGCCGTCCACCAGCTCGCCGGGCGCAAAAGTCGCCACGAGCGCGGCGTGGTCGAACTTGAGCGTCAGATCCTTCCGTCCGTCCCCCTTCGCCCGCGTGCATTCGCAGTTCTGGTTGGGGTCGTCGCCCACCGGCGTCGACACATCCTCATACGTCCAGCGCAGCGGCGCCACCCCCCTTGCCCGCAGCGATGACGGATCAACGTCGAGAACATCGAAATCCGACGTGCCGAGGATCGCTGCCGGCACCACCGATTTCACCGCGATCGGGTTGGGGCATGAGGTCGGGTGGAGATCGAACGGCACCAGCCGGAACGTGAACGCGCAGGTGTCGGTGTTCGCGCACCCGTCATCCGCGATGCAGGTGACCGTGTGCTCGCCGATCGGGAAAGTCGTGCCAGATGGCGGGTCGCACGTCACGGTCGGCGCCGGGCTGCAGTTATCCGTAGCGCTCGCATCCCAGAACACCTCCGCTTCCGTCGGCGACGTGAAAACAAACCCCAGCGTGTCGTAACAATCCACTACCGGCGAGGTCGTGTCGATGATCGTAATCGTCTGGCTGCACCCGGCCGCGTTGCCCGAGAAATCCTCGGCCTTGTATCCGAGCACCAGCCGGTACTCCTGCGGGCAGCCCCCGGGCACGGAATCGCGCGACGCCAGGGTGATGGCCGGATCCGAATCGCAATTGTCGGTCGCTGTCGGCCACCCGAAGTCGCCGATATCGTCGCACTCGAACGTCCGGTCGGAGGGGCAGGTGATAATCGGCGGCGTCACATCCACCACCGTCACCGTCGCCTCACAGGTCGCCACGCCGCCCTGGGGGTCAGTGACCCGGAGCGTGACCAGGGTTGCCCCCAGCGGGTACGGAGCGGCCGGAATCTGTTCGAGCGTGACCGCGTACCCCTCGGGGTCGTAGGAGCCGTTGTCGATCGACGCCGCCGCCGCCTGGCAATTGTCGTCGGCGTCGACCGTGACGTCCGCGCACTGCGCCACCGGCGGCAGGTTGTCGGGCTGGATGCCCCTGATCATGTACTCCTCATCCCACGGGCAGATCTCGCCCGCGATCCAGTAGCAGTAGAAATTGTCGACCGCGTACCAGGTATTGGCGCCCCCGCCCCAGCCGTAGTTCATGTGCACCTGGTCGGAGGGCGTATCGCGGTAGCCGTCACAGACAATCGAATGGCTGTTGATCCGGTACTGCACGGGGCGGCCCGCATCCACCTCCGCGGCCAGCAGCTGGAACCACTCGTCCGCAGTGTGATCGGTTCGGTTCTCCTTGTCGATGGTGGCCGCACTGTAGCGAAAGTACATGGGGAAGGCGGTCAGGACAGTGTCGGTGCTGGTGCCGGACCCGCAGACGCCGAAATCCATCCCCGCCGCGACCGCCGCCTCATAGCAGAGCTCGGCGGCGGCGTCTCTCTGGGCCTGGCTCTCCCCCCCCGTGTAGCTGTCGCGCATGTTCCCCCAGTCGTACGCATCGGAGAAATTGGCCGACAGCGTCTGGGCCGGCGTGCTGCCCGCCGGCTGCCCGCACGTCTGATCGCCATCCCAGGTATAGCTGTACGAACCCGTGCCCGAGGGCGGCCAGTTCCAGAAGTACATGATCTGGGCCGCAGCCGTCGCCACGCAACCGACGACGGCGGTGTCCGACGACGGGGGCGAGGGGTCCTCACCCGGGTCGGCGCAGTCCAGGCAGGCGGCATCCCCGACCGGGCACATGCTGTTGTACGGTCCGGTCTGGTGCCAGGTCGAGGCCAGCAGCGGACCGACCGTCACCTGCCGCCCGGCCCGCCCCGAGTACAGTTCGGCGGTCAGACTCGCCTCGCTCTGCAGAAACATCTCCCACTCCCGTCCGTGACTGCGGTCCAAGAAGACGTCGCCGGTGGCCGGCTGGGCCGCATCGGCGCTCCCGTACACTTTGATATACTCCGCGATGCGCTGGTACAGCACCTCGCGCAGCAGTCCCCCCATCCCCTGCCGATTCTTCACGTTGAGTACGTCGGTCTCGGAGTACGCCTTGATCGGCGGCAGCTCTTTCAGAACAGGGACCACGATATACCCGGATGGAGCGACGCGGAAATGGTAGCCTACCACCATACCCTGGAATGTGATTTCTTCGCTCCCCAGTAGTTGCGGCGCTTTTTCGCCCGCCCAGTTGCCCTGCTGGTACACCATGTAGGTGAGCCAGTTCTGGCTGACCCGGGCCGCTTCCTCCGGTGTCGCCACCGTGGCCGGCACCGAGGACGCCAGCAGTGCGGCGCCGATGGCCGCCGCCAGCAGCAACCCGGCCGCGCGGATGGTCGCATACGACCTGGATTCCGACATCATAGCACCTCCCTTTGTCCCCCGACGGCTTTGCCTCGGGAAACCATATCGATTGACGGTCAGTTGGGTCAAACAGTTCAGGTATGTAAGTGCTTGGTCCTTCGCCGGTTGGGGACCGGCATCGGCCGCTTCTCCGACGAGTGCAGCGATGCGGAATTGCCCGGCGGCGCCTCAAATCCGCCGCGCGCCGCATCGCGCAGGCCGCCGTTCGATGATAATCACCCTGCGTGTTCACTGTTGCTCGCCCGCGGTCACCCACACCCGGCGCACACTTCGGAGCGACATGCCGCCCAAGCGGGCGGACCGCCCGATCGGCCAAAGAGCACCTGCTGCCGGTAATGGGGACCCTCACAGCCCTGACTCCCGGCGCAGCCGAACGGTAATGCCGTCTCGCCCGGCACGGCCGCGCCGATCAACTCTGCGTTCGTATGGTCCTAATCTGCGGCGAGCGGGGACTGCCTGTCAAGGACATTTGCGATGGCGGGGCGCTCCGGCAGGTGTTCCGGTCGGGAGGGAGGCGGGACCGTCCGGGGTCGCAGCCCGCCGATTCTCTCCTTCTCCGCTGCTTCGCCGGGCGCCCGGACCCGGCTCAGGCTCCTTCGAGGTGTCCTTTGCCGAGGAAATTGACCACCTGCGGCATGATTTCCCGCCCGAGCATGAAACCCAGTCCCCCTTGGGCGCAGGCCCGTTCGCCGAAGGCCGCGACGCCGTCGACCCGGACGTTGTTTCCGCGAAACATGATCGGCACCGGGTCCGCCGCGTGGGCCTTCATCTCGCACGGCGTGGTGTGGTCGGCCGTCGCCACCAGCAGCACGTCCTCCGGCAGGCCCTCCGCGAGGATCTTCGCCGCCGCGTCGATCTTCTCGACAAAATCTTTCTTCCCCGGCGCGTTGCCGTCCTCGCCGAGCGAATCGGCCGCCTTCACGTGCACGAACACGAAATCATACTCGGCGAGCTTGGCCAGGACCGCGCGAAACTTGGCCGCGATATCCGTGTCCGGCAGCCCGGTCGCCCCCGGCACCTCGACGACATCCATCCCGACAAACGACCCGACACCCTTGTACAGCCCGCCGCCGGCGATCGCGCAGGCTTTAAGACCGTAACGTTCGGAGAAACTCGGGGCGTGGATGTGCTGCCCCGCGCCGCGCACGAGGAGGATGTTGGCCGGGAGCTTCCCCTCCTTCGCGCGCTGCCGGTTGAGGTCCAGTCCGCCGAGCGCCTCGTACGATTTACGGAGGAACCTGTTGAGCACCTCGGCCGTCCGCCGGGCCTCCGGGCTGGCGTCGGTTGCGGTCACCGTGCGCACCGGCTCGCCCGGCCCGTGCGGGTCGGCGTCGATAATCTTATCCGACAGCCCCTCGCCCCGCATGATCACTCCGGCCCGGTGGCCTGTTCCCGGATGCACCAGGAACTTCACGCCGTCGATCTCAATCCCGTCGATCGCCGCGCACAGCGGCGCCACGTGGTTGATCCGTCCGGCGCGGCGATCCACGATATTCCAGTCCTTGTCGACCGTCGCAAAATTCCCCCGCAGCGCCACGTCTCCCCCCTGGAGTTTCATGCCCAGCCCGCACACCTCGATCGGCCCCCGCCCGGCATAGTACTTCTCGATCGGGTAACCGAAAATCTCCAGGTGCGCCACGTCCGATCCCGGCACCCGCCCGCGCCCGAGCGTGTGGACCATCCCGCACACCGACTCTTTCGCCAGCCGGTCCAGGTGCGGCGTCCGGGCCGCCTCCAGAGGGCTCTTGTATCCGAACTCCTTAATGGGACGATCCGCCAGACCGTCGCACACGAGCAGCACCACTCTCTTGACCATCTTCCTGATATCTCCGTCTCACGTCGCTGTCTCAGAACTGATCCTGTGTTTCCGTCATGGCTCAGCCGCCCGGAAGCGATCCTTTCCCGCGCCCTGCCCCCGGCCCTGCGATGCGGTCGCTCGGCGCGGAGCCGCAGGGAGCTTAATCAGTCAGTGAGCCTCACCTTCCCCTCCCCCTTTCGGATCTCCCCGATCCGGTAGGCTTTCTCTCCCAACCGCTCGATCGTGCGTACGACTTGGTCCGCCTGCTCCGCCTCCACCACGACGACGAACCCGATCCCCATATTGAAGGCCGAGTACATGTCCTCCCGGTCGAGGTCGCCTGCTCTGCCCAGCCAGTCGAACACCGGCGGCACCGGCCAGGAACCTTTCCGCACCCAGGCATCGCAGTCTTTCGGCAGGACGCGGTTGAGATTCCCCGGCAGGCCGCCCCCGGTGATGTGGGCCATGCCGTGAATAGGGAACTGGGGCAGCAGCGGGTGCACGACCGGCGCGTACGATTTGTGCACGGCCAGGAGCGCTTCCGCCACGGTGGTCCCCAGCTCCTCGATCCGGTCGCCCGGGCGGCGCCCGGCGATCTCAAACGCCGCCTTGCGGGCGAGGCTGAACCCGTTGGTGTGCAGGCCGCTCGAGGGGAGCCCGAGACAAACCATCCCCGGCCGAATGGAGGCGCCGTTGATGATCCTCGCCTCCTCGACGGCGCCGACGATGAACCCGGCGAGGTCGTACTCCCCCGGCGCGTAGAAATCCGGCAGCTCCGCCGTTTCCCCGCCGATCAGCGCCGCCCCGGCGTTGCGGCAGCCCCGCGCCAGGCCGGCCACGATATCGGCAACCACGTGCGGCTCGAGACGCGCCACGGCGATGTAGTCGAGAAAGAACAGCGCCCGCGCCCCATGGACGAGGATATCGTTGACGCAGTGATTGACCAGATCCTCGCCGACCGTGTCATGTTTCCCGGTCATGAACGCGAGTTTCAGCTTGGTCCCCACGCCGTCGGCCGACGCGACCAGCACCGGCGCGGTCATTCCCTGGAAGTCGGGGCGGAAGAATCCCCCGAATGCGCCGATTTCGCTCAGCACCTGTGCGTTGAACGTCCCGCGCGCCAGCGCCTTGATCCGCGCCACCGCTTCGTCCCCGGCCGCAATGTCCACGCCCGCGTCCGCGTAGGTCAGTTTTTTCTTGGGTGTCTTCGCTGTCATGGCGCTATATACGGAAGGGGTATGCAAATGTCAACGTCCGCCGGATGTCCCGGATGGACCTCCTTGGAGACCCGACCGTGGCCGATCATCCTTACTCTCTCCCGCATCTCTACGATGTCGCTTTCAGTTTTCGCGACTATGCCCGCGCAGTCGATTTTCTGCTGGCGGCGGCCCGCCGCGCGAGCGGGCGCGATCCCGCTTCCGTTGTCGAACTCGGCTGCGGTCCCGGCCAGTACTGCCGCGAATTCGCCCGTCGCGGCCTCCCGGCCTTCGGCGTCGACCGCGCGCCGGAGATGGCTGCCTACGCCGCCCGCCTGGCGGCCGGGGAGAACCTCCCGTGCGCCATCCTCGAGGCCGACATACGCCGCTTCACCCTCCCCCATCCCGTTGACCTGGCCTGCTGCATGATGGCCACCTTCCACCTGCTCCTGACCGACGACGACGTGGCCGCCCACCTGGACGCGGTGGCCGACAACCTCAACCCGGGCGGCATCTACATAATCGAGTTGAGCCACCCGCGCGACTTTCTCACTCGGCAGCGAAGCACCCGCAACCTCTGGACCGTCGACCGCGACGGCCTCTCCGTCACCGTCGATTGGGGAAGCGATGC
This sequence comes from Candidatus Zixiibacteriota bacterium, assembly GCA_017999435.1. Taxonomy (NCBI): domain Bacteria; kingdom Pseudomonadati; phylum Candidatus Zixiibacteriota; species Candidatus Zixiibacteriota bacterium. The sequence goes on from JAGNLV010000003.1 coordinate 270,825, forward strand.
GGTCACGGATCCGCTTTCCGAAATCACGACCGGCACCGTTTCGTACGCCGTCTCCGGGCCCTCCGGCGCGGCGCGTCATGAATCCCGCGAGCAGTGGCGGGAGATTTCGGCCGGTCTCATTCGTGCGCTCATAAGGCTCTCCGGCCGGTTCGCCATTGTCGCCTGGTATGGCGATCTCGACACCGGTGTCCCATTCGACGCCGGCGACCGCGCCTGGCGAATGATCCTCGTCCTGCGCCTGTGTTGACGCCCGCCTTCGTGCCTGCCTATCGGAGGAGGGCCGGACCGGCACACTGCTTTCCTGCGCGAACCCGCCGTAGATACTGAGACCGCGAGGCGGTCCGCGCGTGAGCCGCGAGTGATCGAGGCCAACGCCATTCCCGGCCGGTTATGCGCGAAAAGGCCGCCGCCGTCCTCTCCGCACTCCCCGTGCGGTTGTCGCTGCCGCCCCCTGACTCCTCCGCCGCGGCGTCTGCCTTAAGGAGCTCGGCCAAATTCGCGGGCGCGAGATTGACTGTTGCGGGCCGTCGCAACCGCTGACTATACTATTCCAAGCTCACGGGGGTGCCTTATGCGGACAAGCTCTGAAAGCACATATCGCATACCGAGCGCGATTCGAGGGATTACCGATCACCGCGGACGACAGCATCAGATTCAACTCCTCGCGGCTGCCTCGGTTCATGCGGCGGCGGCCGCCATCCTGCTCCTGCTGGCCATAGCGCCGTCGCCGACCACGGCCGAGGATCCGGTGGCTGCCGGCCAAGGGAGTGCCGCCCGGTTTCCCCCTCTCCAATCCGCTTGCGCACAATCAGGTGCTGCGGGTGATGCCGATTGGTACCGGGGGTATGTCGGCAAGGTTCGCGTGGCACCGGACAGCTCAGGCCCGCGACCTCAACATGCAGACGTCCCCAGGGTCGGCCAGTATGGACCTGAATTTGTTGCCGGCTCCCCCAACTCTGGGGCGGATACGGGTGAGGTTGTGTACGGCCTGGGCTTGGGCGACCAAGATGCGTATCCTGGAATGCGGCCGCTCTCGGACTGGATCGCGCACGCTTCGCCGTACCGGCTCGATTCACTGTTCCTGCCGCGACAGCCCCTCAAACCGCATGTCGTCCTCCCCCCGGTGGTGATCCCGGCCGGCAAGCTCGACTTCTTCTTCGACACCGCCTGCGTGGAGGGGAACCTGGTCCTTCGGCATGACGGCCGGGTCGAGCTGACAGACATTACGGAATCCCATCCCCTCCAGGAGTTTGCCGACTATGTGCGGGCGGCCGTTGCCATGGCAATGTGCTACCCGATGAGAGATGCCGATGGAGTGCCTGTCACCGTAACGATGCGCTATCGGTGCATCATTACTCACGACGGGTCGCCTCAGGTGCTGACTGACGACACATCGATTGTGGCGACCCAGCGCAGCCTTGACGAGTGATGGGCCAGCAGGCTGCCGGGCGCCGGGCGCGTTGCCCGTGTCTTGCGGGAACCTAACTTCCCGAGGCCGCCCGTTCCGGCGGCGCGGAGCCGTCGGTCCGTACTTCCCGTATGCCCGGTTTCCGCCCGTTGCGGTTGTTGTGCTCGCCGATCTCCGTGTGGACGCTCCGCCCGTGATCGAGCACTGTCGCCGGCAGCTCCTCATCCACTTTCTGCCGCCCGCGCCGGACAATCCTGGCCGGGACTCCGGCGACCGTGGTATTCGCTGGCACATCGTGCATCACGATAAAGCTGTTCGCCCCGATGCGGACATTTTCACCGACCGTGATCGGGCCGAGCAGAATCGCCCCGGTCCCGACAAAGACGTTGTCTCCGAGCGTCGGATGGCGCTTGCCCTGGTGTTTGCCCGTTCCGCCCAGTGTTACATTATGAAACAGGACGCAGTTCCGCCCGATCTCGGTCGTCTCGCCGATCACCACGCCCATTCCGTGGTCGACAAAGAACCCCGGCCCGATGGTCGCCCCCGGATGGATCTCCAGCCCGGTGAGAAAGCGGACGATCTGCGACAGCAGGCGGGGGAGAAAGGGGATTCCCGCCTTGTACAGGAGGTGGATAAACCGATGGGCGGTAGTGGCGTGGAACCCCGGATAGAGCAGAAACTCGATGTTCCGGCAGGCCGGGTCATTGCGAAAACACGCCCGAATGTCCTCGATGGTTGCCAGCATAGTCGTTCCCGACTTCCGATCTTGGGTTGGGTTGACGGATCTGGTGCATTACTCTCATTGTCGGCCGCGGGCCTACGGCTCCTTATCAAAAAGCGGGGTCGAGAGGTACCGTTCGCCGGTGTCGCAGATGATGCTGACCACGTTCTTCCCCGGTCCGAGCCGCTCAGCCACCCGCAGCGCCGCCCACAGGATAGCGCCCGAGGAGATCCCGACCAGTACCCCTTCTTGGCGCGCCAGTTCGCGGGCCATGGCAAAAGCATCGTCGTTGGTCACCTGAATGACTTCATCCACGACCGCGGGGTCGTAGTTCTCCGGCACAAACCCCGCCCCGATCCCCTGGATCTTGTGCGGCCCCGGCTGACCGCCCGACAGCACCGGAGAATCGGTCGGTTCGACGGCGATGATGCGGCAGCCGTATTCGGCTTTCAACACCGCCCCCGCGCCGGTGATAGTTCCGCCGGTGCCTACTCCCGACACGAAGGCATCGAGGCGCAGCTCCCCCAGGTCGTTGATGATTTCCGGTCCGGTGGTCCGGCGGTGCACCTCCGGGTTGGCCGGGTTGGCGAACTGCATCGGAATCCAGCAATTCCCGCGTTCGGCAATCTCCCGGGCTTTGGCGATGGCCGCTTTCATGCCTTCCGCTCCCGGCGTCAGGACAATCTCGGCCCCGAACTGCCGGCACAACGCCCGCCGTTCGATACTCATGGTGTCGGGCATGGTCAACACGCACCGGTACCCTTTCGCCGCCGCCACCATAGCCAGCGCGATTCCGGTATTCCCCGAGGTCGGTTCGACAATCGTCATCCCGGGTTTCAGCACTCCCGCTCGCTCGGCCGCTTCGATCATCGACCGTCCGATGCGGTCTTTGACCGAGTGCGCGGGATTGAAGTTCTCCATTTTGAGAAACACGGTGGCGGAACGGGCATCGGTCAGGCGGTTGACGCGCACCAGCGGGGTGTACCCGATAGCCTCAACAATGTCGTTAAATCTCATTCGACTGACTCCTATAAGTTGTTATCGTCCATCTACCTGAGTTCATTGAGGGGCCTTGCCCCGGACGGACCGTTCGGCCCGGCGCGGGACACGCGAGTGCCCGGCCGCCGCCGCGGCGCACATCAGGGCATCCCCAGAAATGTCATGTGCTTCATGAAGACCCTCAGATACTATAACAAATTACGCCGCCCAACGCACCCGGAAATTTCCGCCGGTCACGCCCAAAAAAAATCGGCTGAGGGCTTGACGGAAGTCAAAAGCCGCCCTTGACATCACCCGGTTTTTGTGTATGCTTCGCTTCGAAATCAGGCCGAAGGCGCCCAACACGCCGGAGCCGGGAGCGTGGGACGCCATGACCTGTGAAGCGAAAGCATGTGAACGACATACATCCGAGATGACCCTAAGGAGGTTACGATGAAGGTACGCGTGGACCACGAACTGTGCAGCGGCGACGGCATCTGCGAGGAGCTCTGCCCGGCCGTGTTCAAGATGAATGAGAACGATCAGGCCGATGTGATCGTTGACGAAGTTCCTCCGGAAGAAGCGGATGCCGTTCGGGAAGCCGCCGAGAGCTGCCCTGAGGAATGCATCCACATTGAAGAGTGAGCGCTGACTTCCCGCCCGGCGGGAACGACAGATATGCCTGGAGCGCGGCCGCGTGCGACCGCGCTCTTTTCTTCTTCCCCTTCGACCGGGATCAAGGAGCTCCGACCCGGCCGCAGCGCAGCGCACTGCCCGTATGAACATCCTCATCATCGGCGGCACCCGCTTCATGGGACCCGTCGTCGCCGCCCAACTCCTGGCGGACGGGCACCGTGTGACCGTGTTTCATCGCGGCGAGACCGAACAGGATGTGCCCGCGGGCGTTCACCATATTCACGGCGACCGCGGCCGTCTCGCCGACTACCGCCGCCAGTGGGAGCGGCTGCGGCCGGATGTCGTGCTCGACATGATGGCCCTGACCGGACCGCAGGCCGGGGAACTCGTGGCCGCGATGTCCGGCCTCGCGGGGCGGCTGGTGGCGGCGAGCAGTTGCGATGTGTACAGGAATTTCGGCCTGATCCTGCGCCGGGAAACCGGCCGCGCGACTTCCGGCCGCCTCACCGAGGACTCCCCGCTGCGGGACCATGAGTATCCCTACCGGCAGGACGCCCAGGGACCGGCGGATCCCTTCTACGACTACGACAAGATCCATGTGGAGAGGGAGATTCAGCGCGGGCCGCTGCCCGCATGCGCGATCCGCCTGCCCATGGTCTACGGGCCGAACGATCCCAAACACCGGCTCTACAGCTACGCCAGGCGCATGAGCGACCGGCGCCCCGCCCTCCTGCTGGATACGGTGCGCGCCGACTGGCGCGGAATCCGCGGCTACCGCGACAATTGCGCCCACGCCCTCTGTCTCGCCGTCGCGCGGGGAGCGGGTCGCCACCGGGTCTACAATGTTGGGGAGGCGGAGGCGCTGACCGAGGCGGCGTGGATCAGGGCGATCGGCGCGGCCCTCGGGTGGGAGGGGGATATTGTCACCGTGGCCGACCGCGATCTGCCGGACTATCTCCGGACCCCCCTCGACTGGAGGCCACAGCTCGACGTCGATTCCTCGCGCATTCGCAACGAACTGGGGTACGGAGAAATCGTCGATCTCCAACCGGGGCTGGCCCGCACGCTCGAATGGGAGCTGGCCCATCCGCCGGACCACCCGGCCGACCGCTTCGACTACGCGCAGGAGGACGCCATCCTTCGGCGGAGCCGCCCCTCGCCCTCCTGAGCGGGTCGGGCGACAAAGAGCTTGGCCGCGGCGGCGGCCCCCCGATATATTGGCGCATGGCGGCCGACGAGACCTTCCCGATCGCTTCGTACTGCTCCTCGCAGGCCTGGGGCGGGCTCGAGATGAACGTCCTGCGCTTTCTCCACTGGATGCGAGGGCGGGGCTGGCCGGCGGTCCTCTTCGCCCGGCCGGGCAGTCCGCTGCTAACCTGGGCCGCGGCATGGGGCCTGCCCGCCCGGGCGCTCCAATCGCGCTCGAAAGCCTCCGACCTGCTGGGGGCCCGGACCCTGGCCCGCATGGCCGCCGCCGACAGCGCGCGCGTGCTCATCCTGCACCAGTCGCGCGATCTGCTGATGGCGGTCCTCACCAAGATCCACACCGGCAACCGGCTGAAAGTCGTCTACCAACAGCACATGCACATCGCGGGAGACAAGCGCGACCTGCTCCACGCCTGGCAGTATCGCCGGCTCGATGCTTTCGTCGCGCCCGCTCCGTCGCTGGCCCGGCAAGTGGCGGAGCGCACCCCCATCCGCCCCGAACGCCTCCATGTCATCCCCCTGGGCCTCGAGGCCGACCGTTTTCTCCGGAAGCCCCCCCGCTCGCAGGCCCGCCGGCAGCTCGGGCTGCCGCTCGACGTTCCGCTGGCGGGGATCATCGGGCGGCTCGATCCGAAGAAGGGGCAGCACGTTGCGATCAAAGCGCTGCGGCGCGTACATGAAACCGGCCGCCCGCTGCACTTGCTGGTCGTCGGTGCACCGACACGCGGCGAACACGCCGACTACGAGGCGCACCTCCATCGCCTGGCCGATGACCTCGGCCTCGCGCCGTTCGTTCATTTCCGCTCCCACCTCGATGAGCCGGCGACGGCCTACGCCGCCATGGATATCTTCATCCTCGCCTCGCAATCGGAAACCTACGGCATGGTGACGATTGAGGCGATGGCGTCGGAGCTGGCGGTGGCGGGCACCGACGCGGGGGGGACGGTCGACCTGATTGCCCACGAGCGCAACGGCCTGCGCTTTCCGCCGGGGGACGAGTCCGCCTGCGCGGCCGCGGTCATTCGCTTTCTGGCCGACCCGCACTTTGCGGGGCGGATGGCCGCTCAGGCGCGGCGCGACGTCCTGGCGAATTTCACGCACGACCGGCAGTGCGCGCAGTGGGAGACGCTCCTGCGCGGTCTCGCGGGCGCGGCCCCGGCCGGATCCAAATAGCAGGGGCAGGAGCGTACTGCTCCTGCCCCTGGCCACGGGTGGCTTGTTCGCCCGCCCGCCGGCGGCCGGCGTGCGGCTTCTCCCGCTGCTATTTCAACAGCAGCATCTTCTTTGTCTCAACAAAGCCCTCGGCCGTCAGACGGTAGAAATACATGCCCGAGGACACCCGCGAGGCATCCCAGGTCACCGTGTGTATTCCCGCGCCGAAGCTTGCATCGGCGAGCACCGCCACGCGCTGCCCGACCACGTTGAACACTTCGAGAGTCGCGTGTTGCGGGGTCGGCAGCGAGAAGCTGATCTCGGTCGCCGGGTTGAGCGGGTTCGGGTAGTTCTGGGCGAGGTCGAAGCCCGCCGGGGCGGTCCGGGCCAGCGGGCCAAGGTCCTCGCCGTACACCCAGCCGCTCTCGCAGGCCCGGGTCACGGCGTTGGCGGCGGCCTGGTAGGCGAGGCTCGCGTGCGCGACGTTGGTCACGGTGAAACACCACTCGCCGCTCGGCTTCTTGACACCGCTCGACCGCAGCGTCACCGTGCCGTCGCCCGCCGTCACGCCGCTCGTGCTGCCGGAGGTGGCGCCGTCGTACGCGGCGGAGACGGTCGCGCCGCCCACGGGCGATCCGTTCTGGTCGACGATCGTGACGACGCACCCCCCGAAGTAGTTCGCGCCGACCTTCGCGCGCGTCACGGCCATGCCGCCGACGTGCATCGCGGCATTCGGGTCCGTGACTGTAATGTAGTCGGTCTTGGTCTCAGCGTCCGACCCGTAGGCGTTCGACACCGTGAGCGTGACCGTGTACGTGCCCACGGCGCTGTACGCGTGGCTCGGGTTCTGCGCGGCCGAGGCGTCGCCGTCGCCGAAAGTCCAGCTCCACGCGGTCGGGCCGCCCGTCGACAGGTCGGAGAACTGCACCGTCAGCGGCGCGGCCCCCGAGGCGGGAATGCCCGCGAACTGCGCATTCGGCGCGGTCGGACCGGCGGTGTACTCGATGTACATCTGGTCGATGGCGACCTGATCCAGCGACGTCTTTCCCCAGTTGCGGTCGGTATCGACGGCGCGGATGTACACGGTGCCGGTGATTCCGGCGGGCAGGGCCGCGGAATACGCCTGCTCGGCCGCACTGGCCACCGTCACCAGCGTCGTGTACGCCGCGTTGTCCGTCGAGTAGGCGAAAGCGATGTTGTCGTTGTCGCTGTTGGCCGGGCGAGACGCCTCCACGACGAACATCATGGCGGCGCCGCCGCTGCCGACGTCGATCGTCCACTTGTGCTCGAGGTAGCTGTAGGTCTTGACCGGGTGCCCGGTGTACAGCACCTCCGTGATTGTCTGGCTGACATTGTCGCTCGCCGCCAGGCGGGCGAATGTGCCGGTCACCGTCCCCGCCGCCGGCAGATCAGCCGATGGATACGCCCGCGTCGCCTGCGGCAGCTCGCTCACCGAGATGTATCCAAGCTTGGTTTCCGTGTCCGAGCCGTACGCGTTGGTCGCGGTCAGGGACACCGTGTAGGTTCCGGCGGCCGTATACGTGTGGCTCGGGTTCTGCGCGGTCGAGGCGCCGCCGTCGCCGAAATCCCAGCTCCAGGCGGTCGGCGCGTTGGCCGACAGGTCGGTGAACTGGACAGTGAGCGGGGCCGTGCCTGAGGTCGGGCTGCCCGTGAACTCGGCCGCGGGCGGCAGCTGCGGCGGCTCGGTGACGGTGATGTAGCCCACTTTCGTCTCGGTATCCGATCCGCACGCCCCGCTCGCAGTCAGCGCCACCGTGTAGGTCCCGGCGGCCGCGTACGAGTGGCTTGGGTTCTGCGCGGTCGACGTGCCGCCGTCACCGAAGTCCCAACTGAAGGCCGTCGCATTCGTCGACTGACTGGTGAAAGTCACCGTGAGCGGCGCCTGGCCCGAGGTCGGGCTGCCGACGAATGCCGCCGAGGGCAGCGAATTGACGGTGATGTACGCCGCTTTAGCCGCCTGGGCGTTGCAGCCCTGGTTGCTGCTGGTGATGGTCAGCGTGACCGTGTAGGTCCCCGCCGCGTAGTAGGTGTGGCCGGGGTTCGAGGCGGTCGACGTGCCGCCATCGCCGAACGTCCACGCCCAACCGTCAATCCCCGTGCCGGTCGACAGATCGGTGAAATTTACGGTGAGCGGGAGGCATCCGGAGACGGGCGTGCCGCTGAAATCGGCGGCCAGGTCGCAGCCGCCGCCGGCCGCATCGAGACACTTGCGGGCGTCGATGATCCCCGCTCCGAGGTCGCGCGATCCGCCGTAGGGGTTGGTGTTGGCAGGATCGGTGATGAGGGCGATCTTTTGCGCGGCGCTCAGCCCCGGATTGAACGACTCCAGCAGCGCGACCACGCCTGCCGCGTGCGGGCAGGCCATCGAGGTGCCGTCCATGGTCGCAATGTAGTCAACGCCGGGATCGGCCGGATCGGTAATCGTGCTGAGCACGCTCACCCCCGGCGCGGCGATGTCCACCCACGAGCCGTAGTTGGTGAAACTGGCGTTGTTGCCGCTCTGATCGGTGGCCGCCACATCAAGGCAGTCGCCGCGGCCGCCGAGGTAGCTCGGCGTGCTCGAACTGGAGTTGCCGGCCGCCACGCAGATGACGACGTCCTGGGCGATGAGGAAATCGGCCGCCGCGCCCAGCCCGCCGCTGTTGGAGCTGCCGAAGGAGCAGTTGATGGCGGCGACATTCCAGCCGGCCAGCTTCAGGTTGGCCATGTAGTACATGGCCTCGGCGACATAATCCATGATCACGACGCCGGTCGGTCCGTAGATCCAGTAGTCGAGCACGTAACCGATCCGGCACGGCACCACTTTCACCCCGGTGCCGCCGCCGGCGAAGGTGCCTTCACCGTAGCCGCCGGCGACCCCCGCCACGGCGTAGCCGTTGTTGGTAATCGCCGCGATCGTCCCGGCCGTGTGCGTCCCGTGGCCGTTGCCGTCGGAGGGATCGTTGTCGGCGCCGCCGCAGTCGATATCGATGCAGGGGTAGGAATACCAGTCGGTGCGGTCGACGAAATCCCAGCCGATGAGATCATCGGTGTAGCCGTTGCCGTCGTCGTCGATTCCGTTGCCGGGCACCTCGTAGGCGTTGACCCAGATGTTCCCGTTGGTGCTCGCGTCATTCGGTCCCGGCGGGTTGCTCCCCCCGAGATCGCCGTGATTGTACATGGTGCCGATATCGAGATCCCCGACGATCACGGCCGGGTCGCCCGTCTCGCTGTCCCAGGCGGTGTGGGCACGGATCCCGTAAGAGTCCCAATAATGCCACTGGTCATAGGGGTATTCCGGCGGCGGGTTGTCGTAGTAAGGGTCGTTCGGGAGGGCGAAGAGGGTGTGGATGCCGATCGGTTCGACGTGGTCGACATCCGGCAGGGCGCCGTAGGCGGCCATGGCCTCGTCGAGCGATCCGGTCCCGATCGTGACTTTGTAGTGCCGCGCGAGCCGGCCGGCGTCCCCCGCGGCCCGCGTCTGCCGGTCGGCGCCGGGGAATTGCGGCCGCAAGGCTTTCACCTGGAACCGCCCCTGCAGGTCCGCAAAACCGGGCAGGGCGGCGAGCGCCGTCGGCGCCCGCAGATCCTTGGCGTGGTCGACCGCCACCCCTTCTTTCAGGACCACGATGAATCGATCGGGCACATGACCCAGAAAACTCGGGAGCCCCTGCGTCACACTGGGGTTCTCCACGTGTCGCGGGGTTTCGGCAGAGATTCCTCCCGCGGCGGCCAGGGCGAGAAGCAGCCCGGCCGTTGCCAGCGTTCTCATTGTTCCTCCTGTGAGTCTTCCTGTTCTTGTCCGAATGGTGAGTTCCGTGATTCACGGTCAAAGGCTCATGACGGCAAGATTGTCTGGGTCGCATCACCTCCTCGGACGCCGGACCGGCGGATTCGTCGGGCGCTGCATCCTGCTCTTCGTATTAAATCGATGCGATACGGCCTGCTGAACGGGCTTCGTTCTCAATATACGCCGCGCGGAGGTTCCGACAAGTGAAAAGAGGGCGGGCGCCGGGCGGCGAAGAAACTGTTGTCCCGGCGGGCGCCATCGGCGATATTCGCCCCATGAACGTGAAGGCTCTCGACGACGCAGGTGATCGCGGCCGCTCCCGGGCCGACTGGCGCTGGGCCGTGCTGCTCCTTTTGCCCTTCGCGCCGGCGCTCCTGATCGCGGCGCACTACCGCGCGCTGGTCGCCGCCGCCTACTTCACCGCCCTCGCCGCGCTCGTGATGCTCGCTTTCCCCCGCCTCTTGTTCACCCTGTTTCTCATCTCCATCGGGCTGTTCCTCCCCTACTACGTCACCGACACGATGGCGATCAGCCCGGCCGACCTGCTCCTGGCGCTGCTGGCGGTGATCGCTCTGCTGGACTTCCTCCTGCGCGATTCGACGGCTATCCGCCTGAGCCGGATCGACGGGCCGTTTTTGGCGCTCATCGGTGGGACCGTGATCTCCGCTTTCTTCGCCCACAACCAGGCTTATTCGATCATCCCTGTTGTTCGTATTGTGGTGGTCTACGCAGCCTACCGTCTGACTTTCAAGTTCGGCAGCGAGTTGGGGGTTCGTTGCGTGCTAAGGCGGTACGTTCTGTTCGTGGCGGCGCTCTCGCTCATCAACGCGGTGCTGTTTGTTCTCGCCGGCGGGCGCGAGCGCGTCTTCGGGCCGGCCTGGCTGGGTTACGAGCCGCTGTCGATGACGGCGCTGCCGATGGCGGTGACGTTCGCGGTGTGGGCCGAAAGGCACGCCGAGCGGCTCCGGTACATCTTCGCCGCACTCCTCATCGGCTTCGGTATGCTGGCGGCGGGATCGCGCGGGCCGATGCTCGCGGTGTTGCTGGTGGTGCCGCTCCTGATGTTTTTCGGGTGGCGCAAGGCCCGCCGCGAGCAGACCATCACAACCCGGCGCGTGCTGCGCGGGATGCTCCTCCCCCTGGTCGCCATTCTCGCCCTCGTCATCGTGCTCCAGGAACTCCTGTTCACGGGTTTGATCGATCGGATCCGGACTCTGGTCGAGTCGATCGGCGACCCGCAGGAGACCGTACTGCTCCGCGTGGTGCTGGCAAAAGCGGCAATCGGCGCGTTCCTCAGCGATCCCCTCACCGGCATCGGCATCGGCAATTTCCGGGTTGTCGATGAGGTCGTGCCGCAGATTCGCCTCGAACCGGTGTGGTTCTATATCCGCGGCATGTCGGCGCACAACGTCCTGCTGCACTACTTGGCGGAAACAGGCCTGCTGGGCGCCGTGCCGCTGGTTCTTCTGGCGCTCACCGGCGTGCGCACCGCGTACCGCTGTTTTCGGCGGCCGCTTGCCCACCGCCACCAGCAGGTATCGGCGGCGCTGTTTGCCGGCATGCTGGTCTTCGCGATCACGCTCCTGTATATGCGGGCGTGGACCTGGGGGCAGGAGGGCTATGTGATGGGTCTGCTTTTCGGACTCACCGCCGCCTGGGCCTGGGAGACGGAAGCTGGCCCTCCGGATACGAAAGGACCGCGCGGTTACCCGCCAGCGGAGACTTGATTGGCCTGGGGCGAGCCCCACCCCCTCACTCCCAGGTCAGGCTCACGGCCAGGTTCCGCCCCGGTTCGTTGACGCCCGAACCGTGGATCCGGTACGCCGCATCGAACACGTTGTCCAGAGCCGCGCTCACCGTCACCGCGCGCCCCACCTTCACGCCCGCCCGCACCTGCACCACCGCGTACCCGGGCGTCCCTCCCGGCGGAATGCGCTGCGTGTCCTGGCGGTCGGCTGCGGACAGGTTGTCCTGGCGGCCCGCCACGGTCAGTTCCCCCCCGGCCCACATGCGCCGATCGGCCGAGCGCCAGACCGCCTCGCACGTGAATTCCGGCGGCATCAGCCGGTCGAGCGGCTCCCGCGCTTCCTCTCCCGAGGAGGTCGGGTAGCTGTCCGCCCGTCCGTCGATCCAGGCGCCGCCCGCGGCCACCGTAAGCCCCGCACCGAGGTACACCGCCGCGCGCGCCTCCAGTCCGGTCACATAGCCGGTCGCGGCATTGCGTTTGGTCACCACGTAGTTGTCCTCGAGCATCTCGCCGGTGGGGACGCGGATGATGAGGTCGCGGATGGCCGTGTAGAAAACCGCGACCTCCCCCGACCACCGCCCCCGGCGCGTTTTCACGCCGGCTTCATAGCAGAGAAAGGTTTCGGGCTCAAGGTCGGGGGCGGGGATTTCGAGTTCATTGGTGCGGGCGATATCGAAGCGGGTGAGGTCCGAGAGGTTCGGCGCCCGGTAGGCGTGCGACACCCCTCCATAAATCCGCCACTCTTCGGCCGGCCGCCACATGATGCGGCCGGTTGCGGCCGCGTGCCGCCAGTCGCGTTCCAGCGAGTACACTCGGTCGGCCTGAAGCGGGTCCTGGATGCGCCCGGCGTCGACCCCCACGTACGAGAATCGCCCCCCGGCCAGCAGGCTGAACCGCCCGAGGGTCCATTCGGCCTGGGCGAAGAAATCCCAGGTGTCGTAGGTGGAGCGGTCGGCCACCGGCCCCTGGGCCGACTCCTGCACGAGCGCCCCCGCCGCATCGTAGTCCGAGGCCCACGAGGAAACCCTGTCCCGGTAGAGGTCGATCCCGACCGTGGCGCGGGCCTGCAGGAGCGCCAGCTCCGTCTCGACCGACAAGCCGACCGTACGCACCGTGCACCCCTGCCGCCGCGCGGTGCGGTCCTTCTTCACCCGGTCCTGTTCCTCGTTCTGGCGGTGCCACGACAGGGTGCCCGAGAGCCGCTGGACCCGGCCCGACAGGTCGAACACCGTGTACCGCGCATATCCCAGGTCGCGCTCCTGGTCCAGCACGCACCGGCGGTCGCTGCCGACGGTCGTGCCTTCCCAGCTGATCCCGTAGATCGTCTTGTGCGCCCGCCAGACATCCTCCTGCGTTGTCCGCTGGTATGCGCCCGCCAGCTGGCTGTTTCGGCGCGGCGAATATTCGGCGCGCACGTCCACATTCCACTCATCGTAGCCGGTTTTCGGCTGCGCGCCGACCCCGCCTCCGGCGCGGAGGTCGCCGAAGAGTTTCCCCGTGAGGCCGACCGCAAGGCCGAGGTGTTCGGCCGGCGCCGCGGCGAGACTGATCCGGCCCGTGTGCGAATCCTCGGCGCTCGCGTAGCGGTACTGCCAGCCGGGACGCGCCGTGCGGTTCGCCAGGAGCGCCGAGGGATGCGGCGGGATCACATTCACGACCCCCCCGACCGCATCGGTGCCGTAGAGCACCGATCCCGGGCCCATGACCACCTCGACCGCCTCGACCGAATGGAGGTCAACCGTGCTCCAGTACTGGTTGGGACCGGAACGAAAGACCGAGTTGTTCAACCGGATGCCGTCGACGAGCAGGAGCGTGTGAAACCCGGTAAGCCCCCGCAAGTACGGAGAGGCCTGGCCGTACGCCGTTTTCTGCACCATGGCGCCGGGAACCTCGGCCAGCGCATCCGGAAGCGTCCGCGCCAGCCGCTCGCTCCGCGCCGAGGCTCCGCTGAGCGAGGAGGCGGCGGCCGGAAGATCGAGCTTGCGGTGGGCGCTGCGGGTGGCCGTCACGAGAACTGTCCCCAGTTCGACTTCCGGCCCGGCGGCGGCCGAATCCCCGGCCGGCCGGCTCGCGGCGACGGTGTCCGATGAGGCGATTGTGGTGCTCTCGGCGCCGCGCACCGTTCCGGCGGCGGCCAGCACGGCCGCTGCCGCAATGATCGTGCCGATACTCACTGCTCTGTTCACCTTGCCTCTGCCCTTCATCACTTGCAGGCGCGCCGGTTAGAGTTCAACCCGCAGCGAGACAGTTGCCTGCCGGGGCGCCGCCGGATAGTACCGGTACGGCTGCTGTCCGACCTGGGCGAGCAACGGATCGAAGTACCCGTCGTATTCGTATCGCTCGTCAAAAAGGTTATCGATTCGCACATCCAGCCGGAACGCCCGCCAGCCATACCCGCACATCACCGCGACCTCCGCATGGTCGGAGAGCCGCCGGGTGTTGGCGGCATCCAGCCACTGGTCAATCCGCCCGGATATCAGAACGCCCGCCGCCAGACCCGGCGCCACGGCATAGACTGCTTCCGCCCGATACGACCACTCCGGCACTCCGGCCAGCCGGTGGTCGGCGTGCTCGCCGGACCGGATCACGGCGCGGGTGTAGATGCCCGAAAACTCAACCGTCAGGTCCGGCCGCACCGGCCCGCCGCCGGCGATTTCCACACCTGTGTGATGCGACCGTCCGACATTGATATAACACATGGCCCCTTGGTCGAAATCGATCTCCTCCCGCAGCCGATAGTGGTAGATGCTCACCGTACCGTAGCCGCCGCGGCGGTTGCGGAATTTCGTCCCGATCTCCCACGCGGTCCCGGTCATCGGCTCAAGGTTGCTGTTCGATAGCAGGATGAAGGAGTTAGTGGGCGGGCCGGCGTTGAATGGAGCGGATCCATACAAGTGATTCAGGGTCGGGGACTTAAAGGCCCCCGAGACCATTCCGTAACACTGCACGCCCCGTCCGGCCGCGACACTGACTGCGACGCTCGGCGACAACCGGAACCATGATTGAGATTGGGTCGTGGAGAGGGCAGTCAGGTTGGTGGCCTCATACTCAAACTCGGTAGCGGCGTGGTCGGCGCGAAGCCCGCCGGTTACTGCCAGCCGCGGCATAAGTTCGAGCCGGGTCCGGGCGAAAGCGGCCACCGCCGCGCGCCAGCCGGAGCCCCCCACGATCACGTTTTTCGATTGCCGTTCCCGGTACTCCGAGTCCAACCGCCCGCAATCCAGTGACACCCCAAGGCTTGTGCGCCAGGGTCGGCCGGCCGCCGTCGCCTGCATTTCCACGGCCCCCTCTCCGCCTGCCGATATGACCCTGGGGCGGTAATCCATCGCCTGCGTCGTCGTCACGATCTTGTCGGCGTCGGTCACCCGGAGCCAGGAGCTGCCATGCCACTGGCCACGCCGCCCAAGCGTTCCCGTCCCCGAGAAACCGGCGGTAAAG
Source organism: Candidatus Zixiibacteriota bacterium (assembly GCA_017999435.1). Classification (NCBI taxonomy): domain Bacteria; kingdom Pseudomonadati; phylum Candidatus Zixiibacteriota; species Candidatus Zixiibacteriota bacterium. The sequence goes on from JAGNLV010000003.1 coordinate 285,901, forward strand.
CAGCGGCTCTCGGCGTCATCCTCAAGAGGGTTGCCGTACGCATCGCGCGCCGCTCCCGCCCGATCGGTCGCCAGTTGCGCCTCCGTCACCGCCCCCGGCTGCTGCTCTTCGGTATGCGAAAACGAGAGCATGCCGCACAGGCGCGCAGCGCGGGCCGCCGTCGACATCACCCGCACCAGGCCTGTTTCCTGCACAAACCGGCTGTGGGCCCGCCATCCGTGGCTCCGACGAACGCCGCCTGAGGCCAGCACATCGCACGGACCGGCCGGCCTCTGGATAGTGACAACCGCACCGAGCGCATCATCGGCCGATCCGGTCAACGCCAGGCCGATCCGGTGGTGTCCCCGCTCCGCGGTCGAGAATCCGAGCAACCCCCCCATCGCGAAGTCGCCGTACTGGGCCGAGACCGGGCCGCGCGTTGCCTCGACCCGCCCGATCGCCTCCAAGCCAAGGTCGGTCAGCGGCGCGAGACCGGTCGAGATGTCGTTCAGCGGGATGCCGTCGAGGCTGACCAGCAGGTACTGGGCCAGCCCCCCGCCGTAGAAGCCGCGCACATCGACCACCGCCTGTCCCCACGGGTTGCCGGAGGGATATGCGCGGAGACCGGGGAGTGAGGCGGCCAGGTCGGCCGGGGTGCGGTAGCGAAGCGCGCGGTCCGGCCCGAGCGCCCGGACCGTCACCGCCGCCGGGACCTCCCAGACGGCGAGCGGGATCCGGTCGGCCTCGACCACGATGTCCGACAGCGAGACCACGGCTGTATCCGGCTGGCCCTGAGCCGGCACCGCGGCGGTGTCGCGAGCGGCCTGGGGAGCGCCCACAGCCCCAGGTCCGATCAAAGCCGCTCCCGCTGTCACGATGCAGAGTGTGGCCGCACGAAAGTACATACAGGGTGTTTTCGGCACTCCGAAGTCGTCGATGTGAGCCGGGCCTGGGGAAACCGCCTGCGTCTTGCCGGGCGCCCCGCCGCCTGCCCACAAGATACCATCGTTTCGCGCGAAGTCAAGGCGCGGATCGTAGTATAATTGAACGATTTATCCTTGACAGCGCAGCGTTCCGTGCGTAGCTTGGGCCAAGACAAAGAGCAGGGCGAGGACCCTTTCTTCGAGCGACTCTGACCCAGTGCCGGGCCGCCGATCCGAACAGAATGTTATGACACACTCCCTGTTCCCCGCGCTCGTGAGCTTGCTGGCGGCTGTGGCTGCCGCGGGCGTGCGGTCGGAAACCGATGTACCCTCCCCCCCCGCGGACACCCTCGTCCGGTACGTGAGTGACCATGAGATTCGCGTCGGGAATGTCCTGATGGACATCTCGGCGCTGACGGTTTCGGCGCCCGGCTGGGTGAACCAGAAAACCGGTCTCGTCGAGTACCTGGCGGTCACATCCGAAGGGAAGCGTCATGAGTCGGTGCTGGTTCTCGATGTCCAGCCGCTCCATCTCCAGACCGCTCTGCTCCTGTTCGGTCTCGATTTCGGCCAGAACCTCGCCTTCCAGGGGGACTCCGTCCCCCCGCGCGGGGACAGCGTCGACATTTCGGTCGCCTGGCTAGGCCCGGAGGGGGATTCGGTGGTGGTGCCAGCCTCCGAGCTGCTCTTTGACTATCACGACTCGGTGGTGGCGCCTACCACTCCGTGGGTGTTCACCGGCTCCATGATTCACCTGGATCGGCTCCAGGCCGACCTTGAGGGATCGATCATCGCGACCTATTCCGATCCCGTCGCCATCCTCAACAACCCGGCCTCGGCCCGGTCGGACGATACCTTCTACGGCGTGAACGAAGCGCTCGTCCCGCCCCCCGGCACACCGGTGGTCCTGATTATCACAGTGCCGTTGCGCACGGGAGAAGACAAATGAAGACGTTCGCGGCCGTCGCGATCCTGGCGGCGTTTCCTCTCCTGATCGCCCCGCCCCTGCCTGCCCAGCCGGCGCACCCGTTCGACCTCTCGCTGCGGCATGAGGTCGAGCGAAGCGTTGCGGCCGGCCTGCAGTACCTGGCGGGCACGCAGAAAGACAACGGCTCGTGGAGCTACTACGTGGGGATCACCGGGCTGGCGACGACCGCTTTCCTCCAGGCGCCGTCGGCCGTGAAGGAGCAGTACTGGGCCAACATTGACCGCGGCCTGGCGTTTGTGCTCGCCAATGTCCGGCCCAACGGCGGCCTCTACCCCGATATCGAACCGCAACTGCACGCCTACAACACGGCCATCTGCCTCATGGCCCTCGTGGCCGCCGACAACCCGGCCTACAAAGACATCATCATCAATGCGCGCGATTACCTCCTCAGCCTTCAGGCCGACGAAGACGAGGGGATCAGTCCGGACAGCTCGACCTACGGCGGTATCGGCTACAATCGCGACGAGCGCTCCGACCTGTCCAACATGCAGTTCGCCCTCGAGGCGCTGCGGGCATCCGAGGACTTCAAACCGACCGCCGAGTACGCCGGCAAGGTGGAATACCGGGGGGACGCGGTGCAGGAGACGGCTGAAGTCTCCAACAAGGAGCTTTTCTGGGAGAAGGCCATCCTGTTCCTCCAGCGTTCGCAGAACTACCGCAAGTACAACGACTACGAGTGGTCGAGCGACGACGGCGGCTTCATCTACTACCCGGGATCGTCGAAAGCCGGCGGCACGACGTCGTACGGCGGCATGACCTATGCCGGCATGAAGAGTTTCATCCACGCCGGGCTGCGCCGGGAGGATGAGCGGGTGCAGAAAGCGTATGCCTGGATTCGCGCCAACTACACGGTCGAGGAAAATCCCGAGCTCGGCCGCCAGGGTCTCTTCTACTTCTACAGCGTGATGGCCAAGGCGCTCTCGCTCTTTGGCGACAGCCTGCTCGTCGACAGCGGCGGCGTCGCCCACGACTGGCGGGGCGATCTCGCCGACAAACTGATTTCGATACAGCAGTCCGACGGTTCCTGGGTCAACGAGAACGGGCGCTGGTGGGAAAACAACCCCGACCTGGTGACGGCGTACTGCGTGATGGCTCTGGAGAAACTGCTGCAACCGCTGGCGCCGAAGATGGAATAGAATGACAACGCGGTGGCGCCGGCACCGCCGCAAGAGACCGGCAGTCGCCGGTCCCGGCGGGCGCGGCGAAGGGAGGTGACTGATCGGGGGAGCGAGGTAATCGGAGTGCGCATCCGCGCGGCCCGGGCCGGGAACGCAACCGCCGGCTGGACAGGCGACCGCCTGCGGCCGCCCGACGCCTCGCCACGGATGCGCCGCAGGATCCTCAGGCATGAGAACGCCGGCGCTCTCTTCGGCCGGCTCCGGCTGTCGCCCCTGCGGCTGCGACCGACGGCCGGCTCAAGAAGTCCGGCTCGTGAATACGGATGAATTTGGACAGATGCTCGTTTCGAGCAAGGTGGATTCACATGAACGATGTAGCGGTCTTTTCGATGCGGCTGGCGCGTCTCCTCGCGGCGCTCGCCGTCGTCGCGATTCTCACCGGCGGCGCCGCGGCAGCCTCCGGCAGCGCGAACCCGACGGGGCAGCCGAAACCGGCGGGCAGTCAGGACGTGCTCCCGCCCGCGTTCAGCGAAGGTTTCACTCTTCCCGCCCCCGAGGCGGTGGCCTTGGAGCCCGAGATTGTTCCGTCGCTGGGCGACCCCAAGGTGGCTCCCAGCGTCAATGTCATGCCCGGCAAATTCGTGGGCCGCGGCGAACCGTACACCTGGGTCGGGCGCATCCTGACCATCTGGGGCAACGTCAAGAACGGCGCGCCCCCCCTGACCTTCGAGTGGCAGTTTGGCGACGGCAGCGCCCCGGTCACAGGATCGGTGAGCAACGCCAAATATATCGCCACGACCCACACCTATGCGTCCTCCGGCATTAAGCGCGCCGTCCTGACCGTCACCGATGCCGACGGATTCTCCGACCGGGATACCGTCATCATCGACGTCATCGGCACGCCGACGCTCAAGGACAGCATCAACGCCTCGGTGGAGGACGGACTGCGGTACCTCTACAATTCGCAGAACACCGGGGGTCTCTGGATCGGGTACTCGAGTTACTATGTCAGCGCGACCGCGCAGGCGGTTCTCTGTTTTGAAAATCAGGGCTACCTTCCGAGCGACGATCCGAACGAGAACATCTACGTCGAGTGCATCCAGCAGGGGCTCGATTACCTCACCGCCAACCTGCGACCGGTCGCGATCGGCCTGCAGACGTACTGCGATCCGGAAGCCGTTGCTCCCGGCAACACCGACGCCAACGGTCTCGGCATCTACCCCGTCTCGGGATCCCCGTATGAGGCCGGGCCGATCATGATGGCGCTAGCCGGTTCGGGCGACGCGATGAAGACGCATCCCGCCGGCACCGGCGTCGCCAACGTCATCGGCCGCTCCTACTACGAGATCCTCGTCGACATGGTCGACTGGTGCGCCTGGGCCCAGAACGAGTCCGGCCGCGGCGGCTGGCGCTATTCGGCCAACTACAGCTCCTCGGACAACTCCGTCTCCCAGTGGCCGACGATCGGCCTGGAGGCGGCCGAGAAGCAGTGGGGCATTTCGCCGCCGCCCTGCGTGAAATCGGAACTGCGGCTCTGGATCAACGCCAGCCAGCTCGCCAACGGACGCTTCACCTACTACCCGAGCACGTACGCCACCAGCTACGTGCCGATGACCGGAGCCGGCCTGTGTGAAATGTCCTTTGTCGGCATTCCCACCGACAGCGGCCGGGTCAAGCGGGCCATGCAGCAGCTCTTCCTCGGCTGGTCCGACTACTACGGCAAGGGGTTCCCGTACGCCATGTACGGCATCAAGAAGGGCTGCGACATCGCCCGCCCCGAACCGATCGAGGATCTCGACACCACCGCCGGCTACTTCGACTGGTATTCCGACTACGCCCGCTACCTGCTGGCTCCCGGCCGCCAGAATGCGACCACCGGCCAATTCCTCATCCATCACGGCTACCTGGGCGACGCCCGCATCCATGACCACACTTGGTGCATCCTTGTGCTCGAGCCGGTCACCTGCGTCCCCGACGCCATCATCAACTCCGCCGATACGGTCGGCGTCTCCCAGCCGTTTGTGCTCGACGGATCCGCCTCCAACCACCCCTGCGGAGAGATCCTCCAGTGGCGGTGGGATTTCGATGTCAGCGACGGCATCGATTTCGATAATCCCGACGCCATCGGCCAGGTCGTCACCCATCCGGGAGTCCCTCTCCCGCCGGGGGATCCGCTGGGCGACGTGACCGTGGCTCTCCGCGTCTACGACGACAACGACCCGGTGCAGACCGGCGACGACCAGAAGACGATCGTCATTTCGCGCGGGTGCAAGGCGCCGGTCGCGGTGCTCGGCGGACCCTACGCCGGCCACCCCGGCGACGTCATCACCTTCGACGCCTGCGCGTCGTACGATCCCGATGCCGAGGATCCGGATTCCGAGTGCCCCGACTCGATCGTCTCGTTCGCATGGGACTTCAACGGCGACGGCATCTACAACGACTACGCCGACTCCGCTTCCTGCACCCCCGCCCACTCGTGGCCGGCGCCGACCGAGGATTACATCTGCGTCGAGGTGAGAGATTCTTACGGCAAGGCCGACTCCCTGTGTGTGCCCGTCAAAATCTCGCCCATCGATCTGGATCTGCAACCCGAGAACATCTCCTTCAACCCGGCGACGGGAACGGAGGGGGATCTCATCACCATCCGAGCGGACATCTTCTTCAACTCCGAGTTCGACACGACCATCCATAATGTGCTGATCCGTTTCTACGATGGGGACCCGAACGTTCTCGTCCAGCAGATCGGCCCCGATCAAATCCTGGCGAGCATCGATTCCGGTCAGACCGTCGTGCTCGAGGTCAACTGGACGGTTCCCGACCTGCTCCCCCACGACATCTACATCGTCGTCGACCCGTTGGGCACCATCCCGGAATGGGACGAGAGCAACAACCGGGCGTACCGGACCTGGGTCCCGGGCCAGTGCGAGGAGGACCGCCTGGTGGTCATCCCCTGGGTGCAGTACGAGTTCTACGCCCGCCACATCGGGCCGCTGACGCTCGATTCCCTGTGCCTGTGGGCGGACGATTCCTGCACCTGGCTCCAGACGCCGATCACGGTTAATCCGCTCCAGTCTTATGCCTGGATCGGCAATTTCGCAGACCCTTACGGGCCGGACGATGTCGACACGGCGACGCTCATGATCAACGATGCGGTCCCGCTCCACGGGTTCGCCGCCGACCTGGTCGGCTCCCCCGAGTCGTTCCCGTTCCTTGACCAGATTTTCCCCGGCCAGTTGGTGCTGCGCATGCGCTACAGTATTCCCGCCCTCGTGCAGTACTACATCGACTCGCTGGCCGCTCTCCCTGAACCGGAACTCATGTGGGACGAAGCGGTCTATCCGCTGGCTGTGAAGGGGCAGTACCTCGACGGCACCGCGTTCAACCTGTGCACCGACCTGATCATCATCGGCCACCGCTCGGGCGACGTCAACGGCGATGACAGCCGGACGGTCACCGATATCACGTTCCTGATCGGCTACCTGTTCCGGGGCGGCCCGGCGCCGGATCCGGTGTATCTCGGCGACGTCAACCACGACGGTCAGACCACTGTGGCTGATATCACACGCCTTGTCGGGATCATCTTCCGGGGCGAGTAGCCGTCCCGACCGCGGGCGCGGCACGGCCGCGCGCCAATCGGCTCACACTAACCGGCTGGAGCTTCGGCTCCGGCCGGTTTCGTTTGTGGCCGCAGGCGACGGCCGAGGGCTCCGCCGATTATCCCGCCGATCCCCCCGCTGATCCTCCCGCCGATCGCCTCTCTTATGGGCCGGGACCATGCCCCGCTTCCGCACGCCGCACGCCGCCGCGCAAACCACGAGATCCGTAGGGGAGAGGAGAGAGGGGAGGAGAAGATCATGCCGAAGGGGGGACTCTACAGGCAGCGTTTCTGTAATGCTATGCCGTTAAGCGGGTTGCGCCGTAAGCCATTATCCGGGATGGGTTTAGGCGTTTTTATGCTTTTGTATCGAGTTCTGTCGGACGCGGAGGTTTTGACCCTCACGTGGGCACAAAATGGACACAAGCACCTCAGTCGCGCGGCCCGGCCGACGGTCTAAGGATGCCGACATCGCGCACGCATCGTGTCCCACCGCATTCATCGCCGCTGGTTCTTCCTTTCGAGCTTGAAATGAACCTTGTACGTGTAGAAGTCAATGTTCGGAGCGACGGCCAGTGCCCGACGGAGCTTTATGTCGTCTTCGAAGGCGATGATAACCCCGCGTACGTTCTGGTTTGATTCCGCCAGCTCCTCCTTCACGTATCCCATGTACCGCTGCACCTGCCCGACCACCACGTCGCTCGCCCTGCCCTTCTTGAGTTCAATGACGACAATTTCCTTTCCATCCTTGCTGACCGCCAGAATGTCAATCGGTCCGGTGTCGGTCTGGTACTGCTGCCCTGCCAACTCCCCGTCCTCCTCGAATACGTCGTAGTGCTTACCGAGCTCCGTATGATGCCAGTTCTGTACAAGGAAGTCTTCCAGGTGTTTCTCCAACGCGAAAGCGCTCGGATCTTCAACGGTCGCGTCAGTACTGACAATGGTCAGTGGTTGGCCCCCGGCGATGAGCCGCTCGATCTCGGCGGCATGCCGGGAGACGTTGATGACCGGAGGGCCCGACGAAAGCGATTTTCGGAGCGGCTCACTCATCTCGTCACGGGTCAAGGGCCGGTCGAACCAGCGCACCACGCGGCGGTGCGGCAGTTCTTCTCCCTTCTTGTACTCATATCCGCCCGTCACCTCACCGACGAAGTAATTCCCCTTGCCGTCGGGGCAGAGTACGACATCCCCTACCTGAACGCCCTTGGCCACGGTCCACAGCATGCCGCAAGCCAGGCCGGCCGATACCTTGGGCTTGCCAGGGTTTTGCTTCATCCAGACAGGGATGAACTCTCTGTTGAAATCCCGCCAGTTGTCGGGCAAATGATGTGTCAGGTCTCGGTCGGTGATGAATCCGGCCGCGATGCAGTTGCTCCTGTACGCCTCTTCAGCAAAACAGTTCTTACTGCCAAGCAGAATGCGGAAATAGCTTTTCATGATGCGGATTTGAGCCTCATTCCATTTATGTGCTCTTGCGCGATACCCAGAACTCTCGCTGTTGTGCTACCGCTCGATTATGACCACGCCACAAATTAACGAGCACTGTACAATGAGGCAACCGCTTTCTCAGACTCCGCGCTCTGACGCTGGCCGCTCCTTAGCTCGATTCGGCCCCGCCACGGGGAGGAGAAACGTGGGTGGTAGTCGCACACTACGGATTCCTTATGCTCTCGCGTAGAATGAAACGCACGAACCGCCCTTCGCAGCTGATCGACGACACGGGTCCCATCCATCTCGGCTGCCAGCCGCCCGTCGCGTTTGACAAAGACAAGGCCCGTGACCGAAGCCACGAGCCTACATATCCGCATCTCACCGCCAACTCACGGGCACGCTACCGGAGCCGGGCCACCGCGGAACACGTAGGCGATGAGGAAAGTGATATCCGCAACAGCCAACTTTCCATCCGCCGTCACATCCGCCTCGGCAAGGCAGTCCGGTGCAGGCCCGCCGCGAAAGACATGGTTGATGAGGAACGTGATATCCACGACCGTGACCTTGTCCTCTTCATCGAAATCAACATTCCCTCTGATACCGTTGCAGCACTTGGTCCACTCAGCGATTTAGGCGGAGACCAGGCTGCCTGCGACGGTGAAGCGGCCGCCTGCGATCAGGGTGCGGTCGAACACGGTCAGGGCATTGACCCAGTCATTCATTCCCGAGCCAAGCGGCGACCAGGTGGAACCGTCCGAAGCGGCAATGTAATTGGCACTGGTCCCGCCTGCCGCGGTGAAATAGCCGCCTGCGATCAAAGCGCCGTTGAACACGGTCAGGGCGTTGACGGCATCATTCATTCCCGGCCCGAGCGCAGGGAATCCGTCCCCCGCGGCCAGCACCCACGCTTTCGGTCCCCGTCGCGGTCGGACACGACTGCCACGCCCGTGCTGCTGGTCGGCAGTACTCGAGGTCACATCTTGGCCGCCTACACAAAGAAGGCCAGATCCTCGCTGCCCTGTGCGACTACCTATTGGTCAACCTTCATGAGCTGCTCGACCTTGTGCTGGAGTTCGTCAAGGCGCTGACGAATTGCGGAGTTGTCCGCGTTCAACGACGAGTTCTCCTTTGCCAACTGCTTGACCGCTTCCACCAAGACGGCGGTGAGCCGACCATAGTCGACGGCGCGGTAATTCTGGTCGCCCCAGGTCGTAACCAACTCCGGAAGTACTTTCTCAACCTCCTGTGCGATGACGCCGATTTCCCGATGACCGGAGGACCGTCCGAGGGAGTCGTATCGCTCATTCCAATCGAAAGAAACGCCGTTTATCTGCTCGATCTTCTCAAGGGCGTCGACAATTGGCGCCACATTCGCCTTGAGACGGTCGTCCGACGAAGTGGGGAAGCTGGTCGCGTGGCATGAGCCCGCAACATCGAGCTTGTAGCCGGGTGTGGAGGTACCGACACCGACGTTGAGATTGGGTAAGAGAGCGATATCACCGACGTCGGTGGCCAGATAGCCGTCGGTGCCATTGTGGTACATCTCTATCCGACTGCCCCAGCCCGACGGATTTCTCCCGTAGACCGCAAGGTGCGCGTCATACGATCTGTTACCCGTGAATCCGGAGTAGAAGCCGAAGTACTGATCCTCAGTGTCGTCTCCTTCCAACGTCCCAAGCTGATTATTGCTGAAAAAGATGCCGCAGCGGCCGGGATCATTGTGACTGTCGGTGTGAAGTGTCAATCCTCCGATGTGTTCTGAGAAGCGGGTGATCTTGACGTTACCAGTGAAGAATCCGGCCGAATCACCGAAGCCGCAGACCGCCTTGCCGTAATAAGCCAGTGCGCCGGAGCAGTCTGCCCAATGACCTGAGCCGGTATCAGTCTGGGCAAGAACTCCAGTACGGTTCGACGCGATAGTGACTATTGCGCCTCCGGAATCATTTAGCGCCAATAACCCCTCGTCGTACTTTCCTATCGCTTCAGCAAGAATCGCGCGTGTATCCTCGCCAAGCGTCGCGTAGTTGCCGCTACTGCTATGCTCTCCCATAATCCCATAGGTGGAGCCTTTCCCATAGACTCCGCGCCGCCCGAGCCCGTACACTCCTAGACCGAACGCACTTGAAGCGTATACCCCTGTGCTGTCTGTACTGGAAGCGCGAATGCCGACCCCGGAAGTACACTCGCCGAATATACCAACTTCGTTTGCCTGCTGGGCTGAACCTGCAACGCCAAAATACTCACCTCCCAGCGTTCCACTGCAACCGGAACTGGTGTCCTTTCCGAACACGCCGTCATTCAGGCCTCCCAGATAACCGTAGTTGTGCGAGGTCGGATGTTCACCGAACACTCCCTTGCTCCCCGTCCCGTAGATACCATACTTAGACGCACTGGAGCCTTGCACGCCATAGCCCGAACCGCAATAACCAAAGACTCCAGCTGAACTGCCGCTCACTGCACTGCCGGAAATCCCGTGCCCCGATCCACTGGTTGCACTGTAGAGTGCAGGAGTTGGGTTGGCGGCGTTGTCGAGGTTGAAGTATGCGGTGCCGCCCGTTGCATCGGTCATGGTGACATCGAGTTTGTTGTTCGCTCCATTCGTACCTATCGAGACCTTGTCGGTGAGCGTCGTCAGCCGGACCGTAGGTCCGCCGTCGGTCCACCCGCCGCCACCGCCGGCGACTCCGAAGGCCATGGCTGCCGTATCGGCGAATAGCGCCTTAAAGGCGAAGGGGACGGTGTTCAGTTTCACGCGGGGGATGATTTCCGGGTCCGCGCCTACTTTGATGCCAAGGTACCGCGTGGTGTCGCCGGTGAAGAGTGTGCTCGGCAGGGCCGTGGAATCCCCGAGAGTATAGGCAAACAACCCCCCGATTACGGTGACGTGTCGGTAGCCGTTGTCCCAGAGAACCACCCCCTCGGTTGGAGCGTTGTAGATGACGAAGCGAATCAGATAACTGCCGTCGGGAACATTGGCGCCGGCCGATGTGGTTAGCCGTCCCTGGTAAGTGAACGTGGTTGGAACGGCGGCGAGCGCCAGCGCTGCGGCGCACGCCACAATGAGCATGGCCGAAATGAGTTTGGATATGAGATGAAGTCGCTTCATGGCGGATTCTCCTTGGCTGTTGATGATCATATCTTCCCTGCGAGTAATGGAACGTTCCGACAGGAACCGAACTGTTCGCTGTCGATGATTCGATATGAATAAGATAGCCCCATTTGCATATTTGTCAACGCTGTATTGAACGGGGTTTGGCTGCTCCGAGCCGGCAGTGCAGACGGGATGCTCACGCGTGACCGCCGCTGGGGGGGAGCGGCGTGGGGGGTAGTTCGCAGGCTATGGATTCGTTGCTGTCGGGCGCTTGACGAAACGCACAACCCCCAACTCACTTCTAATGCACGGCACCGGTCCCGAGCAGCTTTCACCTCGGTTAGCGGCCGCGTTCGACAAAGAGAAGGCCCGTGACCGAAGTCACGGGCCTACATATATGCATCTCATAGGTCAACTCACGGGCAGGCTACCGGCGGCGGCCCGCCTCTGAAAACGTAGGCAATCAGAAACGTGACGTCAGCGACGTTCACGTACGTTGGGTCATCACCTGTGACGTCAGCATGAAGGCTGCAATTCGGAGGTGGGCCGCCCCGCCACACGTATGCGATAAGGAATGTGATGTCAGCCACCTTAACAAGACCGTCGCCAGTTACGTCGCCTCTCAGCTCGCAGCAATACGGCTCAGCAATGATAAATGGCGACAGGGTAGCCGTCCGACCGCAGAGTGTGTTTTGGTCGGTGTCGGGAGAACCGTCGACTGTTACATCTCCCCAGGACGAGTCATGGTAATGGAATAAACGGAGGCTGTCTTCCGGACCCGTAAGCCAGGACTCATCGTAAGTGAAGCAGAGTGTAACATTGCCGACCCAAGAGGCCCCGCTGAAAACGTCGTAGAACTTACCGAGGGAGTCTGGGACAATCGAGTACCCGTCCGGTGGGACAGTATCGGGCGTAATCACATCTCTCCGAACCTCTACTACCCCCGGTCCGGTGACCACATTAAGCTGCCTGGAGATGCCGCCTGCTCGAGCAGCCGGTTTTCATGCGACCAGCGCTGGCCGGTTTTGCCCAAACCATGACAGCCGTCGTCCACTTTGTACTCGCAATCGGAGAAGACGCATGGGCGGAGTGATATCGCCGGCATGTCCGTCTCGCTGCCATCAATCTCACGCCGCCAGGTCCATTCACCGTAGACAAAGGAGGGCCGGTGGGGCCTTGGCTGTCTGCAGTACGCGAGTTACTACTGCCCAGGTAAGACGGTCACCGAGTACAGTGGTTTCCCTGTACGAGCATCCACCAGCGTCCGTACGATACACCTATCCTCAGGCAGTGGCGGACCCGACTCACCTGCGAACGCCGGTGGCTTGGGTAGCGGTACCCCCCGCCCAATTACGTCCCATACCAACTGCACTTGGCCAATACTGTCCCTATCCCTGATCGCCACATAGTACGCAATGATCTGCTTGGCTTTCAGGGGACTCGACCCCACGGCGAAGTTGAGGGCCTGCAAGAACTTGCATTTAGGGAGGTCGTCAGGCAAGCCCAGCCACAGATCTTCAGCCTGTTCGGCGGCGCGACGAGCGGACAGGGGGGGAAGAGTCGCCTCGGACGCTGAGGCAACAGAGAAGATCGAAACCAATTTGCCCGTGGTGGAGTCAATGAAAGCGACGAAGTCCTTCGGGTTATACCTCCGAACCCAGTCGTCACTCCAATCGGGCAAATCCAAGAACACTGGCGGGAGGTTGATGCGCCACACCCGCCGCTCCTTGAGGGAATCGCTGAGAAACAGTCCCGTGGAATCCGAAAAAGCCGTCAGCGACGCGTAGTCTCCGGCGGCCTTAGCCGGAATCGCGTTGAGCTCCGGAAAACCAGTATAGGCATAGAGCACCTGAAGAGCTTCGGCGGCCGACTCGACGGCGGGGTCACCCTCGCGCTGCCCCGGTCTATCCTGGGCCGCCGCCGAAGCGAGCAGCGTGACAGCCACGAGTAATCCTGCGAATGTGGAGGGGCAACTCATGTATCCTCCGGTCATTTGAAGTTTGGGTGAAAGGTTACGTAAGCAACCCTGTTGTTTACCTCGGGTTAACGTCCCAGACTTTGATCGAGCTTTCGCCAACAGTGTCGGCTTGCCACTCAGCCCAATCAGTCGAATATAACCGTGCGTTCAGTCGAAACGTGACGATCTGGTATGTTCCCCCAGCTCGCTTGGTAGAGCAATCAGAGAAGACACATTCGTCACCATACGCCCCCACCATGTCGTTCTCGCGACGGGTTACCTCACCTTCGAACTGAGTCCAGGAGCCCTTTACCTGCTGCCAGATTGCCATCGACCGCGATGTCTTCCACGGTACCCCGTTAATGTACACCGTCCATTGACCCGTGGAGGGTTGGAGCTCCACCTGAAACTCGTGAGGTTGACCCGCTGAAGGCGGGTGTTCATAATCCGTGATCGAGTAGAAGCAAGATGGATCCGGAGACGAACATTCGCATACCTCGAACATACGTGCGTTGATCTGATCCGTAAATCCGGAAGGTCTCCATTTCAAGAACCCTGTTTGAGCCCAAATATGGCCGTTGTATCCGATGGAGGTGTCGTAGACCACCGTCACTGTTGCGAGGCTGGAGGTGGTAAGTGTCTCGGCGGGCGAGCCGCAGAGCTTGTTCGGATAGCGCACCAGTATGTCGGCCCGAGCGCCGACCACATCCGCTCCATAATGATTCTCCTTCTGAATTCCCGCGTGTCCGTACTGCTCGGTACAGCAGTCGATGCAGTCACCCGCTGCCAAGTCCGGTACCTGTATCGGCCCCGCTTCTGCAGCTACAATGACGTCGGAGAGAAATTCGATTTCATCCGGTGTAGCCGTCGCCAACACCCTCGCAAAGTACAGCCCCGGTGGAATCTCGTCAAGATAAGTAATCACCAGAGAGAGCTCCCTCAAGCAGAAGTCCCCGTCCGTGACGTGTATGGGCTTCCCCTGTAGGACAAGTCTCCCTGCGGAAAAAAGTCCTACCCT